>DASYFQ010000205.1:0-33384 GCA_036498345.1 Steroidobacteraceae bacterium
ATGGCAGACCGAGCAGGTCTGGGTGCCGGGAATCGGCATGTGATTGTTCGGCAGCGTGGTCGGCGTGGTCCAGACCGTCGTGTTGTGGCACAGCGAGCAGTCGCCGGCGGCCTGCGAGGCCGGGTTGGGCGCCGAGACGTGGGTCGGAGGCCGGGTCTGCAGCGCCGGCGTGGATGCACCCAGGTAGAAATTCCGGCCGGTATCGTGGCAGGTATCGCAGGTCGTGGGCACGAAGGCATGCTTGGCCGCGCTCATGTTGGTGGGGCCGAAGCCACCCGCGACGTAGTTCGCCGCGTGACAGGCGCTGCAATCGACGCCGTTCGAATAGGGAATATGCGCGGGCGTGAGCCCCGCCGCAGGCTTCGGGACGTCGTTATTGTTGTAGAAGCTCAGCGCTCCCGATGACGGACTGCCGTGGCATAGTCCGCAATTGTTGCTGATGCCGGTGTGCAGGACCGCAATGCTCGCCAATGTGGCGTAGCTCGCCGCAGTGCCGCCGATGGCGGTGTGGCACACCGCGCAGGTCTGGTTGCCCGGATTGGGCATGTGCCCCGCGGGCATCGTATTGGTGGTCCAGTCCGTGGTGTTGTGACAGCCCGAGCAATCCCCGGTCTGCTGCTGCGGCGTGCCGGCGGGGCTCATGTGATCCATCGGCCGACCCTGCAGGGGCGGTGTCGAGGCGCCCAGATAGAAGGTGAGCCCGGCTTCATGGCAGCTATCGCAAGCCGTGGGCACGAACGCATGTTTGGCGGCGCTCATGTTGGTGGGCCCGAACCCGCCCGCAACGTAGTTCCCGGCGTGACAGGAACTGCAATCGCTTCCTGACAGGTACGGTATGTGCGAGGGCGTGAGCAGCGCATCCTTCGGCGTGAAATTGCTGAACCAGGTCAGCGCCGTGACGTTATTGCCATGGCACAACCCGCAATTGCCGGTGATGCCCGTGTGCAGCACGGAGTACGCCGCCAGTGTGGCCGGCGTGTAGTCGTTCGGCGCAGAGGCATGGCACTGGGCGCATGCCAGGTTGCTCGGATTTGGCATGTGGCCGTTCGGCAATGCGGTGCTGGCCCAATCCTTGGTCTCATGGCATACGGAGCAGTCGCCGGTGGCCATACGGGGGTCGTTGCTGTTCAAGTGATCGGCCGGCCGCACCTGAAGCGGCGTACCGCTGCCGACGTAGAAACTCTTGCCGGTATCGTGGCAGGTGTTGCAGGTCGAGGACACGAAGCCGTGCGTGGTGGGGTTCATCGGCGTTGCCGGGCCGAAACCACCGGCCTGGTAGGCCTTGCCATGGCAGGCACTGCAGTCGGTGCCCGTCATCACCGGGATGTGCGGTGGCGACAGCGGCGTCGCCCTGGTCGGAGACACGCCGGACATCGACATCGGAATGTAGGGCGCCGGGACGCCGGCGAACGTCTCCCCGGCATGGCACACCAGGCAATTGGCGGGATTGAGGCCGTTATGCAGCGCCGCGATGCTGACCGCGAGCACGGTCCACGTTTCCGCCGCCGGGTTATTGCCGTGGCATACGCCGCAATCCTCGGTGGAGGGAATGGGGGGCACGTGGGTCGGCGGCTGCCCCGAGACGACCCCGGTCGTAATCTTCACCGTGCCGCTGTGACAGGTCTGGCACGTCGTCACCGCCATCTGCGTGTGATCAAACTTCGAGGGCGCCCAACTTGGAGTCGAAGTACCGATCCCCGTGGTGTGGCAGTTCTCGCACAGGTTGGTGGTGGGCATGTGGTTGCCCTGCTTTCCCACGGCCTTCGTGCCGTTGTGACAGCTCGCGCAGCCGCTGGTGATGCCCGTGTGATCGAAGGTGGCGCCCGCCCAGGTCGTGGTCAAATGGCAGTCGCCGCACTCGAGATTCGTAGCGATATGGCCCGCGGGCTTGCCCGAGAATTTCACGCCGTTGTGGCAGATGATGCAAAAACCGGCGACGCTCATCGGGATCTGGGCGTGATCGACCGTTTTGGGCGGATTCCAGCTGAGGACCGTGTGGCAGGCCGCGCAATCCCGGCTGGTGGCCGGATGCGGCGGGATGGTCATTCCCGTGGCTATCGTGCCGTTGTGACAACTGACGCAGCTGCCCATCACTTCGGCGTGATCGAAGTGCACATCCGGGCGGAACGAGTTCGTGTTGTGGCAGGCCGCGCAATTATTGGTGCTCGGAATATGCGTCATCGTCTTCGGCGTCGCATTGAAGAGCGAATTCGTGATGTGGCACGTGCCGCAATTGCGCGGCGTGCCTCTGAAGACCGCATTCAGATGGCACGATTCGCACGGCAGATCGCGGTGCACGCCATCGAGTTCGAATCCGGTGGTCAGATGGTCGAACGGCACGGTAATCGGCGGTGCAGCCGCAAGAGCGCTCAGGCTCGGCACGAGCATCGACCATGCCAGGGCAAGCGGCGCGATCCATTGCAAAATGCGGCGGAGTTTCATGAGCGCGCCTATTGAATCCGTGCGCCTTTCCAGGAATACACCGTATGACATCGGTCGCACTGCGCGCCGTACTGGCCCAGATGGCGGTCATCCTTGTGATGGCAGCTCCCGCATTGCTGCGACATCTTCTGCGTGCCGGGCGGCTCGAGATGACATTCGGCGCACTGTAATTTGCCGTGCGCGCCCAGCAACGCAAAATGCGCTTCCTTGGCATGATCGAACACCCACATCGGCCACCCGTTGGGGGAGTGGCAGCTCTCGCACTTCTTGCCGAGCCCTCCTTTGTGCACGTCATCATGCGAATGGCAGTCGACGCACGCCGTCGGCGCCCGGTCGAAGGCCTGCGTCACGTGGCACTGCGCACAGCTGACGAGGCGGTGCAATCCGAGCAGGGGAAACTCGCTCAAGTCATGCTCGAACACGATATCGCCGCGCCAGGAGTTCTGGCCGTGGCAGGTCTCGCACCCGCCGTGCGGCTTGGTGCCGTGGGGGTCTTCGCTGCGATGACAGCCGACGCAGTCCTTGGCTAACTTCTGGGTTGCCACCGGCGCGGTGTGGCAGGTGTGGCAGTCGATCTTGGCGTGCGCGCCGACCAACGCGAATTTCGTCTTCAGGGCATGGTCATAAGTCACCGGGTGCCATCGGTCGTTGTCATGGCAGTCCTCGCACTTGCTGCCGAAACGCGCGGCGTGCGCATCATCCGACTGATGGCAACCGTTGCAGTCCTTCGGGATCTTATCCTTGTAATTTCCGCTTCGATGGCAGGTCAGGCAGGCGACGTCGGCGTGTACGCCCAGCAGCTCGTAGCCCGTCTCTTTCAGATGGTCGAATTTCGCAGCCTTCCACTCCTTGGTCACATGGCACTTTGCGCATGCTTCGCCGCGTGAGCCGCGGTGCTCATCGTCGGTCTGGTGACAACCGATGCAAGTCTTCGGCGTGGGCTTGTAGCGGCCCGCGACGTGACAGGCATCGCACGTCGCCGTTACGTGCGCCCCCGTCAGTTTGAATTCCGTCTTATCGTGATCGAACCGCCCGCCGGTCCAACTCATGGAGCTGTGGCACTCGCCGCAGGACTGTGTGAATTGCCCGCGGTGCACGTCATCGTGCTTGTGGCAGCCGACGCAGTTCGCGGGAGCCTTGCGCCACGCCTCGCCTGCCTTGTGGCAGCTCTCGCACGTCAGCGCGGTGTGCGCGCCCTCCAGCGCGAAGTCGGTCAGCCGATGATCGAAATGCGCAGGACTCAACTGCACGATATCGGCGGCGCGGCCCTTGTGTTCGGTGTGGCATGCGCGGCATTCGCCGGCACCGGCGTTGGGCATGCGGCCGTGATAGCCATGATGGTCCCGCAAGTCGCCGGCGATGTCCTTGTGGCAGTCCGAACACAGCGAGGATTGGGTCCGGACATTGGAGCGGTCGTGGCAGTTCGCGCAATCCTTTTCCTGCTTTTCATGGGCGCGCGTCACCTTGCCCGGCATCAGCAGTGTTTCCACCGAAGCCGCGAATGCGCCCGAGGCCGCAATCAAGGACATTGCCATGATCCACACCGCTCGAATCGCACCGTCACGTCCATGTGCCCTCATGACCTGGATCAGTAGATGTTGATCGCAATGACATGCACGATCCCTGCAATCAGCAGCATGAAAAACAGCGGGATGTGCAGCACGTGCCAAAGCGAGAATAATCGCGCGTAGGCCTTGTATTCCGCCCTGCGCCGTCCGGCCTCCAAGCGGCGATCGGCATAGCTGCGAGTGACCGCCGCGATGCGGTGGGCGTGCTGGGCGATCAACGCGGATTCGCGCCGGACCGCATGATTCAGGGCCCGGTTGATTTCCCGGTGCACGATCCAGCGCGCCAAGGCCACGCGGGGAGCACCCATCAGCAAGTGCGGAAACCGTGCAACGATTGCCTTCGGGGGTTCGATGAACCGCTTCTCGGTCCGGTCGATCACATCCAGCAACCCGGACAGGAAAGTGATCGACGTGGTTTGCGAGCGCAGCCGATCGCCGGCCGCCTTCAGCTGCTCGAGCGTGACCTCGTGGCCGTCCAGCCGCGCGTGCAGGCGCGTATAGATGTAGCGGCCGATGACGCCGCTGCCGGCGACCAGCAGCATGCAAATCAAGGCGACGTTGCTGTTGGTGGCGCCCAGGCTGAAGTTGGCGTGAAACAGCACCAGGATGGGTCCCACGATACCGAGCACCATGTGGAACTCGAACCAGGCCGGGATCCCGCCCAGCCAGCGCAGCCAGCGCAGGCGTTTGCGTGCCGAGTAAATCAACAACAGGATCATCATGGAGCCGCCGATGATGCCCAGCGCGTAGCCGAAGCCGCGTTGCGGCGTGATGTAGCGTTCGAGGTGGGCGTGCATGCCCCACGCCAGCACTCCCGCGACCACCACTGTCCACACGATCGGCCACCGTAGGCGCGGCGCCTTGATGGTGGACGAAATCCTGTCGGCGGCAATGCTCACGTGATGACCCGGTCGATCAATATTTTCAGGGGTTGTGGTTGGTGGCCGGCCGGGTCGAAGGCTCCGCTCGTTCCCTGGAGATCACCGGCCGCGGGCATAGGCTGGCCGCTCTGAGAAATCCGGGCCTCGATCGTTACGCGGCCCGCCTTCGACAGGTTTCGTCCGGGAAGCATTGATTGGGAGTCATCCAACGTAAACTTGACCGGCCATGCCGCCACGGTGCTGCGAAACACGGCCACCGGGGGCCCTGGGGAGTCGACGGACTTGGCGACGATGAACAGCGTCGCGCCGGCGGCAGCTTTGCTGCTCAAGGCGGCGGCCAGCGACACTTCGCCGCTGACTGCGGTACCTGATCCCGTGGCTGCGCTGCCCGGCCCGGTGACTCCGCTCCCCCCCGATTTCAAGTCCTGCTGCAAATTGGCCGACACGACCTTGGCATCGGCTGAATCCGCGGGCAGCACCGCCTGCAGCCGTTGCCAGACGCCGGCCGCGTCGGCAAACCGACCGGCTTCTTCGTCTGCGCTCGCCTTGAGCCACAGCGCCTTGGGGTGTTGCGGATCAAGAGCGAGCGACTTGTCCACGTACGTTTCCGGCTCTCCGGCCAGCTTGCCGTGCTGCAGGCTGGCCGCGGTGTCCGCAAAATCGGCCCAACTGTCCGCGTTCATCTGCCCGCGCGCAGCGAGCTGCGCATAAATGGTCGCGGCTTCCTTTAATTGCTGCTTCTGTCTCGCAGTGTTTGCTTTGGCGATCAACTGGAGCGAATCGGCCGACAATGCCGGCGACGCCGCGTCTGGCGGGGCCGCAGTCTCATTGGTATCCGACGGCAAGTGCGGCAGTTGCCGGGAGCGTGCCTTGCTTGCATCGCCGGCGCGGCCCAGAAATTCATATGACTTGGCGAGCAGTTCCCAGTCCGCTGGGGTCCCGCCGCCCTTGGCAAGGCGCGCTTGCAGTGCGGCAATTGCACTGCCCATGGACCCGGCCGCGGTTTTCGGCGCAGGGGGCGCGAGAGAGCCGGAGACGCTGACCGCATTGGCGAAGGCGTTGGCGGCCGCCGCGGCATTGGGAGAGGCCGCTGTGGCGGGCCGGCCCGCAAGATCAGAACGCCCGAGCCACCCGCACAAACCGAGTATCGCGGCCACGACCAGTCCGGCCGCGACCGACGCCTGCCGGGGAATCGCCGGCAACGGGCCGAGGCGCGGAATCGTGCGCAGCCACGGCATTACCGCAATGAGGGAGGCCAGCGTGGTCAGCACACCGGCCAAAAACCAAAATAACGTCACAACCCAAAAACTCCTCTTATGTTAAAGCCTCGGAGTCAGGACTTACCGGCACGCCCGGTGCTTCTTCGAAGCCTTGGTATTCTTTGCAGCCCAAAGTGAATCATGCTTGCTTACCGGAGTAAAATGTGTGCGAAACGCGACACATTTGCGGGACTGGCGACAGGTTGACACGTGACTGGATTCACAGAATCTTACGGTCATGATGCATAGCCTGATGGATCACAAGTCCGGAACCCGGTGAGCACACGAAGCATGGATACCTTTTGGTCGCTCGCTCTCTATGGGCTGCCGCTTATTGCGATTCTCGGCTTGTATCTCTTGCGCCAGCGACGCGCCTATGCGCGTCATCGTCGTGTCCATGAGGAATCCATCGCGGCCGGCATGACCGAACCGGCCTCGTTGCATCCGTTGATCGACGCCAGCAAATGTCTCGGCTGCGGAGCCTGTGTCAAGGCATGCCCGGAGCAGCCGCACCACGAAGTGCTCGGACTGATCAACGGCAAGGCAGTCCTCGTCGGCCCGACCGATTGCATCGGACATGGGGCATGTAAGATCGTCTGCCCGTTCGATGCGATCACCTTGGTGTTCGGCACGGAGCGGCGCGGCCTGGACATTCCGGTGCTCAAGCCGAACTTCGAATCCACCGTGCCGGGCGTTTACATCGCGGGCGAGCTCGGCGGTATGGGGCTCATCAAAAATGCCCTCATGCAGGGTCAGCAGGCGCTCGAGGCGATCGCCAAGGCCGGCGTGAAGCGCCCGGGTGCGCTCGATGTACTGATCGTCGGCGCAGGACCCGCGGGCCTTGCCGCGTCGCTCGCCGCCAAGAAGATGGGACTCTCCTACCAGACGGTCGAACAGGACGCTCTGGGCGGCGCGGTTTTCCAGTATCCGCGCGGCAAGCTGGTGATGACCGCGCCCGTGGAATTGCCGCTCGTCGGCAAGGTCCAGTTTCGCAATACCTCCAAGGAGGAACTGCTGAAATTCTGGACTCAGGCCTGCACCGGCAATGGATTGAAAATCCGCTACCAGGAACGGGTGGAAAGCGTCGAAAACAAGGACGGCACATTTCACGTACGCACGACCACGCAGCAGTACGTCGCGGCGGCGGTACTGCTCGCGATTGGCCGGCGCGGCACACCGCGCAAATTGGGCGTGCCCGGCGAAGAGTTGCCGAAAGTCGTGTATAGACTGATTGATCCCGAACAATACCGCGGGCAGCAAGTGATCGTCGTCGGCGGCGGCGACAGCGCGCTCGAAGCGGCGGCGAGCATTGCCGAACTGGGCGATACTTCGGTGGTGCTCTCATACCGAGGTGAAGCCTTCCAGCGCGCCAAGCAGCGCAACCGCCAGCGCGTCGAGGAAGCGAGCGCCAAAGGTCAACTCAACGTGCTGCTCAATTCGCAGATCCGCGAGATACGGTCTGACGAAGTGCTGTTGAAACAATCCGGGCGGGAGCTGAAGACGCCCAACGACGCCGTGATCGTGAGCGCCGGCGGCATTCTGCCGAATGATTTCTTGCGGGCGATCGGGATTCGGGTCGAGACCAAGTTCGGCACCGCTTGATGAAGACGTCTCAGCGTTACCGTGGCCCGATTGCTGCAATATGCTGCGCGGTCAGCCTCTGCGCGGCCGGTGCACCCGCCAAACAGACCAAGCCCAATGACCCTCTGGAGCCGGCACGCGCGGCGTTGCGTACGTTGCAATTCAACAAGGCCATTGAATTGCTGAACACGGCCGGCAGCGCCGACGCCCGGTATCTACTCGGACTGATGTACTTGAACGGGGTGGGCGTCGCATCCGACCCCGCGCGTGCGCGCGCGCTCCTGACGTCCGCTGCCGAGCATGGTCAGGGGGCGGCCGCCTATGTGCTGGCGGGTGAGTTCGCGCATGCCCCGGACGCGGCGCCCGATGCGGCGCATCTGTGGCTGGAACGCTCGGCCAAGCTCGGTTATGTCCGCGCCGTCGAGGCATTGAAATCGGGCCGGCCCTTGCTCGATCGCGAGTCCGTGGGCGCCTCGGATCCGACGCTCTTGACGGCCTGGGTGATCGACTGCGCGCGTAAAAATGATGCGGCCGAGTTGCGCAGGCTCGGCGGCGCAACGGTTGCGATACGCGATGAGTTTGGGCGCGGTCCCCTGTCGCATGCGGCCGGCGCCGGTGCCGGCGAGGCCGCCCTGGCGCTGCTGGAATTGGGCGCCGACATACGTGCGGTGGATCAAGCCGGTACTACTGCGTTGATGATCGCGGCCGGGCGAAACGATGCGGCCATGACCGAGTTCCTGTTGCAACACGGCGCGGACCCTCAGGCGGCCGATGCTGAGCAGCGCACCGCCCTCTTTTACGCGGCGCGTGCCGATCAACCGGCAACCATCCGAGCGCTGCAGCGTGCCGGGGCGGCACTCGATGTGCACGACGGCCGCGGTTATAACGCGCTCGACGACGCGCTCACCGTCGAAGCTGACGCGGCCGCCACGGAGCTGCGTTCCTTGGGGCTTCATGCCAATCTGGTCGCGGCCGGCGGCCGGAAGAACGGCAAGTTCGATCCGGCACACCCGGGTGACATTTATCGCGGCTGGCCCCCGCTGGCACTGGCCGTGTCGCGCGGCGACACGGCCAGCGTGCAGCGACTCCTCGATGCCGGGGGCGATGCCAATCTGCGGCTGCCGCAGGGTGACCCCCTGCTGCAGATAGCCGCCGACGCGCAAGCCGTAGAGTGTTTGCAGCTGCTGCTGACGCGCGGAGCCGACGCCACCGCCACGGACCATGCCGGCCACAGCGTGCTGTGGCGTGCTGCGACTCGCAACGATGTCCCGGTGATCAAGTCCTTGCTCAATGCCGGCGTCAAGCCTGATGCGCACGCTGCTGCCGAGCAGGCGCCGTTGCTCGCCGCGCTGCGTGCGACCCATTCGGACGTTGCACGGGTGTTGCTCGCCGCGGGCGCCAGTCCGGAAACCTCCGATGCGGAAGGCCACACGCCGTTGATGCTGGCGTCCGCAAGCGGCCAGGTGGCACTGGTTCAGGTGCTGCTCGCGAACCATGCTCGAATCGACGCAGAAGACCATGGACGGCGAACTGCGCTTTGGTATGCGGCCGCTGCCGGTTCGCGCGACGAAGTGATGGCGCTGCTTGCCGCGGGAGCAGGTCGCGAGGCGGCCGATGTCGGCGGCCTCACGATTCTCCACGCCGCCGCTGCCCAGGGAAACGCCGACGTCCTGGGGCCGCTGCTCGTATCTGATTCCTTGGTGAACCGCCGAACTGCCGATGGCGATACCGCGCTACTGGTGGCCGCCGCCACGGGTCACGCGGAGGTGGTTCAAGCGCTGCTGGCCCAAAAGCCCAATCTTGATGTTCAGAACAAAGCCGGGGACACGGCATTAATCGCCGCCAGCCGCGGGGGCTATGCGGCCATCTGCCACATGCTGCTCGCGGCTGGAGCCAACAAGGCGCTGCGCAACGGCGCCGGCGTTACGGCGAGCGATATCGCGACCGGCCGCGGCTTCGCATCGATTGCCACGGAGCTGACCGGCAGAGGCTGAAGGCACGCGGCCGCGGCCTGCTCAATAGGCGTAGTACGGACCCGTGTAGGCGCCGGCAACTCGCTGCTCTATCCCGACGTAAATCTTGCGGCCGTAGAAAAACGGCATTCCCCAAGTAAAGTGCGTCGCACCGCCGCCGCCGGCGAGATTGACGAAAGCAGTCGCGTTGGCCACGAAGGTGTTCGGGTCGGCAATTGCAAAGTCTACCCTGTTGACGGCATTGTTCACGCCCACGCCGGTATTGACGGCGAACACACTCTGCGGAGCCACGGCCGGACAGTAGTCGCCGACGAAGATACCCGAACTCGCGCCGCATACGGCGATGGTGGGATCATCGAAGGAATTCAGGTGAGCCCCCGAGTCGATCAGCGCCGGTTGCGGCGTCGTTGCGCCGTTGTATGTGGCGGTAAAATCCCCATTCGTGTCGGTGCCGAGCACCGTCAGTGCCGACGGCGGCAGCGCGTTGTCGGTCTGCGTGGAGATGCCGAACACCACCTCACCTTGGACCGACGCATCGCCATTGGCGTTTTGCAGGCTCGGCAGATTGACGATGATGCCATTGTTGTCGGCTGCAAACATCGCTACCGGGTTCGTTACCTGAGCGGCGAGCGCCACGTTCTCGGCCGTGCAAACCCCGGCTGTGGTACAGCCGTAATAGACCGGCAGCGGCGATGCCGCATTGACGCACGCCGGCCCGCAGTCTTGGACGAAAACGCCAACCCCGAGCACACCGTTGGCGTTGAAGCCGGAAACACCGTTGATCAACGTGCCGTTGGCACCGCAAGTCGCGGGCGGCGCCGCACTGGCGCTCGTATCATCCATGACCTGCACGGGCAGCTTGGGCGCGCTTTCGCCCGCCAGCGATACATCGGCCAGTGCCACCGGTCCCCAAGTCTGACCGCCGCCGAAACTGACGCATTCTTCGATTGCCTGGCTTTGGGCATCGGTCTCGGCGCTCAAGGTGACGCCGTGCGCGATCAACACGGATCGCACCAGCCGCAAACCCCACGAACCGGTATCGAGCAGCACATGGTCGACATCGGCGCACTGCGTCTGGCTGCCCGGCACGCAGACCCTCACCGTCACGTACGCATGGTTGATCGCCCCGAGCGCGCCGGCCGGACCCGAGTCCACGATCAATGCGGTGGTGTTCAACACGGGCGTGACCGGAGTGGGGGCGGCCGTCGTGCCATTGCCGCCGACACAGGCGGCGAGCTGGCCCACCGCCAAGACGATCCCGATTTGAATGATGGAGCGCATGCAGGGTACGGCGAAGAACGCTAGCGTAGCTCCGCCGGCGACACCCCGGCCGGCATCAGGGCGGGCACATAGGCGCGGCCGGCATAGGCGCGCAGATGCCCACCGGACTCGACGACCAATGCCGACGACGCGACCCGCACCGAGCGCTGCACTCCGGGGTGATTCAGCGCCGCAAGTCCCTCGGTATATGCCGCGAAGTGTGCGCCCAGAAGGCGCTTGAGGTCCGGCAACACGGGACCGGTCCAGCTCACGGCAAACACCACCCCGTCTCGATTGAGGTACTCGCGCACCTGTACGCCGGTGTCGGCGGTGAACTCCTCAATATCGTACTGCTGGCGGATGACGGCATTCACGGCGCCCTTCGACGCGACCCCATCGGCGAGAACGCTGGCCGCGTCGCCGCCGAGAGCAGCGCACGCGGGCCCGGCCCGCAGCAGGTTGATGCCGGCGATGAGCAGCAATAGCGTCCCCGTGGGGTAGCGACGGATCATCCCTCGAATCTTGCAACACAATTGGCCCGCTGGACACTGTCATCTGTGAGCGACAGGTCACACCTTTGTGGCTGGCGGACCGGAGAGCCCCTATATCTGTTCGAGCGCAAGCCCGCGCGTCCGGGGCCCGAAGATTCCGACGGTCAGCGCTACGACGGCCATTGCCATCGAGATGAGAATGAACACGCCGACGCTGCCCGCGCGGTCGAGCGTCGCGGCAATGATATAGCCGGAAAATAGTGCCGAAAGGCGGCTGAAAGAATACACGAAGCCGACCGCACGGGCGCGCATGGGAGTGGGAAACAGCTCGCTTTGGTACGTGTGATACGACAGCGACATCAGCGAGTTGCCGATCGCGACGCCGGCTCCAATCACCGTGAACACGACAAAGTCCGAGTGCTGCGTGATGCGGGATAGGAACAAGCCGGCCACGGCCGCCAATAGGGCTCCCGCGGCGACCATCCACTTTCGTTCTACTTTGTCGACAAATAGGCTGAAGGCGAGCGGCGCGATCGGCGGCACCAGCGCGATCACCGCGCTGTATGCCAGCGATTTGCCTATTTCGATGCCCTGCGACACCAACAGCGTGGGAAGCCAGTTCGCGAAACCGAAATAGCCGATGGTTTGGAAGACGTGAAAAGCGATCAGCACGATGGTTCGACGCTTGTAGGGTGGCGTCCACAGGGACATCGCTTTGGCCGGAGCCTGCGGCACCGCTGCCTCCGTCCGAGCGTGTACCCGAGGAACCTCAGACCCCAGGTCGCGGGCCACGCGTTGCTCGATCTTTGAGGTGACCTGATCAGCTTCGACCGGTCGTCCATGCGCCTCGAGCCATCGCGGTGATTCCGGCAGCGCTCTGCGCACTTGCCAGACCAGCAACGCGCCGACCCCGGGAACGAAAGCGAGCCAACGCCATCCGTCGATACCGAGATGCGTGCCCGGGATCAAAGCCCAAGCGAGCACCGAGACCAACGGCACTGAAAGGAACTGCAGCGAAGCACTGACGGCAAATGCGCGCCCCCGCACCGTTTTCGGCATGAGTTCGGCAAGATAGCAATCGATTGCGACCAATTCGAGGCCGACGCCGATGCTCGCGACGAAGCGGCACAGGTCGATGGCGAACGCGCTGTTCTGCAAGCCCATCACCACCGTCGCCGCCGCATACCAGAGTAGCGCGAAGGTGAAAATCGGCCGCCGGCCCAGACGGTCTGCGACCGAGGAAAACCCCAAGGTTCCCATATAGAGGCCCGCAAAGGTGGCGGCGGCGAACGTTGCCTGATCGCTGAAGCCGAATAATCCCGCCGCTCCGCGATGAAACACCCCGGCGACCAGAAGTCCGAGACTCAAAGGCGCCGTCAGGGCCAAATCATAGATTTCAAAGAATGCGCCGAAGGACACCAATCCGACCAAGTACCAAATGTACCGGGTCGGGGGCAGCCGATCGAGCCGCGCGCCGACGTCGGGACCGCGTATTTCGGTCATTGAATCTCGATGTCCATCAGAGGAATGAATTGCTGGCCGCCGTGCATGTCGCCGTCGCCAAGATTACCCTGCACGATGGGCCGCGGGATGCTGAATTTGAACGCGTGGGCATTGTCGCACTCGAAGAACAGAACGTGCCTCTCCTCGCATTGGAATAGTTGGGCGAAGCGGGCGATGGTCAGCGCTCGCGCCTTTTTCACGCGAACATAGCTGTCGTTGTCGGGGAACATGATGTCGAAGGTCAGCACGAACGGACCCGCGTTCTTGCTGCGAATCAGGCTCGCAAGCTCGGCAAGCTTCATCGCCGCGGCCCCCCGATCTGGACGAACTCGGTTCTGAACATCTCCGTCTTGGTTCGAGGAACCGCGACGTGGTTCAGATTGAAACGATACACGGCGCCTCGATTGATGTGCGCGGGATTGTGCAGGCAAGCGAAGCTCGTGGTCCCGCTGGTCCACTCGGGCACGCCGTGGTGCAAGAAGGGTTGACGCGACAGTTGAGCGGCTTTGGTCGCCAGTTCTTGCGTGGCCGCGGTTGCTTCAACGACGATTCCGACTTCGTGCGGCATCTCGGACGCGTTCGGTTCGAGGGTGCCCATTACCGCGTTTCGACCGTAGACATGGACGGTCAAGGTCCAATCCCGAGGATGCAGCTTGAGAACCCGCTCCACCGCTCCGTAGATATAGTCCTTGACCTCGGCCAACCAGCGGTCCAGCTGCCGGAGGATGAAGGGATCCCGGATGCCTCCGATCATGATTGACTGGTAGCCGACCAGTTGCGCGCCCTCGAGCTTTACCGTGTAGTCGCTCGACGGGATGAAGTCGCTGGAGGTGACGCGGACGGCGGTATCGTCGATCGCCGTGTAGGTCGAATGCGTCAAGTCGAGCGTGCCGGAACATTCCTTGTGCAGGTAGGGATGTGCGTTTTCGTACAGGCTGTGTGCGGCGATACTGTGGGGAGTGCAACGCAGTCCCGCGCCGACCGGCCGCAAAATCACCTCATGCTCCCGAACGGTCGCCGTGATCACGCCGCCGCGGCCGCCTTCACAGGCCATCGTTCCGCACTCGGTCACCTTGCCGGCGTGCCACGCAAGACCGGGAGGAAGTCCACGCAGGATCGGCAACGCGGCAAACAGCGCAGGATCGCTGCAGCGCCCCGCCAGCACGAAGTCCGCGCCGCCGTCCAACGCCGCCTGCAACGGTTCAACGCCCATCATCCCGACGATTCGTGCACTGGCCGAGAACACCGCCTCGTCGATTTCGGGAGCGGGGTCGAGAGCGCGGACCCGTCCCTCCCGATACAGCCCCAGGAGGTAGTCGGGATCCTGCTCTGACCGAATGACCGCGGTACGAAGGGACAGGCCGTTCTCCTCTGCGATCTCGCGGGCAATGTCGAGGACCCACTCGACGTGCGGGTCGCCCCCGGCGGTGCCGGCCGAGCCGATCAGCGCCGGAATATTCGCTTTGCGGCTCGCGACCAGGACCCGGGTCAGATCACGTTTGACGGCTTCGCGGGGAAATGCGGCGGTACCCGAGCCGAGCGCGAAGGGACCGGCATCGGTAGTGCCGGCGTCGGCGGCGATGAAGTGCGGACGCAAGTCGAGCGACTTGTCGAGCGCCTCGGCGTCCACACCAACCCCTAGAGCACCGGTCGCCGCTACATACCGAATCTCGTTCAAGCGAATACTCCTAGGTTCTCACGGGCAATGAGCTGCGGCGCGCGATGCGCCGCCCGAGTCCGGCATCGGGCCGCTCGATCCACGCTGTGCTCAAAATCGTCTCGTCAGGCTGATTCCCACCGTTCGCGGATCGTTCCAGTTATCGATCGAGACGTAGCCTCCCTTGTTGTATTCCGCGAACGTGTCGAAGAAATTGGATAGGTCGGCGTTGTTGATGATCGCCCGCTTGTCCGTGACGTTCTTGCCCCAGACGGTCACTTCGGAGCGATCGCCATCGGACGACCAGGTCGCATGCGCGTTCAGCACGCCGTGATACGCGCTCTTGGCGACGATAAAACGCGGCGTATCGTTGGCATCGTTGAACTCAATCGCACTGCGATAGGTAATATCAGCGCCGATGCGAATCTTGCCGGCGCCGCCCGGAGCCGCAAAATGCGTTTCAGCGCGAAAGTTCGCCGCGTTGTGCGGCGTGAAGGGAATGGTGTGGCCGGAGTTATCGGTCGGCGGAGCGGGCGGCGCGTTCGGGACCAGGTAGCTGCGGTATTTGGCGTCGGTGTACGAGTAGGAAAGTCCGAGCGTCAGCCACTCGACCGGCAGCATCTCGACCTCGAGTTCGGTGCCTCGTACCCGTGCCTTCGCGGCATTTCCGGCGATGATGTTGCCGGAAATCGGATCGAAGTTGCGCGTTTGCAAGTCCTTGTATTCGGCGTCGTAAACAGCCAGGTTGATCTGCAGGCGTTTGTCCAGAAGCGCCGTCTTGATTCCGCCTTCGTAGCTCCACACGTATTCCGGGTTATACGCCGAGGCTAGCTCGGCATTTGTCGTGCCATTGGTGTCGTAGCCGCCGCTCTCGAAGCCCTTTGTGGCGCTCACGTACAGCATCACGTCGGAAACAGGTTCGTATGACAAGAGCGCCTTTGGCGTGAATGCGTTCCAGGTCTTCGAATAGGGCCCGGAGCTCAGCGCGGGGTTCTGCACGCTGGTATTGCTGATTTCCGTATGTCCGGCCTTCGATTCGCTGGAGTAGCGCGCACCCAGGGTCATTTTGAGACCCGAGGTCATTTCGAACGTCGCTTCACCAAAGCCGGCTTTGCTGTCCACCGCAACGTGCTGATTGGCCTGATTGACGTAGGGACTCAAGAATCGGGCAAGGCTCGGCACTCCGAACTGAGCCAGGGCATTGAGCCGGGTACCGGGGAACGCGTCATACGACACCGTTTGGAGGTAGGCGCGATCCGCATGAAGATAAAAAAAGCCGCCCACCCAAGTGAGACGCTGACCGGTCGGGGAGGTGATCCGTAGCTCCTCGGAGATCTGGTGGTCGTTGATGATGGGATCGGAAATGATGCTGTTGAACGGATCGCCGGACGTTGAAAAGTGCACGTGCTCGTCCACCTTTCGATAGCCCGTGATGGACGTCAATGTCGCAAACGGCAGCGTCCAATCGGCGTGAGTCAGAAGGCCGCTCACTTTCTTGTCCGTGGTCGCATTCGACCCCTGATTGGTGTTATTCGGGTTGTAGCTCAAGTTAGGGAAGAGGCTTGGCTGAAAATTGCCGACCAGCCATTGCGTCTTTCCCGGCGAGGTGTCGTCCAGATAGTCGCCTCCAAAGAGCACGCGCACGTCCGCGCTGGGTGTCCACAATAGCTGCCCTCTGAACGATCCCAGGTTCTCGCCGTAAGTCTTGTCGTGAAGCACGAGGTTCGTCACAAAATCATCGCGTCGACGAACGTCCACGGCGATTTTGCCCGCCAGGATGTTCTCCACGAGCGGGCCGGTGTCGAATCCCTGCAGCTCCATCAGATTGTCGGAGCCATAGGTGGCCGTCACGCGCCCCGACTCCGTGAAACTCGGCGGCATGGTGCGGATCAACACCGCCCCACCCGTTACGTTTCGGCCGAACAGCGTGCCTTGCGGACCACGAAGCACTTCGACACTTTGCAGGTCGTAGAGATCGGGGCTGTCATCCCCGAAACCCGTTGTCGGTACCTCGTCGATGAACACGGATACACCCTGGTCGATGCCGGCAGCATCATTCCCGATGGTCGTTCCGCGAATGGAAATGAACGACTCCGAGTGGTTCACCTGATTGAATGTGATGCTGGGCGCTTTCGCGGCAATCTCGCTGAGATTGACCAATCTCTCGCGCTGAATTTCGCCGCCGTCGATCACCGACACGGCGATTGGGGTGTCTTCGAGCTTGGATTCCCGCCTCTCTGCGGTGACCAAGACCTCTTCCAGTTGGGGGCCCGGCGCTGCCGACGTCGGCGCCACGGTCTCCGCCGGCGCGCAGGGCACGTATGCCGAGCCAAGCAGAACCGCCCCCAATAGTGGCCCCAGGCGCATTCGGCCGATCCGACTTCGAATTTTGACCCACGGTACCAGCATAACCCCCCCCTTATATTGACTATCTATATCAACATGTATTTATTGTTCGCTTAAATCGTGAGACAATCGCGTCATGTCGTCAATCTTGATGAAATTCGTACATACGTAGGCCCCATGCAAGATGACCTGTATGTTTCCGCGGAAGCGGCGGCGGAGATGCTTCGCGTCAACCTCTCGACGCTGTATGCCTACGTCAGCAGGAAGAAAATCCGCTCCCAGCCGGTTCCCGGGTCGCGCCGTAACCGGTACTGGAGAGCCGATATCGAACGAGTCGCGGGCGGGGGCGAAGCGCCTGCCGCCGAGCGCCCAGGGGGGCTGCGTCGCGAGACCGACATCACTCTCATTACCGAGGAAGGTCCTCACTATCGGGGCGAGAACGCGATTCGGTTGTCGGAGACTCGAAGCGTCGAGGACGTTGCCGCGTTGCTTTGGCAAGCGGATCGGTCTACGGTTTTCACGAATGCGCTACCCAATGCGCCCGCGCAACTGCGGGAGATGCTGCGGCTTTTTTCGGGAACCAGCGCCGCGGATCGCGCAACCGCGCTGTTCCCGTTCATAGAGATCGCCAACCCGCGTGCCTATGACCTCACCCGCGACGGCATGTGCCAGACCGGCGTTGACGTGCTTCGTTGGCTGGCAGCATTCACGGTCAAGGCAGACGCCCCCAGCACTGATCCGCTTCATGTCAGCGTCGCGCGTGGGCTCGGCGCCTCGGACGACATGGCCGACCTCATCCGCCGCGTCATGGTTCTGTCGGCCGACCACGGATTTGAGCCGGGAACCTATGCCGTGCGCGCCGTAGCAAGCACCGGTGTCACGCCTTATCGTTCCGTGCTGACCGGACTTTCGGTGTCGATGGGGCGCAGAACGAAAATCGGCAGGCACGAAGGGCTCGCCCGCTTGCTCAACGAAGTGGCCCACGCGCGAGACCCGCAAGATCCGCTGGTGCGGCGAATGCGCGAGGGCGAGGAGATCCTGGGATTCGGATCCAACTTATACAAGAACCGCGACCCTCGCGCGCGGGCAGTGCTGCAACGCTTGAACGAGATTCTCGCCGACGACGCTGACTTCCGAAAGCTCCAGCGCGCCATAGCCGTCGTCCACGAAGCCAAGGGACTGGAGCCCGACTTTGCACTGACCAACGTCTACCTCGCGCGACGTCTCGGCATGGATAGCAAAGACTCGCTGTTCATATTGGGACGAGCGGTTGGATGGATTGCCCACTCGATCGAGCAGTACGAAGTGGGCGGCGTCATTCGAGAACCTGCCATGTACACAGGCCCATTGCCCGCCTGAGCGCAGCGCATTCGCGGATACCCCGCTTCAGGCGCGGACCGCGCTATTTCCCGCCGCCGCCTGAGGCGCAATCTGAGGGGCCGCCCTGATGGCAGTAACGATCTGTTCAGAAGTCTCCCAGAACCGCTTGGCGAGGATTTCGTCCGCCAGAAGCGGATTGTCGCGGGTGATCCGGCAGTTCGACCAATACGCGCCCGATAGACCTGCGACCAGCGGACTCGCCGCCAGCAGCGCCGCAGTCGCCGCACGCTGGGCGGCGGACCTCATGAACAATCGGGCGACCGGATCGATTAATCGCTGCGCCCAGCCCCGGCGGTCGTTGAGCCCGGCGCCTCTCGAGGACCCCGGATCCCACGAGTTGACTGACACGCCGCGCGGCGCAAGGCGACGCGAGAGTTCCTTGGCGTAAATCGCGTTGGCGGATTGCGCTTGCCCGTACACCAAGGGCTCATAGACGGGCGGGTCGTCGAGATTGTCGAACGTCACTGCTTCGGTTGGCGCGTGACTCACATCGCTGCTCACCATCACGATCCGTCCGCTGTTGCTTCGGACCCGATCCGTGAGGCGATTGATGAGCGCAAAATGCCCGATGTACTCGACGATATGCTGAAGTTTGCCACCGTGATGCCTGGTCGGGACGGGAGAATCGACGCGCTCCGTAGTCGCGATGATGGCGTCCAGCGGGCCGGGCAGGCCGCAGATCGAATCCGCCGCGGAATCTATCGAGGCGAAATCCGCAAGGTCGCAGGCAATCGGTGTCGACGAGGTACCCGCCGCACTGCACGCTGATCGAGCGTCCTCGAGCGCCGGCGCGAGGCCGATGACATGCGCGCCGTTGGCAACAAGCGCTTTCATGGTTTCGAGTCCAATGTCCCCGTGGCATCCGATTACGACCATTCGCTTGCGGGTCAGATCGATACCGGCCAGCACTTGATCAGCAGTTGAACGAGCACCAAAAGGAATGGAAGGAGCCATGTGCGATACCTCTAAATACTGACATGCTAAGAGGTGGTTCTATTCCGTTGATGAGCGATTTATGGACAGGTGGTTACTGTGTGTAGGCGTTGAAATAAGGGCTCGATGTCTGCGTCGGGGTCACGGCGCCCCGGATCGTGGTCACTGCGGCCCGGATCGGGTCACGGCGCCCCGGGTGGCGGGCGGACCTACTGGGTATGTGCCGTGGGCGACCTAATCGGTTCGCCTGCCGACGGCATTACGGCAACACTGATGCCGACGGGCGTCGCCGCAAGAACCAGAATCGGCCGCGCAACCGAATCCCGGCGACAAACCAGATCAGCGCCAGTGAGGCGGCCGCCAGCAGCCAGGCTTTCCAAGCCGTCGTAGAAATGTGCGCTGCCATATCGCTCGTTGCATCGCGAAAGTCCAATTCAATCGCTCCCTCGCGCACGCGCGAGGCAGGGCAATCGACGATCAAGTTACCGCGCATGCCGGCGTAGGTGTCGCATCCAGGGGCGTTCCACAAGGGATGATAGGCCTGCCGGAGCACCACCTGCATTCGCCCGGCCGAAGACGTCACGCAGGAAGAGTCATTGCCGGATAACGGACAGTCGACCGCCAGACGAATGTGACTCCATGTTGAAAAGCGGGCGTGAACCGTGGTGGGCGCACTCGAAGATGTCCATTCTTGCATCACACGCATGACCAGGTTCTTGCCGGAGCCGGTTTCGGCGCGAATGAAATCATCCATGTCATAACAGTCGCTCACGCCGTGCGTCGGCGCGATGACCTGGCCTTGCAGATCATCGTCTTTGATCGCGACGTAATCGATGTCCTCTAGACCGTGTCGGAAATAATTTCCGCGCGACGCCAACCTGTAATGCGGCGTGTGTAGCCAAAGTGCCGCCAAGGTCTCTGCCTGGAAGCCAAGCTGGAAGATCAATGCAAGGCCGAGGCCCACGTGCAAGCGCCAGCCCTCGCCGAATTCCGCGACATATTTCCATAGCGCCGCGGCGCTCAGCAGGCTCAACGGCAGGGCTAGGAATCCCCAATATCGGCCCGTTACGCCAATCGAGCGGAACCCGGGCAACGGACGCAACGTATCGAAAGGACTCAACCAGGTCGGGACGTGCAATCCCTTCAGGCTCCCCATCCCCAGCACCATGCTTACCACGCTGACCGCGAGCAATGGGCGCCCGATCGCCGTGGGCAGATTGGCGACGAGCCAATGCCGGTAACGCCACAAGCAATACGCCAACACCGGACCTATGAACACGCTAAGTTCGTGACCATTGCCATTGGCAGGCAGTACCTTTCCACGCATCGGCAATAGCGCGAACCATAGAAGCGAGAACACGCTGGTGAATCTATCCGGCGTGAGACGCGGAAATGCCGCCTGCGATTGCAGCATGGGCCATAGATAACCTGCGTCCAACAGCGTGGCCATGGCGACCGCACTGGCGAAAAGAACGATCGGAGCCGCGGATCGGGCGGTAATTGCCAACACCAGGGCGTAAAGTCCTATCCAGAACAACAAATGAATGATCGCCACGGGTGAGCCGTCGATGGCCAATGCAAGCGCGGCCCCCATCAGCGATGCCGTCAACACCAACCGTACCGGCTTGCGTGGGCTCCCCGCCTCCTTGCTCGATTCGATGCCGAGATGCAGCATCCACAGCATCATCGGTAAAATCAAAAACGGTATGAAATCAAAATGTCCGAAACTCAATCGGCAGAAGAAAAAACCGTTGCCGATAAAAAGCGAGGCCGCAAGGGTGCGCTGCGCGTTCAACTTGAGCCAAAGGCCGGCATATAGATAAGCGCCAATCCATCCCGCCGAAAAATAAATCGCGCCGGCGAGTTTTACTCCCCATAGCGGGCCAAGCAGGTAGCTCAACGCCATGCTGAGCGACATGAACGGCACTTGCGGTTCGCCGGCCATCGACAAGCCGGAGCACATCAACGGGGTCCACTGCTTGGCAATACCGAACATCGAGGCATTCCAGTACTGCAGGCTGTGAAATACCAAAAATTGGTCCCCGTCCTTCGGGCCGGAGTGGCTCGCAAATACGGCATAAAACACGATGTATACCAGCACGATGCCCAGAGACAGCGCGCTCAACCAACGCCGCGCGAGCGGACGCAACGTGATGCCGCCAAGTTCATTCATCGGCAAATGATCGACATGGGCGCGTCGCATGGATCGATCTGCAGATCGGCACTACATCGCATGAAAAGCCACTGTTCCGCTGCATCAAGGACAACTCCCGGCTGAGGACAACGATTCTGAGGAGTGATCCTTCCCGTTCGATGTGCGGTTTACAGGCGCGCCGCTACAAATGTTTCGACTCAGCAACAGAGGAGACATCAGCGGAAACATTGTTTCTCTGGGGAAGCCGCGCTTCGGCGTAGGTTTTCGGCATACGCACGCCGTCCATTGGATGGTCTCACCTGGGTCCGGTACCCATTGGGGAGCGTCCGTATGATCATTTGCTACAACATCTACACATTGTAGCGATGGGCTCGAAAATCCGACATTAAGCGGACAAGCCCGCTCCTTACGATGCCTTCTGACCGCACCCCTTTCCCGCATTCGTTTGGTCTCAGGGCTGCGCGTTCACGGCGTCAATCTCCATCTACTAGGAAATTTTCAATGAGAAACTGTCCTGCGAACGATAAAGCCCCCGCTTCGACCGCCCATCGTGGTCGTCTGTCCATGGACACACGGTGCGTTCCTTTCGTGAAGGGCGCGGATCTGCCTCAGGCTGCGCCGCAACGAGGCCGTCACGCCGTATCGCGTGCCGCTTCTCTTTCCAGCGCTTTGATACTGACGATTGGCCTATGCGGTCTTTCGACGGCGCAGTCGTCCGCATCAGCGCAGCCGTCTGAATCGGCACAGCCTTCCGATTCAGCGCAGCCTTCCGATTCAGCGCAGCCTTCCGATTCGGCGCAACGCCCCGATGCGCAAATCGACGAGTTGGATGTGACGAGCCGCAAGCAAAGCGCCCTTGATGCGGAAGCGATCAGCCTCTCCGATACTCCGGACGCTGAGCCGTCGGTCGGAGGTAAAACCTCGATCGTCGTCGGCTTGGCAGCCAGGGACGCTCCCGTGTACGAAGGGTCGAAGAAAAGCAAAGTGAGCCCGTTCCCCTATATCGACATTCACGGATTGTTCCACGATCGGGTCTTCATATCGGACATCCGCGGTTTCGGGGTCAATATCGTAGATCAAGGCGCTTTCCGCGCAGGCATGGCGTTCAATTACGGCGGCGGCCGCACGAGTTCGGATAGCCCGCGTCTGCGAGGGCTACGAGATATCAGCTCGGCAGCCTCTGTGGCGGGATTCATGACTTACTCGGTGAAGCCCTTCGCTTTCGAGTTCAAGGTTCAACGAGAATTGGGATCTCAACCCGGGACCGAGGTGCAGTTGGGTGCCTCGCTAGGGATGGCACCGAATCCGCGGTGGCACGTCTCGGTCGGCACGCAACTCAATTGGCATGATGCCAAGTTCAATCAGAAATTCTTTGGTGTAACGCCCGCCGAAGCGGCGCAGGCCACCGCGTCCGGCAACTTGCTGACCGCCTACGATCCCAAGTCGAGTCTCGGCACGGTCGGGGTGACCGCAACCAGCGTCTATGCGATGACGGAGCACTGGGGTCTCGTGACGCGCTTCGGATTCAGAGACCTCATCGGCTCAGCCGTCAAGAATAGCCCTCTGACCGAGCGCACGTTTGGCGTGGACTTCGCGGTCGGCGCGATTTACAAATTTTAGAACAGTGAGCATTTGTTGAATCGGGCAGCGCCGACGTGCAAACCGGCCGCGCGCGTTTGCCCTTTACGTTCCGCACGGCAATATTTTTAGGGGATAACATGAAGAATACGATGAAAACGCTTATCAAGATTGTGCTGGGAAGTCTCGGTGTCATGGGGGTGGTGGCCGGCGCGGTGGCTGGCTACCTTATATATCCCGGAACCCCGAGCAGCGCCTCCAGTCTGACATTTCAAGGTTATGTGCCGCTACCATCCAAGGGCATTCTCTCGGTACTCGACTATCTCACAGTAAACGATGACATGCTGTTCGTCACCGGCGAAAGTACCGGCGATGTGTATAGAGTGCAAATACGCAAGAATTCTTTGCCTACGATCGCCGATTTGGCGAAATTGCCGGCGGAGGAGCCCGCGACACATGGAGTCGTCATCGATCCCGCGAGTCACCTCGCCTTTGTAACGCGCAGCGAGGCGAATACCGTCGACGTCTTTGATCCTGCCAAAATGATCGTGATCAAACGTATACCCGTGGCGGACGATCCGGATGCCATCTTCTACGACGAGTTCGATAAGCTCGTGTATGTAGCGAGCGGTGATTCGCATCTCGCGACGCTGATCGATCCCTCGACCCAGACTACGATAGCGACCATCCCACTGGGCGGGGCGCCAGAATACGCGGCATTCGATGCATCGACGAAACTTCTATACCAAAATTTGCACGATACCAGCACGGTAGTTGCCGTCGACATCGCAAAGCGCGCCGTTGTGCGAGGTTGGCCGCTGCAAGGTTGCGAGGCGCCGACCGGGATGGCGATCGATCAGGTCCATCGCCGGCTGTTCATCGGGTGTAACGCCAATTCCGTGCTGGCAATCTTCGACTTGAATGAGCATCGCGTCGTCGCCACCGTACCGATCGGCAAGGCGCCCGACTCCGTGGCATTCGATCCCGAATTGCATCGCATCTATTCGACGGGAAAATCCGGGGTCCTGGTGGTCATACAGCAGGACGAGCCGAACAAATATCAAGTGATCGACACGGTCCATCTGCATTATGGTGCGCACACCCTGGCGATTGATCTCCGGACGCATGCCCTATTCGTGGGCTATGCGAGCCTGGTCGTCAACCCGCGCGTCGCCGTATTCATTCCTCGCCGCTGACCGCTGCTGTCCCGCGAGCTGATTTCAGGGCACGCACATTGTGAAGGGGAGGGCGCAATTCGCACATTCTGGCGCAAAGAGGGGAATTGAAGATGTTCCGATATCACTCAGGAGCAGCCCTTGGTACGGCAACAGAACTTCTCTCCGCGCAACATTTCGCGGGTAACCCGCATACCGCGTAGATCGGCGATTTGCGTCATGTTAGCGATCATGCTCAGCAAACCGAAGCGTGTGTTTGACCGGCGCCGCACAGCCGGCACGTGCATAACCCGACGTCTCGATGACCGTGCGCATGAACCATAGATGACCATGTGCATGAACCATAACGGAAAATCTTCCAACAGGACGGGCCCTCCTCCGATCAACGCGGAAGCTGCTGCCGATGTACGGAATGAAGATGTTCGTAACGTATTTGCTTTGCGCCGTGGGTACCCGTCCTGGGTGCGCGATTCGCCGAACGACGTCGAAGCCCGAAAGATGCTGATTGCAATCGCAGCCGGCGACCGCGCGGCTCTCAGTAATCTTTACATGAGCTATTACGGAATCCTCGCGCATTACTTATCGCAAGTCTTGGGGCGCGATTGCCGCGTTTCCAACGTCATCAATGACACCTTTATGACCGTTTGGGAGGGTGCCCGGGATTTTAAATTTGAATCCAGAGTGTCGGTCTGGATTTTTAGAGTTGCGCATGGTCACGCATCAAGGATGGCGCGATGGCATACGACTCGAGGATCGGCGCGACTCGAGGGTGAATTCGAAGGACGGCCGCACGAGCCGGGGACAGCGGCGGAAACGCACCGGTCGTTCTTGCAGATTCTGGGGCGGCTCCCCAGCGAACACCGAGCGGTACTCATGCTTTGTTATCGAATGGGTTATACCGTGCGGGAAATCGCATCTATAACCTATTCTCCGGTCGAAACCGTCGATCTCAGAATATGGGAAGCGCGACAGCAATTGCTGCGCTACGTACGCTGACGGCGCCGGCGCAGCCCGGTGAAATGTCAAATCTCGGCGTACCCGCCGCCGTCCAACGGCTCGAGTAATGCCCCAGCGAATTGTGTCCGTGCCTAGGAAGACACAAAAGAGGAGTGCGCAGCCACCGGCAATACGATGCGGGCCTCCAAGCCGCCCTCCGGGCGATTCCTGAGAATGATCTCGCCGCCATGCCCCTGAACGATGGCTTGAGCCACCGTTAGCCCTAGGCCGACGCCGCCGGTGGAACGATTGCGCGATTTATCAACCCGATAGTAAGGACGGAACACGCTATCGAGGGCGTCCGAAGGTATGCCGGGTCCTCGGTCCCTGATCGCTACGATCAACGCAGTTTCTTCGCAGGACAGTTCAATCTCGGGAGTCTTTGCATATTTCGCAGCATTGTCGATCAAATTGGTGAAGGCGCGCTTCAGCGCGAACGGTCGACCTCGATACACGGCGTGTACAGGTCCGACATAGACGATATCGATGTCTTGATCGGCGTAATCATTCGCGATGGTCAGGAGAACGTGCGGCAGATCGAAAGTGGTCGTCTCCTCGGCGGTCGCATCGTCTCGAAAGAAGGCCAGGGCCTCATCGATCATGCTCTGCATTTCGTCCACATCTCTGAACAGACGTGCCTGTTGCTCCGGGTCTTGGATGAATTCGCCCCGCAAACGCATGCGGGTCAGCGGGGTTCGTAAATCATGCGAAATTGCCGCCAACATCATGGTTCGATACCCCACGAATTTCTGAATCTGCGCCTGCATCGCGTTGAATGTCTTGACCACCTCTTGCAGTTCCTTTGGGCCTGTTTCGGCGATTGGCGGGGCTTGCGGGTTGAGTCCGAATTGGCGAACCGCCGCGGCAAGCCGCTCGATCGGCTTGGAGAATTGGCGCGCGGCCAACCAGGTGACGATGGTTATCGATACCGCCAGAAAGCACAGCCAAACCACCCAGCGATAGAACCAAGGCATCCCCCAGCTCCTGTTCATCACGCTGAAGACGAGCCAACTTCCATCATTCAATTGCGTGGCCAACATGTACGGCATCAAAGGCCTGCTGCGATCGTAAACGATTCCCGGCGGCACTGATCCTGTGCGGTCGGGCCGGAGAATAACCGCCGCTCGTTGCACGTAGGCGCTGACCGTCTTCTGTATGTTTTGCTCATGGCCATCCCCGCGGGGGGCGGCCTCGAGCGACTCCGCGGCGCGGGACCCTGCGGGATACCAGCCGACTTGAAACACATCAGTCGACGCCGCCGCCGTAAGCGCCAACCGAGTCGGCGCCGGAGCCGCCTCGATTATGCGCACGATGTCAGCGGCTTCATTCAGCAGACCCGATTGTTCCAATGACTCATGCGACCAGACCCCGGCAAAGGTCTGAAACAGCGCGACCAGCGCAAGCGTCACGGCGACGGCCAGAACTTCCGTCACGGCGAAGCGGCGCGCGATGGTGTCCGAGAGCCATGACGAGGACTTCATCCGCGGGTCACCGCGGGTGCAAAGAGGTAGCCCCCGTTGCGCACCGTGCGGATCAACATCGGATTTTTCGGGTCTTCCTCCAGCTTGTAACGCAGGCGGCTCACCTGCACGTCGATGCTCCTGTCGTAAGCCACGTGCGCTGAGCCACGCGCGAAATCGATCAACTGGTCCCGCGTCAGCACCCGCTGCGGATGTTCGGCGAAGGCCAGCAACAAATCGAACTCGCCGCCGGACAAGAGCACGAGCGCGTTGTCGGCCGAGCGTAGTTCGCGCCGCGCCACGTCAAGACGCCAACCGGCGAAACGCAGTACCGGCCGAGTTTCACTGCGTGTCGGCGCCGCGGCTTTTTCGGCGGTCCGCCGCAGCACCGCTTTGACTCGGGCCAGCAATTCGCGCTGATCGAACGGCTTTGTCAGGTAATCATCGGCCCCCAGCTCGAGGCCGACGACGCGATCCGTATGGTCCGCCATGGCGGTGAGCATGATGACCGGCACCGGAGACTGCGCGCGCAGCCGCCGGCACAGGCTGAAGCCGTCCTCCTCCCGAAGCATGACGTCCAGAATCACGAGATCGATCGGCTGCTTTTCCAACGCGGCGAACATCGCAGTACCGTTTTCCGCAACCGAAACGGCGTGCGAATGGTTGCGGAAGAAATTCGTCAACAAGGACAGAATGTCCTCGTCATCGTCGACGAGCAGGAGATGGGGCATTGAGAACATTCTCCAAGGACAACATGCGCGTATAGCCGGTTGATGTCCGGATATCGGGCCTTTGTGTCAATACATACACATTGTAGCCTTCCGCCCGAAATTCACACATCAAGGGCGAAGAACGTCCCGTTAGGATCGCTGCTATCCACTCGAGGAGCAGCCTTCTTGATACATCATCTTTTCACCCTGCGAAGCGACAGATTGACGATCGTCGCGGCGTTTGCCGTGGCATTGCTGCTCGGCGGTTGCGCGACGCTGCCGCCGGGCAGCAAACCGGATCCTCGCGACCGCTTCGAGCGCGCCAACCGTTCCGTGTACGCCTTCAACAAGACGATCGACCATGCCGTCCTGCGGCCGGTGACGCGCGGCTACGTCAAGGTAACGCCGCAGCCCGTGCGACGGGGCATCTCTAATTTCCTCGCGAACATCGACTATCCGATCACCATCATCAATGACGCTCTACAGGGCAAGGTGCACGACGGCCTTCGTGATGCGGCGCGCTTCGGCATCAACACCGTGGTCGGTGTCGGCGGTTTGTTCGACCCGGCAACGCACTGGGGATTCGAAAAGCACGATGAGGACTTCGGCCAGACCCTCGGCAAGTGGGGTGTGCACTCAGGCCCGTATCTCATGTTGCCGATTTTTGGGCCTTCTACCGTGCGCGATGCCCCGGCGAAAGTAATCGATCACTTCAGCACCGCGAGGACCTACTTCCTCAGCACCAACGCGGACTTGGGTCTCTCGGTCGTGGGTGCCGTTGACAAGCGCGCCGGGCTGCTCGACACCGACGAGATGATAGATAACGCTTACGATCCCTATGCCTTTTTGCGTGACGCTTGGCTGCAGCGTCGTGAATATCAAGTGCGCGACGGCAACGTCCCGCCTGACGAAACGCTAAAGGACGAGAACGGCCAATCGACGCCGGATAAGGAGCCCAACCGCTAGGGTCCCCGTTGTCGATCGCGAGGAAGCAAGGAATTCAATCCTAGAAGCGCTGTCGCCGCTTTCCGGGGTAAACCTCATCTACGCGCGCCGAGTCGCGCGAGCATCGCCGAGAGGTCTTCGGGACTGATATAGAAATACTCACATACCCGCCCCCAGAGCATTGCGGTCGGCACATTTCTATCGCCACGCTCCTTCTGTGTCTCGTGCAGGACGTACAGTACCAATCGCTCCTCACGAGTCAGCCCATCGCGGACATCGGGTATTCCGTCATTGGGTCCACGCTCTCGGCCGCTGTCCGCGGGACTTCCGCATTTCGCTTTCACGGTTTGATCCGGTGGCTGGCCTTCCTATGAACTTTGGTCTGATTCCTGCCCATGATTTCCAGGCAGAACTCAATGAACGCCCGCACCTTCGCCGCTCGGTGCAGCCGTGAGGGGTAGATCGCGTAAAGGGGAAAACGTTCCTCCGACCAATCGGCAAACAGCTCGACCAGCCTGCCGCTGCGCAGAAGCTGCTCGCAGCCGATTTCCAGGATCTGGGCGATGCCGGCGCCGGCTTCGCATGCGCCGATCAGCGTTCCGGAGTCCGACACCAGAAGGCGCGACTTGACGCGTAGCGGCAAGGCCTCCTTCTTGCATCTCATCTCCCAGTCGTAGGGCCGCGCGTTAGCCGCATCGTAGAAGTCGATGCAGTCGCGTTCTTCGATCTCTTTAGGGTGCCTCGGCCTTCCATGGGCTTTGATGTAGGAAGGCGATGCTACGGTCAACACCCGCGTCTCGATCAGCTTTCGGGCCACGAAAGATCCAACGGGCGGCTCGCCAAAGCGCAGGGCCAGGTCAAAGCCATCCGCGACCAGATCGCCGACGGAATCGCGCATGATCAGTTCGACGGAAAGATCCGGGTAGCGCGCCAGGAATGCCGCCAAATGCCGTGACAAGACGATCCTGGAGAAGAAGGGATCGATATTGACGCGCAACCGTCCCCGCACCTTGCTGGCGGAACCCGCTGCTTCGATGGCGGCCTCCTCGATGCCTGCCAAGTACGGCCCCACCTGCTCGTGGAAGCGCCGCCCTTCATCGGTCAAGGAGAGCGACCGGGTGGTCCGCGCCAGCAGCCGGGCGCCCACGCGCTGCTCGAGGCGCGAGAGGGCCCGGCTCACTCCGGAGGGAGATAGTCCGAGCGCTTCCGCTGCCCTCGCGATGGTCCCTGCCTCCACCACCGCGATGAGGACCGTCACTCCGGAGAGCAGCTTGCCGTCGAACGCCATATCCATTCATGCCTTTTAATCACGACTTTATTCACAAAAACGCTATTTAAGCACGAATGCGCCGGTGGGAATATTGCCGCACGTGCCCCCAGCGGCGATTTTCTCAACAGGAGCAGAGCCCATGTTTGCAATTACCGGTATCACTGGAAAAGTCGGGGCAGCGGTCGCCCGCAGCCTTCTCTCCGCCGATCAGTCTGTCCGAGCAGTCGTCAGAGATCGCAGCAAGGGCGCCGCCTGGGCGCAGCTGGGCTGCGACATTGCCGTCGCCGACCTGTCGGACACCAAGGCACTCGCCGCAGCATTCGAGGGCACGACCGGCGTCTTCGCGCTCGTGCCACCGGTGTTCGACCCGGCTCCGGGTTTTCCCGAGGCCATCGGTTTTATCAACTCACTGCGTGCGGCTCTGGCGTGCGCCAAACCCGCAAAGGTCGTGGCGTTATCCACCGTCGGTGCGGACGCTCCGCAACCGAACCTGCTGAATGCGCTCAGCCGGATGGAGGAAGCTCTCGGCAGCCTGCCGATGCCGGTGACATTTCTGCGCGCGGCTTGGTTCATGGAAAACGCCGCCTGGGATATCGCCTCGGCGAAGAGCGGAGTCATCCAAAGCTACCTTCAGCCGCTGGATCGCCCCGTCCCGATGGTCTCGACCGACGACGTCGGCCGCGCTGCCGCAGCGCTCCTGCAAGAGCGCTGGGAGGGCAAGCGTGTCGTCGACCTGGAGGGCCCGCAGCGGGTCTCGCCGGATACCCTGGCCGCAGCATTCGCCAAAGTGCTCGGAACGCCCGTGCGTACCGAGGTCGTGCAGCGCGATCGATGGGAATCGATCTTTCGTGCCCAGGGCATGAAGAATCCCACGCCGCGCATACAGATGATCGAGGGATTCAACGCGGGCTGGATCGACTTCCAGGATCGGGGCGCTCACGCCCGCAAGGGCTCCATCAGCATCGATCAGGCCATTGCCACCATCATCCAGAGAGAACACACGTGATGAGCGTCACCGGATTTGAGGTCTCGACCAAGTGGAATCGCTCAAATGCTCGTCCATGGCTTTGCCCGGGGCGCACTGGTCCGAATAATACGCGCCCTGCATGCCGCCTATTTTCCCGCGCCGTTGGTAGGTGACGTTGTAGTAGTCAAGAGCGTTTCTCCTTGCTGTCCCGTCGGGAACGCCGAGTAGCTTGGCCGCGCGGTAGTTTCGTTGCACGGCCTCGCATTCGGTGAGTGCTTCGTTCATCTCGCCACGTACGTGCATGCTCTCGTGAGTGAATATATCCAAGCTCTCGACTTCCAGGTCAGTTGCACGGTCAGGGTGGGCTAGATAAGACATCAAAGTGCCGCACCATGGTTTCTGGATGCCGATTTCGCCGGTTTGAGGATTGGCGTGAGCGGCAGCGAGCATCTCGGAGTCGAGCATCGTGTCGAACATGGTGTTGCAATGGACTTTGGCGCGATGGTTGTCGGCTAGTTCGGTGGCTTTCTCCGACAGAAACCGCTGAAAATGCCACCTGTGGACTGTCGGCCAAGCAAACAGCACGGCCAGAGCCAGCACCAGAGTCAGGTAGGGTTTCGATATCGGCATGGGCAAATCGAAGCCGGGCGGAGCGACGAAGCTGCTGCGTATTTCGCGAAGAGCGCACCAAAAGAAAAACAGCGAGATCAGAATCCACAGCATGATAGAGCCGTCATCAAGTCACGTTTAACCCCAGTAGAGGGGCACTGCCAATTAATGAGAAGCCGTTTCAGAGCGGCACCGGTGCCCGCTTAACACGAACGGGACTCTCTCACCCCAAGCGATCGAAGTCTGTGAATTGGATAACGGCCTACTTCGCACGGAGGCTTTTGTTCAGCGCTCTTGCAATCGGCGCTTGCGGCCAAGACCGCCCTTCGAGCGTGCCGCGCTGTCGCAGCGGAGCCCATCGATGAGCAGACCGACCATTCGCTGCGCGTAGCCGTCATCTTGGGCGGGCATGCACAAGCTTGCGACCGCCTGGAGAATGTCATCTAACTCGACGTCGTTGCGGACCTCGCCGGCGGCTATCGCGGACTCCAGGAGCATCCGAACGGCGGGCCGAACTCGCTGCTCGAAGGACCCGCGCAAGGGTTCGTAGGCCGGGTCCCCGGAGTGCAGGGCCGGGGCGAGCCCACGCTTGGTTGCAATAAAGGCGGCGTATCGCTGCATCCACTTCGCCAGAGCCTCACCCGGCGCGTGCTCGGCAGCGAGCATCGGGGCGGTCTCCGCACAGGCATCGATTTCGTGCCGGAAGACGGCCGCGATTAAGTCCGAGCGCTGCGGGAAGTGACGGTATACGGTAGCGACCCCCACGCCGGCCTTCTCTGCGATTTCTCGCACCGGCGCGTCTACTCCCGAGGTTGCGAACACCGCCTTGGCCGACTGCAGCAGTGCCTCGAGGTTGCGCTGTGCATCCGCGCGCACGCGCCGGTCCGTGCGGTCCCGATGCTCCGAGCCATCTCCTGCTTCTTCTTCCGGTTTAACGATCATCATGCCCTCAATTGACAATCGGAACATTGTTCCGTATAAATACGGAATATGGTTCCGCTTAGGCCAAACTAGCACGGCGAGGCAAAGCAGGCCACCCCCCCCTTTAATGGCCAGAGGAGAAAGTTCATGCAATACCGCACGTTGGGACGAACCGGTATCAAAGTCAGCCCGTATTGCCTAGGCGCGATGATGTTCGGCAGCGTGGGCAACTCGGACCACGACGACTCCATCCGGATCATCCACAAGGCATTGGATGCGGGCATCAACTTTATCGACACCGCCGATTCCTATAGCAGGGGCGAATCGGAGGAGATCGTCGGCAAGGCGCTCAAAGGTCGGCGCGACCACATCGTGCTTGCCACCAAGGCACACTTTCCGATGAGCGATGACCCAAACCAGCAAGGCAATTCACGACGCTGGCTTACCAGCGAGGTGGACGCTTCGCTGCGCCGGCTGCAAACCGATTACATCGATCTCTATATGGTGCATCGACCGGCACCGGATACCGACATTGAGGAATCACTTGCAGCCCTCACCGATCTGATGCGGGCGGGGAAAGTGCGCGCGATCGGATCATCGACCTTTCCCGTCGCGGAGATCGTCGAAGCGCAGTGGATCGCAGAGCGGCGCGGCCTGGCGCGCTTCCGCACCGAGCAGTCGCCCTACTCGATCCTAAATCGCGGGATCGAGCGCGAGGTGCTGCCGACCTGCGAGCGATACGGGATGGGCGTGATGGTGTGGAGTCCGCTCGCGATGGGCATGCTCACCGGCCGGTACCGCAAGAGCCGGCAGCTGCCGGACAGCGCACGCGCCAAGCGATTCCCGAAACAGATGTCCGACCAACGCAGGTTGGAGGCGATCGAGCAGCTCATTGCGTTGGCGGAGGAGGCAGAACTGTCCTTGACGCATCTGGCGATGGCCTTCGTGATGGCACACCCGGGCGTGACGTCGGCCATCCTCGGCCCGCGCACCACGCAACACCTCGACGATCTGCTCGCGGGGGCCAACGTCGTTCTTAAGGACGATGTCTTGGATCGGATCGACCAGATCGCGCCACCCGGCATGGACGTCGTCGGACCGCTCGAGGCGGCCTACAACCCGCCGGCGGTGACACAGGCCAATTTGCGTCGCCGACCGGCCCTCGATCGAGCAGCCGCATAAAAAAAGCGGCGACCCTTTGAGGCCGCCGCTCTGCTGATGGTTAGTTGAGATGAGCGGTTGTTACGGGCAGGTGGCTCCCGCGATCAGCGTGTTCGCCTGAGCGATCAGGGCCTGCGCGGTCGCGTGATCGACCGGCACGCCG
>DASYFQ010000206.1:0-2819 GCA_036498345.1 Steroidobacteraceae bacterium
ACTCGATGATCAAACGATTTCACGCACTCTATGTTGGTCAAATCGACCTGGAGAACATCGGCCTTCAAGGCACGCCGGCAGACGATCGCCGGTATCCAAATGAGCGGCTCAGCGAGGTATTCTGGACGGCCCGCGATGTAGCCCGGGAGATGGACGAACTGGGCTATTACGCCTTCTGGACGGCCGAGCACCATTTCCAGCGTGAAGGGTATGAGTGCCTGCCCAACTTGATTCAGCTTGGACTATGGCTGGCCACCCAGACACGTCACCTGAAATTTGGCTGCGCCTTTAACGTCCTCCCGACGTGGCACCCGATCCGCTTGGCGGAAGACTACGCCATGGCGGATATCGTCACCGACGGCCGAGTAATAATGGGAGTTGGCCGCGGATATCACACGCGCGAGGTCGAGACCTTTGGAGCGCCTCTTCTCGATGCCGAATCCAATCGTGAGCTGTTTGAAGAGCAACTCCAACTTCTCATGAAATGCTTCAACGAGGAGGCGTTTCATCACAAGGGCAAATATTACGAATGCCCGCCATCTGTGCCGTATCGCGGCTACCAGCTCCAGGAAATTACGATGGTACCACGGCCGAAACACTTGCCGGTTGAGATATGGATGCCGATCGCCAGCGGCAGGACCATCGATATGATGGCGAAATATGGCCTAAAGGCGATGGTTACTTTAAACGGCGAAAAAATCCTCGATGACGTGGTCCGCGCCTTCCACGCGGCCTGTGTCCGGCACGGCCGCGCTTCACAGCTCGGCCAAGATATGATTTGGGGGGCAGGTGTTTACCTTGCCGACACCCGTGAAGACGCGATCCGTCGCGTCGAGCCTTCGCATGACGAGCGCTACAAATGGTTCGCGCCGTTTGGCTTCGTGCGCTATGCCGATGAGCAAAGCCGGACTTGGGGTACCCCTGGAGCGCCGGCGCGGGTGCCATCACTGCGTGATGGCGTTGAGCAGAAGGCTTGGTTCTGTGGGCCGCCGTCTCAGATCATCGACGGGATCAAATCGATCGAGGCAAAGTATCCCGGCCTAGAGGATTTCATGATCCACTGGGCCGAAGGATTGCCCCCCGAGGAGTTCAAAGAGCAGCTCAGGTGGTTTGCCACGGATGTCATGCCGGCGTTCAACCGTGGTTGAGCAAGGACACCGATGAGGCGGTCCTCGGGCTAATTCGAGGTAGTGCCGGCGACCGCGAAAGCCGCGGCGAGCATGGCCGATCATCGGGCCGGCGTTGCAACACCCCTTGTGGCGCCTATCGCGAGCTAACATCTTCTCGCGAATCACCGGAGATTTGCGTATGCGTCCCCTCCAGCCAGTCCGCGGCACTCAAGACCTTCTCCCGGAGGCGGCGCGACGCCATCGGCAAGTGAGCGAGACGGCGCGCGCCGTGGCGGAGCTGTATGGCTTTGTCGAGACGGCAACCCCGATCTTCGAGTTCACCGAAGTTTTCGCACGGCCAATCGGCGAGCACACCGACATCGTCGCCAAAGAGATGTACACGTTTACCGACCGGGGCGGCGAAGAGGTCACCTTGCGGCCAGAGAATACTGCCGGTGTGGTCCGCGCGGTGCTATCCAACGGCCTCATCCAGAGCGTGCCGCTCAAATTCTTTTACAGCGGCCCGATGTTCCGTTACGAACGGCCGCAAAAAGGCCGATTTCGTCAATTCCACCAAATCGGCGTGGAATTGATCGGCGTCGCTCAGCCGCAAGCCGATATCGAGGTCATCGCATCGGGCCGCCGCATTCTCGACGCGCTCGGCATAGGCGACCGCGTCGTGCTCGAACTCAATACGCTGGGCGACCACGAGAGCCGCAGCGCTTACCGCCAGGCGCTCATCTCCTATTTTTCGGCACGCGCTTTCGAACTTTCGGAGGACAGCCAGCGGCGGCTCGAGCGCAACCCGATGCGCATCTTCGATTCGAAAGAGGAAACCGACCAGCGAGTAGCTCGGGATGCTCCCGCTTTTGCCGATTACCAGAATGCCGAGTCGCGCCGCTTCTTCGATCGGGTCCGCGCCGGGCTCGATCGGCTGGGCATAATCTACCGGCTGAACCCACGGCTGGTGCGCGGGCTCGATTATTATACCCATACTGCATTCGAGTTCGTGACGGCCGATCTGGGCGCGCAGGGGACGGTAATGGGCGGCGGTCGATATGATGGGTTGGTCGAGATGATGGGCGGGCCGGCGCTGCCCGGAATCGGCTGGGCTGCCGGCATCGAGCGACTGGCGATGCTGATCGCCGAACCACCCCCACCGCCGCGCCCGGTTGCCGTGGTGCCGATTGGGGAAGCTGCGGAAGGAGAGGCGCTGACCCTCGCAGAGGGGTTGCGCAACCATGACTGGGCCGTGGACCTTGGTTATTCCGGGAACGTGGCCCGCCGCATGCGCAGGGCGAACAATGTGAACGCGCGTGTAGCGGTGCTGATCGGCGAGGAGGAAATTGCACGAAATGTAGTCACCCTGCGTGATCTCGACAGCGGCGAACAGACCGAGGTGCCGATGGACCCCTCGTTGAGTGAGTTGCGAGCCCGTCTGCGGGCGTTCTGGTGTTGAGTACGTATGGGAGCATCTCTCGAGGAGCATTTGGATCAACTCCTCCGTCGCCACGCGGAGTTGCGCGATGCGCTCGCCGGCACGGGTCTCGCGGGCGCCGATTTCGCAAAATCGTCGAAAGAATATAGCGAGCTGACGCCGATCGTCGACGGGATCGAGAAATTGCGTCACGCGCGCGACGAGTTTGCCTCCCTCACGGATCTCGCCCAGTCGAGCGAAGATGCGGAGCTGAAAGCCCTGGCCGAGGACGA
>DASYFQ010000207.1:0-3646 GCA_036498345.1 Steroidobacteraceae bacterium
TACCGCTCCTCGCGCACGCGACCATGGAGCCGATGAATTGCACGGCCGACGTCAAGGCCGACGGCTGCGACCTGTACGTGGGCACGCAAGTCCAGCAGATCGCTCAAACCACGGCTGCAACGGCCGCCGGGTTGTCGCCGGCCCAAGTGCGGGTCTACACCACTTTGATCGGCGGCGGTTTCGGGCGCCGCTTGGATATCGATTTCATTCCTGCGGCGGTCGAGGCATCAAAGGCGCTGCGGACCCCCGTCAAAGTCATTTGGACGCGTGAAGACGACATGACTCACGACACCTACCGTCCGCCTGCTTACGAAGAAGTCAGCGGCGGGCTCGACTCTGCGGGAAAGCTCATCGCCTGGAAATTGCACATCACCAGCCCCTCGATAACCGCACGCATGTTTCCGCCCGTCAAAGGGGTGGACGATTCGGTGATCGAGGCCGCGGTGAATAATCTATACGATGTTCCGAATCTGGCGGTGAGCTACTCGCGCCAGGAAATCGGCATCGACGTGGGCTACTTGCGCTCCGTGAGCCATGGGCCCAACTGCTTCGTGATCGAAAGCTTCATGGATGAACTCGCCGCCGCCGCGGGCAAGAATCCTTACGACTTTCGCATCCGGCATCTCGCCAAGAAGCCGCGCCAGCGACGCGTCCTGGAACTCGCTGCCGAACGCGCCGCATGGGGCAAGGCGCCCGCGGGCCGCCATCAGGGCATCGCGCTGATGGAAGGCTATACGACTCACTTGGCGCAAGTGGCGGAGATCTCCATCATCGGCGGCGAGCTCAAAGTGCACAAAATCGTGTGCGCCGTCGACTGCGGCCAGATGGTCAATCCACGGATCGTCGAATCGCAAATTGAAAGCGGCATCGTCTTCGGCCTCACGGCCGCCCTGTGGGGCGACGTGACGATCGTTGGCGGCCAAGTGCAGCAGACCAACTTCAATAGCTACCGGCTGCTGCGCAATAACGAATTGCCCGAACTCGTTGTGCATCTCGTGGACAGCGACGAAGCCCCGGGCGGCATCGGCGAGGCCGCCGTGCCGTTGGTTGCCCCAGCTCTCTGCAACGCGATTTTCGCCGCGACGGGCAAGCGCCTGCGGGCCTTGCCGATCGGCAGGCAGAAGTTGGCGAACGACGCCTAGGGAGACAAAACTAGCTCTTTTTCTCCGGAGCGTACTTGGAGCGCCACTCCTCGCGTGCTCGCCGGCGTATTTCCTCGAGACTTGTGCTCGAAGATTCCTGCTGGCGCATGTTCTGCCATGTCGTTCTCGCGTTGCGGCGCTCCTCTTCGAGGCTCAGCTTCCGCACGAGATCGGGATTGCCGTTTTCGTAGGCCCGCGTAAGAGCCGATATATCCGGCCCGACGCTACTTCCGAACCGTCGCACGGGAAGCGGCGGCGGCGGATATCGGCCCATTTTGGAATTCCAGTACGCCCATGAGCGTGCGTCGATGATTCCGGGAGGCGCGTAGTCGAGCGCTTCCCGGAAATCATCGTCCGACACATAACGACGCAGCACCCGCATCTCCTCGTGCATCGCATAGGTGATCGCGTAAGCCATAAACCGCACGGGATCGGCGAGTGCCTCTGAGGGCGGCTCGAACCAAATGATTTGAGTCGCGATGGTCGCCGTTTCCTCATTGAGAGGGATTGGCTTCATAGACCGAGACCACGCTCTTGCGCTCTTTCTCCGATCAAGTGATCCAATCGAGGCAAATGATCTAGATCGACATCTCGTGCGGCCGCCGCCAAGCGGGCCTTGGCATCTTCAGGTAATTGCCGCAGATTTCCGTCTTCGAAGTACGACAGCGCCTTCAGAGTGATCTGCGGGTTGAACGACGCACCGTACAGGGCCTGCGCGGCCGTCAACGCCATCGGAAGCGTGATTCCCCCCTCGGTGATCAGCACGTCCAGATCGAGATAGTCCTTTCTTTCCGGGCGCACCTGAACGACTGATGCCTTGGTACCCGCGAGATCAAGGAGGGACGCGACCTTGAGGCCGTTGTCGTCACTTACAAGCGGTGCAACGAGGCGCGGCAGATTCGGTACTCCAAAGAACGACACTGCGACTTGGCCTTCACGATTTAAGATTGCAGTCAGGGTATTTCTCTCACGCTGTCTGACTCGAGCCTCCGCCAGGAAAGGGATCGCAGCCTGAAGCTCTGTCGGGTCGAAGGGGCGGTTTCCGAAGAAATCAAAATCGACCGATTGTCGATGCCCTAGATGCAACGCGATTGCCGTACCACCATACAGCGTAAATTCGGTCGGCACCTGATCGAGCTCAGGCCATAACAGGCGCTGTGCCGGTGGCAGGATTTCCAAATGAGGTGAGAATTTTCGCATGCGCAACACCGGTGAGCTGCGAGTACATCACTATATTACCTCATATTCGAACGACGCAGATGAGCTTGCGCCCCCACTCGACCCATCACTTTCCGCTCAGTCCGCGCGCCGTCACGCGGCACACCGGTGTTGCCGCGAAATCATCGCGCCCGGTACTCGGTGGTAAATCAATCGGCTTTGCGCTTGAACGCATTGGCCAGCGCTTCCGCCATGGCGCCGCCGCCTCGAGGTTGCGGCCGTTCGCGAGGAGCGCGCGTTGCGGGCCGCGAATCCTGTTTCGGCGGCATACCGGTATCGCGAGGCCGCGCTGCCTGCTCATCGAGCCGCATCGTCAATGCGATGCGTTTGCGGTTCTCGTCGATCTCCAGCACTTTGACTTTGACGACATCGCCCGCTTTCACTACTTCTCGCGGGTCTTTGACGAACCTGTTCGCCAGCATCGATATGTGCACGAGCCCATCCTGATGCACGCCGATGTCGATGAAGGCGCCGAAGTTGGTCACGTTGCTCACGGTGCCTTCGAGAATCATGCCGGGTTTCAGGTCCTTGATCTGTTCGATGCCTTCCTTGAATTCGGCAGTCTTGAATTCAGGCCGCGGATCGCGTCCCGGCTTTTCGAGTTCCGCGAGAATGTCGCGCACGGTCGGCAATCCAAAGCGCTCATCCGTGTAGCTCGACGGATCCAGCTTCTTGAGCGTCGCTGCATCGCCGATCAGATCGCGCGCCGGACGCTTCAGGTCGGCGAGGATTCGCTCCACCACGGGATAGGCTTCGGGATGGACCGCCGACGCATCGAGTGGGTTCTCACCTTGCATGACGCGCAGGAATCCGGCGGCCTGTTCGAATGTCTTGGCGCCCAGGCGCGGCACTTTCTTCAACTCATCGCGCGAGGCAAATGCGCCGTTCTGATCCCGGTGGCGCACGATGTTTTCGGCCAGCGTCGATGACAGCCCGGAAATGCGCGCCAGCAAGGCAGGCGAGGCGGTGTTGACGTCGACGCCCACGGCGTTCACGCAATCTTCAACGACGGCATCCAGGCTGCGCGCCAGGCGGGTCTGCATCACGTCGTGCTGATATTGACCGACGCCGATGGACTTCGGGTCGATCTTCACCAGCTCGGCGAGAGGATCCTGCAATCGCCGCGCGATCGAGACGGCGCCGCGCAAGGTCACATCCAGCGCCGGGAATTCGCTCGCCGCCAATGCCGATGCCGAATACACCGATGCACCGGCTTCGGACACCACCACTTTGGTGAGCTTCAGTTCCGGATGCTGCTTCATCAGCTCGGCCGCCAGCTTGTCGGT
>DASYFQ010000208.1:0-11812 GCA_036498345.1 Steroidobacteraceae bacterium
TGACTTTTACGGGGAGTGCGCCGCCCGCCATGGCGCAACCGCCGAGCGAGTCCTCGCGCTTCATTGACGGTCACCCGGGGCTCGGCGGAGGTGTGACGTATCAGTATGACGGCACCAGAGCCGCTTATATCGGGGCGTTCACATGGACTTGGAACCGTGACCGCTACGAACTCAACGCCGTGCGATTCGTGGACGGGCAGCCGGACAAATCGGTCGAACTCGCCAGCCCTAACTGGACATTTCAGATTTCCCGACGCTGGACGTTCGTTCGCAAACCAGCGGCTAAATTTTTCTTTGGCCTGGGCGGTGCCTATAAAACCGAAACGGACGACCTCAACGGTTCTCACCTGAATTTCGCTGAACAGCTGGGTGGACGATTCACGCGCTCCGATGCCGGCCCCGGATTTGAGATCGCAATCCGGCACATGAGCAACGCGGGGCTCAAAAAGCCGAACAAAGGCCAGGACTTCGTTACCGTGATATACGTGTTTTGAGCGGCGGCACGGCGCAACGCAATCGCGAAGATCGAGGCGACGGCGACGCCGAGGGTCGAGCGGGCGTCGTCGGCCTTAGTTCATTCTCGGCGCGGGTCTATCGGCCACCCGGACCGTGTAGCCGCCGGATTTCTCGTCCGGCCGAAGAGTCAACAGCCCGCGTTTCTCGCCGTCGGCCAATAGATCGTTGAACGACTTGAATCCATAGGCGCGCTCGTTGAAACCGGGATGGCGGCGCTTGATCGCCTGTTTGATCATCGAACCCCAGATGGGTTCACCCCCGCCGCGTTCCTCAGCCAAAGCTTCCAATGTTTCGACGATCAGCTCGAGCGCATCGTTGAGGTCCGGGCCCTTGTTCTCCTGGGTTACGGTCTCGGACGACACAGCAGGCGAGCGGGCGGCAGCCGCGGTACGACGCCGCCCTTTGGAAGGTTCCTTGCGGACGAGATCATCGTAGTAAATGAATTCGTCGCAGTTGTTGATGAACAGATCCGAGGTTGAATTCTTGACCCCGACGCCGATGACGGTTTTGGCGTTTTCGCGCAATTTGCTGACCAGCGGCGAGAAGTCCGAGTCGCCGCTCAAGATGACGAAGGTATTTACGTGCTCCTTGGTGTAGCAGAGATCGAGCGCGTCGACGACCATGCGGATGTCCGCCGAGTTCTTGCCCGATTGGCGCACATGCGGGATTTCAATGAGCTCGAAAGCCGCTTCGTGCAGCCCGCGCTTGAAGTCCTTGTAGCGATCGAAATCGCAGTAGGCTTTTTTGACGACGATGTGGCCCTTGAGCAGCAGGCGCTCGAGCACTTTCTCGATGTCGAAACTCGGGTACTTGGCGTCGCGTGCGCCTAAGGCGATGTTCTCCAGGTCGAGAAAAACCGCCATGGTGGCGTCGGACGTAGGTGTTGTCATTGCCGCGCAGTTTACTCCAAGAACGGCGGTCGCGATGCTCGAACTAGAACCAGTTGTAATTGAAGCTGACGCTCACGCGTTCGGCATCGACCCGGTTCGGCACGACTTCATGCCGCAGCCAACTTTCAAACAGCACCAATTGTCCGGCTGCGGCGGGGAATGTTCCCCAAGACTGGGTCTCGCGCGCGGCCGTAGCCTTGCGCGGCGGCGCCGCCATGAATCGGTCCAAACGCGGGTCCTCGAATTTGATCCCGGGAGTGCCCGCCGGGACGTGGATGTAATAGGTGCCGCTCAGCGTCGACAACGGATGCAGATGCAGGCCGTGCACCACGTGTTTGGGCATGATGTTGATCCAGCAGTCCGTCATTTTCAGCGCGCGGCCCTCGAGATCCCACTCGACGGCATCGGCGAAGGCCTTGACATGCCGTTCCAGCTTGCTTTGCAAGGCCTTGAAGGTAGGCGAAATGCGCTGTAGCCAGTGCACCGAGCCGTAGGACGTGTAACCGCCCGGATAATTCTTCGCGGACCACCGTCGGCCGGCCGCATCGTCATGGCGCAGCTGCCGGCATTCCTTGAGAAGCTGGCGGTTGAGCTCGTTCGCTCCGCGTGTCTGCAGGGCGCCGGAGTACACGAAAGTCGGAAATAGTCTGTGTATGGTCATCGCGCAAGCCTAACGGGCATGACGCACGGTGGGCAAATAGCCGCCTCCCGGGGTATGTCACCGCACACGTTTCCGCGGAAACGTGCCCAGCGGACGCCTCAGCGTTCCCGCGGAAACGTGGAAATTACCTAGCGGACGCCTCAGCGTTCCCGCGGAAACGCGTGAGGCGCAATTTCCTCAGACGGCCAGCTTCAGCTCATTGAATTGAATGATGGGCGCCACGTCGGTGTAGCGCGGAATGTCGGCCTGAATTTCCTTTGCGGCCGGGCCCCATGCATCGGCAAAGGCCTCGATGCTGTCGAAATAGAACTGGCAGCCGGCGTGGAACGCGGGCGGCTCACCGGGTCCCGTGCCTTGAATGCCGGCGTCGACTTCTGTCTTGCGCAAGCCCTTTTTCAGCAGGCGCATGGCCAGCGGCATGTGCTTGTCGACATAGTAGTTCGTATCGAAATGCGAGCCGGGCTTATTCGGATAGAGCACGCTGACTTTGATCATGGGGACTCCTCGCGTGGGGTTTCGGAAGACCAAATATACTCCAGCCGCGGCGGCTATGGCGCCGCCGCCGACCCCGCGGGGGCGCGTGAGTCGCTCGCTCCGTATAGGAGTCCCGGGCGCGGGAATCCCAGCGCCTTGGCGCGGGCTGCGTCCGCCGGTGCGATTCCGATGGCCTCGGCCGCATTGCCGGTTCCCCAAGGTTCCAAGGGCACGACATGATAGCCCATTTGGGTCAGGGATTTGACCGTGTCGGCGGAGAACGCGAACGGTTCACCCGCCAGCGTGTCCGGCAACCATTGGTGATGCATGCGCGGCGCATCGACGGCTTCCTGAAGGGTCATCCCGTGGTCGAGGACGTTGACGATGATTTCGAGGACCGTCGTTATGATGCGCGATCCGCCCGGTGTACCGACGACCAGCAATGGTTTGCCGTCGCTGAGCACGATCGTGGGAGTCATGGAACTCAACGGGCGCTTGCCCGGCGCAATCGCGTTCGCCTTACCCTGCACCAGGCCAAACAGATTCGCCGCACCGGGCTTTGCGGTGAAGTCATCCATTTCGTCGTTCAGAAAGAAACCGGTGTCGCCGGCGATGACCTTGGCGCCAAAGTCGTCGTTGATGGTGTAAGTTACCGATACGGCGTTGCCTTTGGCGTCGACGACGGAGTAATGCGTCGTGGTGGCTTTTTCCTCAGCCGGCGCATCATCGGCGAGCGTCGACGAGGGTGTGGCACGGTGCGGCTGAATGCGTGCTCTGATCGCCTCTACGTGATGCATCGACAACAGCCGCGCAATCGGATTCTCGACGAATGCGGGGTCGCCCAGGTAGGTATTGCGGTCGCGATAGGCGTGGCGCATGGCCTCCGCCATGAGATGCACCGAATCGCTGGAGTGAAAACCGAGTGCCTTGAGAGGGTAGGCTTCCAGTACCTGCAGCATCTCGCACACGACGACTCCGCCCGAACTCGGCGGAGGCGCCGACAGTATGGTGTAGCCACGGTAACGGCAGGAAATCGGCGCGGATTCCGTGACGTCATATGCGGCAAAATCCTTCGCGGTCAGGAAGCCGCCGTTGGCGCGAGACGAGGCGGCCACGGCGTCGGCGATCGCGCCTTGATAGAAGGCCCGAGCGCCGCCGTCGCTGATAGTGCGCAATGTTGCCGCCAGATTCTTTTGCACCAATCGCTCTCCGGGCTTGAAGGGCGCTCCCTGATGGAGGAATACGGCGGCGACGTTCGGCTGCGCGCGGAATTGCGCGGTCGCGACTTCGAGTTCATCGACGTCGCCGCGCGTCAATATGAATCCGTCTTGCGCAAGCTGAATGGACGGCGCCATCAGGACGGGTCGCGGCAAGGTGCCATATTCGGTGCGCGCGGTTTCGAGCCCCATCACGGTTCCGGGCACGCCGGCCGCGAGATAGCCGTTCAGGCTCTTGTCGCCGACCGGGTTTCCCCGTGCGTCGAGAAACATGTCGGCGCGCGCCGCGAGGGGTGCCTTCTCGCGAAAATTGATGAAGGTGTTTCTGCCGTCGGCCAGGTGGATCGTCATGAAGCCGCCGCCGCCGAGATTGCCGCAGCATGGATGCGTAACGGCGAGCGCATAGCCCACCGCGACTGCCGCGTCCACGGCATTTCCGCCCTGGCGCAGGATGGCGGCACCCACATCGGAGGCAAGGTGCTGCGCCGTCACTACCATGCCATCGGCGGATTCCAAAGCCGCCGGAGCGGCGGCGTGGGCAGGCGCGAGAACGTCCAAGAGCGCCGCCACAGTCATGCTGATCGACGAAAATAAATCGATTCGAGAGGGCATTTCAAGGCAGCCTTGTGTAGTAGACTAACCGCCACGTCGGCGATCATTGCATCCCATAGAGTAGCCTAGCGCGACTTTAGGAGTCATGTCATGACTGGCACAGTGACGGCACTCAATCTTGCGCGCGCGCAGTTCGCCTTCACGATTTCCGTCCATTTCATTTTTCCGGCGTTCACGATCGGACTGGCGAGCTACCTGGTCGTGCTGGAAGCCCTGTGGCTGAAGACCGGCAAACCGGTTTACGACAATCTATATCGCTACTGGATCAAGATATTTTCCATCGTCTTCGGCATGGGCGTCGTCTCCGGCGTGGTCATGTCCTACCAGTTTGGCACGAATTGGGCCGTGTTCGCCGACAAGGCAGGGCCGATCGTGGGGCCGCTCATGGCCTACGAAGTGCTCGCGGCTTTTTTTCTCGAGGCCGGATTCCTCGGCGTCATGTTGTTCGGGATCAACAAGGTGGGGCGCAAGCTGCACTTTCTGGCGACCTGTATGGTGGCGGTCGGAACGCTGTTGTCCGCAACTTGGGTCTTGGCGGCGAACAGCTGGATGCACACGCCGGCCGGATGGATGATGAATGACGTGGGGCAGTTCGTGCCGAAGGGATCGTGGCTTGCGATCGTCTTCAACCCGAGCTTCCCGTATCGCTTCGTGCACACCGTGATCGCCGCGTATCTCACGACCGCGCTCGCGGTCGGCGCCGTCGGGGCGTGGCATCTGCTGCACGACCGAAGCAATCCCGGCGCTCGCACCATGTTTTCCATGGCCATGTGGATGGCGGCCATCGTCGCTCCCATCCAAATCCTTGCCGGAGATACCCAAGGCCTGAATACGCAGGAATACGAGCCGGCCAAGATCATGGCGATGGAGGGGCATTTCGATTCGTATCCGGCGGGCGCGCCGTTGGTGCTTCTCGGCATCCCCGACGAGGAGCATCGCCGCATGGACTATAGCGTGGAGATTCCCAAGCTCTCATCCTTGGTCCTCGCGCACGATTTGAATGCACCGCTCGCCGGACTGAATACCATTCCGCGCCGGGATTGGCCGCCGGTGGCCATCATCTTCTGGTCGTTTCGAGTGATGGTCGCCCTGGCCATGGCAATGTTGGGCTTGGGCCTGCTCAGCTTGTTGGCGCGGGTGCGCGGCAGATTATACGAGTGGCCCTTGCTGCATCGGCTTGCGGTGCTGATGGGGCCGGCGGGATTCATCGCGGTGATCGCCGGATGGATCACCACCGAGGTGGGCCGGCAGCCATTCACTATTTACCATGAGTTGCGCACCGCGGATTCGGTGTCGCCGATTGCGAGTCCCGCGCTGACCGTCTCCTTGCTGGCATTCATCGTGGTCTACTTCGGAACATTCGCTTCCGGCGCCGTCTACATCCTGAAGCTCATGGCGAAGGCGCCGAGCAGCGACGAGAGCGTGCCGGAGGCGGCACCGACTCACGCCGCCGGTATTACGCCGGCCGCCGGGTTGACCGTGCCTGGCGCGCCTCGTGCCGACCGCGGCGAAGGAGATTAAGTGTGCATCTCGATCTGACCATCGTTTGGGCAGGCATCATCGTATTCGCCGTTGCGATGTACGTGGTGATGGATGGCTTTGATTTAGGGATAGGTATTTTATTTACGCGGTTTAGGGTGGGGGCCGAACGGAACACCGCCATGAACGCCATCGCACCGGTGTGGGACGGCAACGAAACCTGGTTGGTGTTGGGAGGAGGCGGGTTGATGGCTGCCTTCCCGCTGGCCTATGCCATCATTCTGCCGGCCTTGTACGCGCCGATGATCGCCATGTTGCTGGGGCTGGTGTTCCGCGGCGTCGCGTTCGAATTCCGCTGGCGCGATCCCCTTCACCGCGCCCGCTGGGACGCGGGATTTTGCATCGGCTCCATCGTCGCGACTTTTGCGCAGGGCGTGACGCTGGGGGCGCTGCTTCAGGGGATCAAGATCAGCGGACGCGCCTATGCGGGCGGATACTGGGACTGGATTACTCCGTTCAGCGTTCTGACCGGCGCAAGTCTCGTGGTCGGGTATGCCCTGCTGGGTGCCTGCTGGCTGATCTGGAAGACATCCGGACCCCTGCATGCTGAAGCGCGCCGCTTCGCCAGGGCGCTGACCCTCGGCTTACTGGCGGCGATCGGCGCGGTCAGCATTTACACGCCGTTTCTCAGCGCCAAATACTACGACACCTGGTTTACCTCGCCGGGCATAGGCGCTTTGGCGGTGATGCCGGTCGCGGTCGCGGCGATCGGTGTGGTGCTGTATCGGCGCACCGTCGAGGGCCGCGATTTTCTGCCCTTTGCGCTGACCTTGAGCCTATTCGGGTTGTCCCTGCTCGGCCTCGCCATCTCGATGTGGCCTGACGTCATCCCGAGTCGTTTGTCGATATGGGATGCCGCCGCGCCGAAGAGCAGCCAATCATTCATGTTGGTCGGGGCGTGCGTGCTCATGCCTCTGATTCTCGCGTACACCTCATGGGCTTACTGGGTGTTTCGCGGCAAGGTCGCGGAAGAGGGATACCATTGAGCGAGCGAGCGCCGGGGCCGCTATACAAGCGACTCTTGTGGATGCTCGCCATCTGGTCGGCGAGCGTCCTCGCACTCGGAATCGTGGCGATGCTGATCCGAGTGATGATCCCGCACTGACTTGCCGACTAACCCAGGTTGGTGAGGATTGCCAAACATCGGAGGATACTTTCCCCGATTGGGCGCGATGCGATCTCGTTGGGAGCGCACGTCATGGATTTAAGTGAGTTTCGGGAAGTCGCCGCGCTGAACCAACGCATCCGTAGGGTCTTGTCGGTGTTCAGGAGCATGGCAGCTCATATGGGTGCGCACGGAGGGGATTCGGGCGAATCCGCGCTGCACCTATCCGGCCGAATCGGCGCCATCGGCCGGGCCGTGCTGGCGCCCGTGTTCTTCGACGGCATAGATTTGGAATCGCTGGTCCGGGACGAGCTGCTGCTGCAAGCCGCAGCGCCTGAGCAGTACTCGATCGGCGGTCCGGATGTTCGCCTGGCTCCCAAGTCAGCCGAGTTGATGAGCCTGGTCATCCATGAACTCGCGACCAATGCCGTGAAGTACGGCGCGCTGGCCCAGTCGACCGCGAAAATAAGCATAAGATGGCAAATTGCATATTACCTTGGCTCGCGAAGGTTGTATTTCGAGTGGCTAGAGTCCGGCGTGCGGATGAGGGCCGGCTCGCCGTTCACGGCGGGTTTCGGATGTGAGCTGGTCGAACGTCTGATTTCGCGCGAATTGAAGGGAGAGGGAAAGATGATTTTCTTATCTGATGGCGTGCGCTGCATGATCGAGATCCCATTGGGCCGGCATGCAGCATCGCCGTGAATAACCCATTATTGCGCAAGCTGGCCAACTTTACGGCGTTGTCCGAGGAGGAGTCCAAGGCGGTCGAGGACTGCTGCAAGGACGTACGCGAAGTCGCAGCCCGCGAAGACGTGATTGCGCAAGGCGATCGCACCGGTGGAGTCAAACTGCTGCTGGACGGGTTTGCCTGCCGCTACAAGACACTCGAGGACGGCCGCAAGCAGATCGTCGCCTATTTCGTGCCGGGCGATCTGTGCGATCTCAGGGTTTTCATATTGAAGCGCATGGATCATTCGATCGGAGCCATCGCGACATCCAGAGTCGCGACGATCGCGCCGGACAATATGCTGAAACTGATGCACACCTATCCCGCGCTCACCCGGGCGTTGTGGTGGTCGACGTTGGTGGAGGAGGCAATCGCGCGCGAGTGGCTCGTCAATGTGGGGCAGCGAAACGCGATCGAGCGCATGGCGCATCTTTTTTGCGAACTGCTGTATCGTTTCCGCGCCGTCGGCCTGAACCAAGGCCTGTCCTGCACACTTCCCCTGACGCAGGTCGAACTGGCCGAGACGCTGGGATTGTCATCCGTGCACGTGAATCGAACTCTGCAAGAGCTGCGGCGGCAGAAGTTGATCACCCTGAACGGCGGCACATTGACGATCCAAAATCTGCGGGCCTTGGAGGATTTGTCATTCTTCAACGCGGACTATCTGCATCAGGACTATGACGTGGACAAACCTCGCGACGTCGAGCGCGAAGGTTGATTGCTCTATGTTAAAGCGGCGTCAATTTCGTTCGAATATGCTCTCACGACAAAAATCAATGCCCGCTGAGATGTATGCAATACGATGAAAATCGCTTGGCGCAACTCGCCGCGACAGTCGCTGCGGGTTTCGTTCGCAATTCCGGGCTGCTGCCCGGCATCGCGGACAAAGAGAAAACGCGCGCCGAAGCACGCAACATCGCGAAGGTCAGTTTGCTGGTGGCGCGCCACATCATGGTGGCTGCGCACTGCGCGGCACAAAAAGTCGATGAACTCGAACTGTTGTACGATGACGCTGATTTTATTTAGCCGCTGCGTTCCCCCGTTTGCCGCGGCGGATGACCGCGCGCCGCGCTAAAGGCGCGGAACCGGCAGCGTCCCCAGCGAGCGTTCGGCGCTCAGTCCGAGCGCGAGCAGCGCGCGGTCGGCCCCTGCGGGTGCGTCGAACTCGATCGCAACGGGAAGACCGCTGTGCGTGAGTCCCACCGGCAGAACGAGCCCCGGCAGTCCCGCCGTGCTGCCGGGCGCGATGTTGCGCGCGACGGCTGTGTCGAAGGGCAGGGGACGGCCGCCGGCATCCACGGTGGTTTCCTCGCCTATTCGCGGCGCCGGTACCAGGGTCGCCGGAAATATCATGGCGGCGACGCCGGTCCGGGCGAAGTAATCGGCATACAGCCGGCGCAATGCCGGCAAGTATTGGTCGCGCGCCGCCGCATAATGGGCCTCGGTGACGAAATTGACGCCGCCCGGCAGAACATCGCTGCGAAACACCCGCTGAATGTCGGGGCTGGCCTGGGCGACCAGAGTGTCGAAGTCGACGCCGGCGCCGTACTCCTTCAAGTAGGCGGGGAGCGCGATGCGAACATCGTGGTTCTGGACTGCGTCGGTGGTGAGATCGATGAGCGATGCGAGTCCCGGCAACTGGGTCTCGATGATGTGCGCGCCGGCTTCCTCGAGCCGCGCGAGCGCGAGTTCCGTCTGGCGTTCGACCTCCGGATCGAGATCGGTAAACCAATATTCACGCACGACGCCGAGACGCATACCCTCGAGCGGTGTGGCATCGAGCCTTTGCCAATCATTGGCCACGACCGAATCGAACAACGCGAGATCGGCGACGCTGCGCGCATGCGGTCCCACCTGGTCGAAGAGCGGCGAGATCGGCACGCACCCGCGGGTGGAGTATCGTCCGGTGGTCGGCCGAAAACCGGCGATGCCGCAAAACGCCGCGGGTACCCGGATCGATCCTTCGGTGTCCTCGGCAATGCCGAGCGGAGCGAGACGTGCGGCGATCGCAGCTGCGGTTCCGCCGCTGCTGCCGCCCGGGATGCGCGACTGATCGTAGGGATTGCGCACCGCGCCGAACGCCAGATTGTTGCTGGTCCAGCCATAGGATAGTTCGTGCAGGTTCGTCTTGCCGAGCACCAGCGCTCCCGCGGCGCGTAGCGCGGCGACGACCGGCGCATCTTTCGCGGGATGAAAATGGCGCAGCGCCGGCGTGCCGGCGGTAGTCGGGTAGTCCCGGGTATTGACGCTGTCTTTCACCGGTATGGGAAGACCGAACAGAGGTCCGGGTTTCGCGCCGGCGCGACGTTCATGGTCGCAGGCCCGAGCGGCCTCGAGCACTCGTGCCGGCTCCAAGGTAATGAAGGCGTTGAGTGTGTGCGCGGATTGACACCTCGCGAGCAAGCCTTGCGCATACCGCTCCGCCGTGAGTGCTCCCTGCGACATGTGGGCCACGGCCTCCACGGCGCTGAGGTTGCAAACGTCGGCCGTCGCGTCCGCGGAAGGCTTGGCGCCGGCCGCCGACATCGCCACGGTGGCCGTCGTGCCCAGGACGAAGGCACGACGCGAGATTTCAGGAGATTCGGACACGATCACGTCTCAGCGCTTGACACATGCAATGTACCGCACCGCCGCCATTGCCGATCATCGACACGTCGGGATCGTAAACAGTGAGGCCTTCCGCGCGGCAGGCGGCGACGAGATTCTTGCTCGAGGCAGGCACCAGTACCCGCTCTTTCCCCAGAGCCACCACGTTGGTGCCCATTTGCATGGCATCACCGTAGGAAATGGGAATGGCGCGGATCCCCTTCGCACGCAACCACTCGACCAGTTCCGGCTCGACTGCCTCCACGCAGACGACCGCCAGGCCTTCGGCGATCATGCCCATCTGCACGTCCAGATGCAGAAAGTGCGAATCGAAGGCATAGGTATGGAATTCCCATCCCTCTGCCTCGAACCAGCGTTGCAATTGACGTACCGCGGGTTCGATGGAACGTTCTCCCGAATAGCCGCACGCGGCGACGCCCGGCTTGAGCGCCATGAAGTCGCCGCCCTCGACGTTGCCCGCGGTGATCAAATCGTAAATCGGAATCTCGGCGTCGAGATAGAATTGCAGGCAGGCTGCGTATTCGCCGCGCCGATAGGGTTTTTGCAGCTGCATGATCACCGCCCCCCAAGGAGTCATGACGCTGCTGTCGCGCGCGAAAATTTGATAGGGCAGCGTCGGCTCGGCGGTAAGAAAATGCACATTGACTCCCGCTTGCCGGTAGACATCGACCATCTCGCCGTATTGCCGCCGCGCGACCGCGAAATCGAAGCGCAAACCGATCCGCTCGGCGCGCTGGCACACGGCGTTTCCGGGCTGCCAAGTGAAATGATCGATGGGTCCGACCAGCACGTCGCGCAAGGTGCCGTATTCGCTGTCGACGCCCCATGCATCGAGCGGTCGTGTGCCGCCGCCCTCGATCCTCGTGCGCAATTGCATCGTGAGATCTCTCCTCAGTGAGTTGAAGGGTCTACGCTCGCAAAATAGCCGGCCACCGCGGCGATGTCCGCATCATCCAGGCGCCCTGCAACCGAGCGCATCAATTCGCCGGGATCGCTTTTTCGCGTGCCTTCCCGGAAGCCCTTGAGTGCGCTCGTGAGGTATTCCGCCGATTGCCCCGCCAAATAGGGCGCGGAGCGAGGAACCCCCACCCCGTCCGGACCATGACAGCCGTTGCATGACTGAACACGCTTTGATTCATCGCCCTGGTACGCCAGCTGGTGGCCGCGCGCGAGTTGCGCGGCGTTGAGCGGCTGGGCAGGCGCGCCATAGGGCGCCGACATAGCCGCGTAGCGCGCGGCGTACTCGGCACGCTGCCGCTCGCTCAACGCCTTCGCGAAGTTTCTCATGATCGGATTGTCGCGCGTGCCGTCGGCATAGGCATCCAACTGCTTTTGCAGGTAGTCGGCCTCCTGTCCGGCGATACGCGGCACGAGCGCCGCCGGCATGCCTTCGCCATGCGCGCCATGACAGGCTTCGCAGGGCGGGAGCGTCGGTGCCGCGGACCGTGCGGCGGGCGTGGGCGC
>DASYFQ010000209.1:0-32040 GCA_036498345.1 Steroidobacteraceae bacterium
GATTTGGAACTCGGCGAGACCACCACGAAAATATTCGAGACGGTGGAACGGGAAAAGCCCGTACGGCTGGTGCTCGACAGCCTGTCCGAGATCCGCCTGTTGGCGCAGAGTTCGTTGCGCTACCGGCGTCAAATACTCACCATCAAGCACCACTTTTCGCGTCTCGGCACGACGGTCTTATTGCTCGATGATTTGACCGCCGAGGCATCCGATAAAACGGTTCACAGTCTCGCCCATGGCGTCATCCGGCTCGAAGACGTGGCGCCGGACTATGGCGCCGAACGGCGGCGCCTGCGCGTAGTCAAATACCGGGGCCAGAAGTACCGCGGCGGGTATCATGACTTCACGATTTGCTCCGGCGGACTCCAGGTATTTCCGCGTTTGATCGCCGCGGAGCATCGCATGCGAGTACCGCGCAGGCAGCTTTCGAGCGGTATCACCCCGTTCGATAGCCTATTGGGCGGCGGCCTGGAATCCGGTTCGAGCACATTGATTTTGGGCCCCGCCGGTACCGGTAAATCCCTCATCGGCGTCACGTTTGCCATGGCGGCACTCGCGCGCGGCGAAAGGGCTGCCATTTTCGTCTTCGACGAGGAACTCGGCCTTCTATTCGATCGGATGAAAGGACTGAATATCGATCTCGAAGGTCCCCGGGCCCGGGGCGACTTGATGATCGAACAGATCGATGCCGCCGAACTCTCGCCCGGCGAATTCGCCCACCGCGCCCAAATGCTGGTCGATCGGCACAGTGTAAAGACCGTGCTGATAGACAGTCTCAACGGCTATCAAGCCGCGATGCCCGAAGAGAATTCCTTGATCCTGCACGTCCACGAGTTGCTGCAATATTTGAATCGCCACGGCGCCACCACCTTCGTCACGGTCGCACAGCATGGATTGGTGGGCGACATGCGAGCACCCATCGATATCACCTACCTCGCGGATACGGTGATACTGCTGCGCTATTTCGAGGCTCGCGGGCAAGTGCGCCGCGCCATTTCCGTCATCAAAAAACGCACCGGCTGGCACGAATCCACCATACGGGAGTATCGACTCAGTGGTCAGGGTCTGTCGCTGGGCGAGCCTCTCGAGGAATTCCAAGGGGTATTGCGGGGGGTGCCCAGCTATGCGGGCAGCAGCGCTCCCTTGCTGTCGGCGAGAGACGCGTGAGCTCGAACGGGGCATCGTCCCTGCGCGCGCTCGTTCTCGCCCCGAACGGACGCGACGCGCCGCTGAGTGTCATGCTGCTGAAGGAAGCGGGCTTCGCGGCGGATATTTGCAGAGATCTCGGCAAGCTGCATGAGGAGCTTCGCAGGGGTGCAGGCTTGGCGATCATTGCCGACGAAGCGCTGCAAAACGCGGAGATACGGCCGCTGGTGACGTTCCTCGAGGAACAACCCGCGTGGTCGGACATACCGATCATCTTGCTGACTCATCGCGGCGGCGGCCCGGAACGGAATCCGGCGGCCCTGCGTCTCGCGGCCATTCTCGGCAATGTCAGTTTCCTGGAGCGCCCGTTTCATCCAACCACGTTGACGACCATGGTGCGCGCCGCGACTCGCGGACGGGGCCGCCAGTACGATGCCCGAGTTCGATTGGACGAAATCAGTGAGCGCGAGCAGCAGCTGCAGACGGCGCTCACCGCGGGTCGGCTCGGATCGTGGAATCTCGACGTACAATCCATGACGTTTCATCTTTCGGAAACCTCCAGAAGTCATTTTGGATCGACCGCAGAACCGGAGTTGCCGTATGACCGCCTGATCAGATCGGTGCATGCTGACGACCGGCCGCGCATGAACGACGCGCTCGGCCTGGCGTTGAAGAACGGCGATGACTATGTGGTCGAGTTTCGCCACATTCGTCCGGGCGGCGTACTGCACTGGGTCGACGTGCGCGCCCGCTCGCTCAAGGACAGTGCCGGACATGTCGTTTGTCTGGTCGGTGTGTCGTCGGACATTTCCGATCGCAAGTATGCAGAATTGGAGCGAGAGCGGCTGCTGTCGGATTTGGCGTTCGAACGCACGGCCTTGTCGAATTTGACCCGCACGCTCGAGCAACGCGTGGCCGAACGGACGGGAGAGCTCATGGAGGAAGTCCGGGCGCGCGAAAGAGCTCAGGAGCAGCTCCTTCAAGCTCAGAAAATGGAGAGCGTCGGTCAATTGACCGGCGGGATTGCGCATGATTTCAACAACTTGCTGATGGCCGTCATGGGTAATCTGGAAATTCTGCGCAAGCGATTGCCGGATGACCCCGGAATCCGCCGGCTCATCGATGGCGCCCGGCAAGGCGCTCAACGAGGCGCGTCGCTGACGCAACGCATGTTGGCGTTTGCGCGCCAACAAGATCTACGGACGACGTCGGCCGACCTTGGGACACTGGTGCGCGGCATGCAGGAGTTATTGCGGCGCTCGCTGGGTCCGGACAATGACTTGCGGCTGCATATTGAGCCGCGCCTGCCCCCGGCGGAAGTCGACGCCCACCAGGTCGAACTTGCCATCTTGAACCTCGCCATCAATGCACGGGATGCGATGCCCGACGGCGGCGTGATCGAATTGCGCGTCGATCAGAAACAGGCGGCCGATGACGGGCGTCTGCGGCCGGGGACATACTTACGCATTCAAGTCGCCGACACAGGCGTCGGCATGGATCAAGCGACGCTCAGGAAGGCCATCGAGCCCTTCTTTTCGACCAAGGCGCTGGGCAAGGGCACGGGGCTGGGTTTGTCCATGACGCATGGATTGGCGGTGCAACTCGGTGGGCTGCTGGAACTCGACAGTGAAGTCGGCAAGGGCACGACCGCCACGCTGTGGCTGCCGCAAGCGATCAAACCCGCTGCCGAAATCGAAGTCGTTGCGGGCCCGGCGTCATTCACGCGGCCGGCGACCATTCTGGTGGTCGATGACGATCCCCTGATCGCCACCAGCACCGTCGACATGCTCGAGGATCTGGGCCACACGGTGATCGGAGTCAATTCGGGCGCACAAGCCCTCCAGATCATCAATGACGGAAAGCGCCTCGACCTGCTGATGACGGATCAGGCAATGCCCGGCATGACGGGCATCCAACTCGCAGATATCGTGCATCAGATCAGACCCGATCTGCCCGTGTTACTGGCAACCGGATACACCGACTTGCCTGCGGGCAAGCTCGTCAATTTGCCGCGATTGTCCAAGCCCTATCAACAGGCGCAGCTGCAGGTGGAAATCGAGAAGCTGTTGGGCCTCGGACCTGACGCGGTTTATCGCGCAGGCGCCTAGGACTCATCCGACAGACAGTGTCGGTGTATTGGGGTGCCCCGCGCGTTGGTCCGGGCTTACCATTTAGTATGTCAAACCTTCTTCGAGCCGCACTGGCCGGACTCATTATAGCGGTCGTCCCCGGCGCCATTCCCTGTGGGGCTGCAACGCCGCCGACGGATGAATATGGACCGTCCGTGGAGTTGGTTGCGCCGACCAAGTCCCTCATTCCCACCATACACGTCGCGAAGGCCAAAGGCTGGAGTGACGCCGCAAAACCGCAAGGGGCGGAGGGCACGATGGTCACGGCCTTCGCCGACCAGCTCCAGCATCCGCGCTGGCTGTATGTGCTGCCGAATGGCGACGTGCTGGTGGCGGAGTCCGAAGCGCCGGCTAAGCCAGACGACAGCAAGGGCCTGACCGGAAAGGTGCACAAACTGGTGATGAAGCGCGCGGGTTCGGGCGCACACGCGAGTGCCAATCGAATTACGCTGTTGCGCGAAACAAAGTCCGGATCGATCGAAAAGCACGTGTTTCTGCAAGGCCTGAATTCGCCCATTGGCATGGCGCTCGTCGGCAACACGTTCTACACGGCGGACAGCGATGCGGTGTTGAGCTTTCCGTACCGCTCCGGCGATACCGAGATCAAGGCGGCCGCTACCCGATTGACTGCGCTGCCGGCGGGAACCATCAATCATCATTGGACGAAAAGCCTGATCGCGAGTCCGGATGGGCAACACCTATACGTTGGGGTTGGATCCAACAGCAATGCCGCGGAGAACGGCCTCGACGTTGAGCACGAACGTGCCGCCGTCTGGGAGATCGACGTCAAGACCGGCGAACATCGAATATACGCCTCGGGTCTGCGCAATCCGGTGGGGTTGGCATGGGAACCGCAAAGCAAGGCATTGTGGGTTGCCGTGAACGAACGCGACGAGCTCGGCGATCACGTGCCGCCGGACTACATGACGGCGTTGCATGAGGGCGGCTTCTACGGTTGGCCGTTCAGTTACTACGGGCAGCACATCGATGATCGGGTCAAGCCGCAGAATCCCACCCTGGTCGCCGCCGCGTTGGTTCCTGACTACGCCCTCGGCGCGCACACCGCATCGCTTGGGCTCGCCTGGTCGGCCGGCGTAGATCTGCCGTCGCGCTTTCGGCAGGGAATGTTCGTCGGTCAGCACGGCTCGTGGAACCGCAAGCAGCTCACCGGCTATAAAGTGATTTTCGTTCCCTTCGTCAATGACCGGCCTGCCGGGGCGCCGATCGACGTGCTCACAGGATTCTTGGATTCCCACAATCACGCGCAGGGCCGACCGGTCGGCGTCGCAATCGACAAGCACGGCGCTCTGTTGGTGGCGGATGACGTGGGGAACGTCGTGTGGCGCGTCAGTCGTGCCGGAGACTACGCCCACACCGCGACTCGCTAACCAGGAGTAGTGCCATGCCCAATCGAAACACCTTTGATGATCGCGAAAAATACGATCACAGCAGCCATCGTACCGGGGGCCGCGAGAAAGGCGACCTCGCGCCCGCGCCCAATCACGAGGAAGTCGCAAAGACAAAAAATCCCGGTACCCTGGACCCAACGCGCTCGCCGAGGCGCCGCCGCGGCGCCACCGGCATCGCAGAGCGCCCTTGATCGTAGGACCCGCTCAGATCGTAGGATGTGCCCGACTCCCTATAGGGACTTCGTACGACTGCCGTAAGCCGTAGAAATTCTTAGCATCACGTGACGACGGATTCGTACGGCTGATCGATTCAATCAACTGATTAACCCATAGGAGTGAACCATGGACGTCAACTACGTTTCTCGCGATACCTACGGCATGTACAAGAATGCGCAAAAGGGGCCGGGACCTGCCTTGATGGGAGCCGACACGCTGCTCGGCAACGATGTTTACAACCTCGCGGATGAGAAGCTCGGGACCATCAAGGAATTCATGATCGAGATGAGCTCGGGACGCATCACCTACGCCGTATTATCCTACGGCGGCTTTCTGGGGATGGGAGACCGATTGTTCGCGGTGCCCTGGCAGGCGCTCAAATTGGATACGGTGAATCATCGCTTCAACTTGAACGTGAAGAAGGAGGTCCTGAAGGACGCGCCGGGATTCGATAAGGACCACTGGCCGTCGATGGCCGATCCTACGTGGGCGACCGACGTCAATAAGTTCTACGGAACACCATATCGGTCGGCGGATTCCTTGAGCGAACGGGAACGGGATCCGCGCATGCAATAGCACTGTCTCGGTTCGCGCAGCGGGCCGGCGCATTCCGCGCCGGCCGATCGCGCGATGCTCACTACGAAGAGCCTGCGCGGTACCAACTACGAAGAGCCTGCATCCGCTGAAGAGCCTGCATCCGCTAATACCTGCCGCGCTGCGCGCTGCCCGCTGTGTAGCGCGCCATGGACGGTGCCCCAGTGGCCCGACGTATCCGTGTGTTCGCCGGCGAAGTACAACGTGCTGGCAACGGGAACGCTCATCATGTCCGACGCGTCGAGCGCGCCGGCGGGCACGTAACTATATGCGCCCCGCGCGTACTCATCGGCGGTCCAATCATGCGCATGCCAACTCGTCAGCTGCCGAGTCAGCGCACGTTCCGACATTCCGAAGGCCGTCGATAGCGTGCGCAACCACAGCGTCAGCAGCATTTCGGAATCGCCGCCCACGCGAAGCTGATTTTGCAGAATCTCCGCCCTGGGGCCGCCCACCCATCCGGTGATGATGGGACTGTCTTCCGGCATCGAGGTCCACCACGTCGCCGGCGTCAGCTGCGGAGTAAAAAGGAAACTCAGCTGCTTCAACTCGGCGGCCAATTCGGACCGTGCGGCCGGTAGGTCATCGTCGCGCCAAAACCTGCAACTGAAAACCAGCGTTGCACGGATCACCGTACCCATTCGCATTCGCCGCGCATGAGCGAGCAGCGACGCCGGCTCCGGATCAAATGTCACGGCTCCGCTCTGCAACACCCCCAATGGCAGCGTCACTACCGCGCGTTTGGCGTGCAGGGTGCTGGCAAGATTGCGGGAATCCTCGGCGTGAATCGAGACCGCTCCTTCGCTCCACGCCACTTGCCGAACATGGCGGTCGAACAAGAGGGGGGTGCGGGTTCGTTCAATCTCACGGGCCAAGACCTGGGGAATCTGGTCGTAGCCGTTCCGCATATGAAACAGGCGATCGCCTTGAATCTCATCCTCGGCACATTGTTGCTTGGCAAGCGCGGCCGTGCCGATGACGGCGCGGTCGGCTGCATTGAACCCTTCGACATAGGCAGCGGCGGCCTGCGCGTCGACCGCGTCGATTGCGGCATGCGTCAGGTAATCCGCGAATGACATATCGTTTTCCGGCCGTGCCTGCGCCGAGCGCTTCAGGTCTTCGAGTACGTCCATCGCCGCGCGTTGGGACGCATCGCTCTTCTGAAGATGATTGCCGATGAATAGCAGCTGTGAGCCCTGCAACTCGTACGTCGCGAGCCTTGTTTCTTCGATCAGCGACCATGTCTCGGCGGGCAACCCATGGATGAACTCGGCGCCCAGTTCAATCGGCAAGATGCCGCGTGCGGCCGCCACGCGCCGCGTGAAAATTCGGCCTCCGATACGATCCCGGGCCTCGACGATGGCCACTCGCTGGCCTGCGGCCGCCAGCACGCGGCCGGCGGCCAGCCCGGCCACTCCGGCGCCGATGACGACAGTGTCGTACTCAGCGCGGCCCATGGGCATTGCCGTTCACTTCGCCGCGGTCGCGGACGTTTGAAGATCCGTGCTTCTGGGAGCGGCTTGCGCCACGAGCGCCGAGCAGTCGGCATCCTTCGCGAGTCCGGGGTCGATGAATGCCAGAATGGCCCCGATGGGCGTCAACAATGTGGCCAACACAGTGCCCGTACCCGCTTGCAGCAGCGCCTTCTCGGGCTTGATCCCGACCTGCGGCTTCGACAGACTGCCGCCCACGCGAATAGGCGAACGCAGCCGCAACAGGCGTATTTTTTTAGGATCTCCCTGCAGCGACATGTCCAGCCGCTCGGTGGCCAAATTGATGTCCCCATGCCCGGTGATCAACACCGTGGCCGTATCGAGGACCATGGTCTTGGCGTTCAATTGTCCTTGCTCGAGCTGAAACTTCGCCACGCCGCAGCGCAACTCCACTTTCTGCTGATTCTTGGTCAATACCAGCCCGAGAGCTCGAGATACATCGATACCGGTGAGTTCGACGAACAACGCGCGGACTTGGCCATGCGGAATCACCACCCCGAAGACGCCGTCGGCGCTGGAAGCAAGCTTGTGGACGGAGCTTCCCTGGCCATGCAATTTCATACGTCCGGTCATCGTACCTTCCATGGGAGCATCCGTCGCGGATGCGGGCTTGAACTGCGCCAGATCGACATTCTCGAGCTTCAAGTCGATATCGGATTGCGGCACCTCTTTGGACGCGTCGATTTGCACGCGGCCGGCCAATTGACCTTGCGGCAGGGTGAGCGACAGCGGGTCGAGGCGCAAGACGCCGTCGTCCAACAGCAAATGAAACTGCACGTGCCGCAGCGGGATCTTCGACGATATCACCGACTGTGCCTTGAACGTGACGTCCGCGTCCATCCCGCGCACTCGATTCACTTGTAAATCCGCATCCGGCAGCAGAAGGCCATCGGATGGAGGCTCGGTGTCTGCCGTCCGGCCAGGCGCGTGATCGGCGATGCTCTGGCTGCCGCTCGGACGCGCTCGTGTTCCGAGGGCGGGCGCGAGATCGGCAAAGTTCAAATGCGTGGACGTGAGCTGGGCGGTCAATTTTGGACGCTTCCCCCGGATTCTGACCGACGCATTGCCCGCAATGTCGCTCGATCCCACCCGTCCGTGAAAATCATCGACTTGGAACTGGTCTCCCCGGTGTTTCAGCGTGCCGTCGATTTTATATCGGGACGTATTGGGAAGCGCCAAATTGGTGAGATAGTAGGCATCCGCGAGGTCATCGCCGCTGAGCGTGAAGGCGGCGTCATAAGCGGCCAAGTCAAAAGGCTTCGGAATGGTCGCGCGCATGGCCAGGGAAATATCGGCTGCCGTCACCTGCAGGGCGAAGTGATATGGCGTGTTTGGGTCCACATTGATCAGTGGCCCCCCATCGGCCTGCAACTTGAATGCTCGCCCGTTGAGGGAGCCCGCACAGTGCAATTGAAAGGCCGATTCGTCCTGGGTGTGCGCTCGTTCATCAGCCACCAGAGTGCCGCTGAAAGTCAATTTGCGAATTCTATCCACCACGTGAAGCTTGCCATCGCGGATGACGAGCCGCTGTATCGCCGGCAAATGGGGCGATGCGCCGGCGGGCTGTTGTGGGCCGGAAGGGGCTTCCCAGCTCGCACGTCCTGAGGCCTCCCGCTCCAAATTGAGGGCGGGGGCCCACACTTCGACGCGGGGTAGGACCAGCTTGCCGGTGAGCAAATGCCTGAGGCTGATTTGAACGACCGCTTTCTGGACGCTCAGCATGGGTGCACGGTCCGCCCACGGCGGATTTTGGATATTGACATCCTCGACCGTCAGCGTGGGATTCCACGACCACAACCGCACGGTCAGATTCCCATCGATGGTCGTTTCGTGCCCGGTCTTTGCGGACACGATTCGTGCGATAGGCCGCCGCAATGCATTCCAATCCGCGAGAGAGACGGCGACAACGATCACCGCGACGACACAGACGACCGCCACGGCTGTCCATTTGAATACCGGGTGCTTTCGCCAGAACGCATTCATGTCATTCAAGATCCGGAAAGGAGCTGTGGTATGTGTGTATCACGAAGCCGCCGCGTATGAATGGTGTGCGAACGCCTATCTAGGGTCGGTGCCATCCGACAGGAGCGCCGAGAGCGACGACTCGGCAGGCCGGGTGTCCGGCATTTCTGACGCGTCGACGCGCGAAGCGCCTATTCCGGCAAATCCGGCAGGCGGTAACTATGTGACCCCTAATCGACCGGGGAGTGATCATGAAACATGCTTCGAATGCACGCGGCGACGCCTTCAATGACTTGGTGGACAGCATCGATGATCTGTTGAAACGCATTTCGGATCTCGACAGCCCGGAGATCAATAAAATACGCACCAAAGTTCAAATCGCTCTCAGTGCGGCCAAGAGCGCCTGGAAGGACACCACCCACTATGCGGGCGAGCAAGTGACGAACTCGCTGCGCTGGCCGGGCGAGCAGCTGCGCGAGTCGCCTTGGCGGGCGCTCGGCATTGCGGCGGTGGTGGGTATCGGCATGGGGGCCTTACTCACGAGATCGCGCGGCGACTGAGCTTGTGTTGCTATCTGCACAATTCACGTCGCCGACGGCGCCGGGCACTGCGCCCGTAACGCTCAAGGTGAACCAGGCCGTGCATGAGTTGACCCTGGAACCACGGGTCACACTGCTGGATGCCCTGCGCGACCATTTGGGCTTGATGGGGACCAAGAAGGGTTGTGACCGGGGTCAGTGTGGAGCGTGCACGGTGCTCGTGAATGGGCGGCGCATCAATTCGTGCATGGCGCTCGCGGTCATGCACTCGAACGACGACATCACCACTGTCGAGGGCCTTGCCGACAAGAACGGCGGCTTGCATCCGGTACAGGCGGCCTTTCTGCAGCATGACGCCTTCCAATGCGGGTACTGTACCCCCGGTCAAATCTGCTCGGCAGTGGCCTTCCTCGACGAGCATCGCCACAGTCCTGAAGCCGCCGAACCGTTGACCGAGGCGGCAATTCGCGAGGGCTTGAGCGGCAACCTATGCCGTTGCGGTGCCTATCCCAACATCGTCGCGGCGATTCGTGCGGTGGCGGCGGGTGCATAATTTCTCCTATGCGCGCGCAGCCGACGTCGATGGCGCGCTGCGTCTGGTGGCGCAGCCGGGGGCGCAGTTCATTGCCGGCGGCACGAATTTAGTGGATTTGATGAAAGGCGGTGTGGCGACGCCCGATCGTCTAATCGACATCACGCAAATCACGGCGCTTGCACGGACGCATGAACTGCCCACCGGTGGCATTCGACTGGGCGCCCTGATGAAAAACAGCGACGCGGCACTGCACCCCTTGATTCGGGATCGGTTTCCGCTGCTCTCCCAGGCGCTCTTATCCGGCGCATCGCCTCAGCTGCGCAACATGGCCACCATCGGCGGCAACCTTCTGCAGAGAACGCGCTGCAGCTATTTCTTCGACACGGCCTTCGAGAAGTGCAACAAAAGGAAGCCGGGATCAGGCTGCGAAGCCTTGCAGGGTTTCAATCGGTATCACGCCGTCTTGGGCGGCAGCGAGTCCTGTATCGCGGTCAACCCGTCCGACATGAGCGTCGCATTGGTGGCCCTCGACGCCATCGTGCATCTGCGCACGGTGCGGGGTTCGCGGCACATGCCGCTCGACGAATTTCTGCGTCTGCCCGGTGATACGCCGCAAGCGGATAATCATCTATCGCCGAGCGAGATGATTACCGCGATCGACATACCGCCCAATAAATTCGCGGACCACTCGGCTTATCTCAAGCTGCGCGATCGCGCGAGCTTTGCCTTCGCCCTGGTGTCGGTCGCCGCGGCGCTCGACTTGCGCGACGGCGTCGTGCAGGACGCGCGGCTGGTGCTGGGCGGTGTCGCCCATAAGCCCTGGCCGGTGCCGGACGCTGCGGCCGTGCTGAATGGCAGGCGCATCGAGGCGTCGCACTTTCGCGAGGTGGCTGAGATCGCTTTTCGCGGCGCCGTTCCGCGCACTCACAATGCCTTCAAGATAGAACTCGGGAAACGTGCCATCGTCCGCGCCCTGTGCTTGGCGGCATCGCCTCGAGAGACGGCGTGAGTCTGATCGGCCAACCTGTGAATCGCGTCGACGGCGTGCTGAAGGTGACCGGCGCGGCTGCGTACACGGCGGATGTCGCTCAGGCGGGGCAGGCGCATGCGGTCTTGGTGCTGAGTACCATCGCCAAGGGCCGGATCGTATCGATCGACACGGGGACTGCGATGCGCATGGCCGGAGTTCTCCTGGTCATGACTCACGCCAACGCCATGCGCTTGCCGGAGGGCGGCCGCGCAGGGATCGATCCTCCTGCCGGGAGGGTGCTGTCGTTGCTGCAGGACGATGAGGTGCACTACAACGGCGAGCCGATCGCCGTCGTCGTCGCCGAAACATGGGAACAAGCGCGCGCGGCGGCAGCCGTCCTCGATGTCCGCTATAACGTGCTGCCGGCGCAACTGGACTTCATTCGGGGAGATGCTCATTCCCCCGGGAAGGTCAACGGCGAGGAGGCAGATTCGGTACGCGGTGCAGCGTCCAAGGACCAGGGAAGTCCGCAGGTGAACGCCACGTACGAGACGCCGATGGAGCATCACAATCCGCTGGAGCCGCACGCAACGCTCGCATTCTGGACCGACGGCCGCCTCACGGTCTTCGATTCGACTCAGTACATTGCGGGCGCGCAAGTCACCTTGAGCAAGGTGTTGGGCCTGCCCAAGGAGCACGTCCGCGTCATATGTCCTTATGTCGGCGGTGGTTTCGGCTGCAAGGGATCTATCTGGTCCCATGTGCCGCTGGCTGCCATGGCGGCGCGCGAACTGAGCCGCCCGGTCAAGTTGGTGCTGGATCGCGCGCAGATGTTCGGGCCTGTCGGGGGCCGCCCTCGAACGTTGCAACGCCTCTCGGTGTCGGCGGGGGGCAACGGCGAGTTCACGTCCATGAGCCACGACGTCGTCTCCCACACCTCCGTGTTGGAGGACTTCACCGAGCCAGCGGCGCTGCAGACGCGGATCATGTACGACTGCCCCAGTCTGCGCACCACTCACCGTGTTGTACCTCTCAATGTCGCGACACCGACCTTCCAGCGCGCCCCCGGCCATGCGACCGGCACGTTCGCACTCGAATCGGCACTCGACGAGATGGCCTACGCGCTGCATGTCGATCCCTTGCAATTGCGGCTGCGCAACGAACCGGCGGCGGATCCGCAGAAACATCTGCCGTGGTCGAGCCGTTCGCTGCGCCAGTGTTACGAAAGCGCCGGCGCTGTCTTCGGCTGGTCGCGACGCAGCGCGGTACCCAACAGCATGCACAAGGGCCGGACGGCGATCGGCTGGGGCATGGCGGCCGCCACGTACCCCGCAAATCGACAAGCCGCGAGCGCGCGAGCCCGTATGACCTCGGACGGCCGGATCCTCGTACAGTCGGGTACGCAGGATCTGGGCACGGGTACCTATACGGTCATGACGCAAATTGCAGCCGATACCCTGGGATTTCCCATGGGTCAGGTGACATTTGAACTGGGCGACAGCGATTTGCCGGAGGCGCCGGTGTCCGGCGGATCGCAAAGCGTCGCGAGTGTCGCCCCGGCGGTGCGGGCGGCGGCTTTGGCATTGCGCGAGAAGTTGGTGGCGATCGCGGTCGCGGATGAGGCTTCTCCGGTTCGCGGAGTCGCGCCCGAGGACATCGTGATCGAGAAGGGGTTCATCGGGTCCCGGCATGCCGCGCGTCGAGAACCAATCGCGGCGATCATGGCGCGCGCCGGCAGGCCGGAGGTCATTGCGGATGCGACCGCACGACCCGGCGATGAAAAGAAGCAGTTTTCGATGCATTCCTTCGGCGCGGTGTTCGCCGAGGTGCACGTCGATCGTGACATGGGAGAGATTCGCGTGGCCCGCGTGGTGGCGCGCTACAGCATCGGCAGGCTCATGAACGAGAAAATCGGTCGCAGTCAGCTCATGGGCGGCATCGTTTGGGGGATCGGCATGGCGCTGATGGAGCAATCGGTGCTCGACGAGCATTCCGGCCGCATCGTGAACGCCAACCTGGCGGACTATCATCTGCCGACCAACGCCGATGTCGGCGAAATCGACGTCGGAGTCGTTGCGGAAGACGATCCGCATATCAATCTGCTGGGCGCGCGCGGCATCGGCGAAATAGGCATTACGGGCGTGGCAGCCGCGATCGCCAACGCGGTGTACCACGCCGTCGGCGTGCGCGTGCGTGAACTGCCGATCACTCTCGACAAGCTGCTCGTCTGAGCGCGCGCTTGATGAGCAGCGGCAAGGCGTACCAAAGTCCGAGCAGAAAAAATAGAACGGCCAGCGCCGCGCTCCAGGATGCCGCGCTATCGCCGAACAGTCTCGTCAGGGCGATCAGCACATCGCACGAAATAGCGCAGGCTAGAGGCAGAAGGGCCAGCGTGATCAGCAGCGACCCGAGCGATTGCAATCGCGGATCGTCGCGGCCGCCGAAACTCAGCCGATGAATTGCCGCAGGAGCAATCAGTAAAATGATCGCGAGCGCGAGACTCAACAGAGCGACGAGGTGAACCACGCGAATCGGCGGCGTCAGTGCATCGAATTCCTTCGTCATCATGACGATGAGCTGAAAGCCGAGCAACGCCTGGGCGCCGGGCAGAATCACCCGGCTTTCCGTGAGCATCTGTTCGATCTTGACGTGCAATTCCGTCTTTGGCTGCTGCATGGGTCCTCCGCGGGCAGGGGTGTTCCATCTTCGCCGTAGTATCATTCCGGCCCAGAACCAAGCGGTCGCGGTCATGACCGCGGTACAGACCGCCATCATCGTACTTATCATCATTCCAAAAGGGCGCTCGGCCGCGACAAACACGTCGCAAGCGATCACCCCGGCGAGAGGGGCGAGAGCGAGCGTCGCATAGCGCACGCTGACCTTATAAATTCGCACCGTGGTTTCTCCGCCGTCGACGAGCCGATGTTGGCACGGAACGGCGATCAGCAGGCCGAGCACCGCAATCATCAGCGCCAACCCTATCGCATCGAGCACACGCCCCGAAAGTTGCATGGCGCCAAAGTTATTCTGGAACAGTCCTTGGATTTGAAAGCCGAACAGCACTTGTGCACCGAGCATCTGCATGCGCAGTTCATCGAGCGATGTCTTTAGGGCGTCTTCGAGTTTCATCGGCTGCGTTCAGCGCCGGTGGCCGCTGTTGGATGCTTGGCCATTATGGGATGCTCAGGTTGTCAACGGCGAAATCATGCTAGCCTCGCAGTGCGGTATGCAGTGCAGCGCCGCGCGATGTGGTGTCAGCGGAGTCTGTCAGCCCCGCCCTCGGGCGTCTCCCGGCTCGCGGTATCTCCGTCCCCTCGATGTAGGAAGCCGCTGGCACCTGATGAAGGTCATCAGCGCATGAGCCCGGTCCCGCTCATTGCTACACTCGGCGCGAGTACGCTCTCTTGGAGAAACGCATGAATCGCACAATCTCCGCATTGATCATCACCGGCGCCATAGGGTTTGGTCTCCAGGCGCTAGCGGACACACCCGCCGATCAGTCAGCGCAAAAATCCGATCAGAAGCAGTTCATGAAAGACTGCATTGCAAAAGCCAAGGCCGCCAACAACGGCATGTCCGAGAAGGACATGCACAAGGCCTGCATGGATCAATGGAAGGCCGCCATGGGTAATCCGAGTCAGCCGATTACCCCGGCGCATTGACCTACGTGATGAGCCCGTCGGCAAATTAAATTACCGTCGGCAAATTAAATTATAGGATGCGGGCGATAGGATCTCGGCGCTCGCTCCTACAGCGGGCTCGCTTTGGTCGCGGTTAACTATGTTCCTGCACATAAGCGGAGGTAACCATGGCCGGTAGAAACACAGCAGTATTCGGTATCTACAGAGTGGAAGATCAAGCGGAGCGGGCGATAGATACGGTCATTGCTGCCGGTTTCCCCGGCTCTTCCATCTCGGTGCTGCTGCCCGATATGCGGGGCGCAAAGGAGCTTGCCCACGAAAAAGGCACGAAGGCGCCCGAGGGAGCTGCCGCCGGGGTCACCGCGGGCGGCGTCATCGGCGGCACCGTCGGCGTGCTCGCGGGCGTCGGCGCCTTGGCCATTCCGGGTCTGGGTCCGCTGATCGCCGCGGGGCCCATCATGGCGGGTCTCGCCGGCGTCGGCATGGGCGGAGCGATCGGCGGATTGGTCGGGGCTCTCGTCGGTATGGGGATCCCAGAATATGAGGCCAAACGTTACGAAGGCCACGTCAAGAACGGCGGAACGCTATTGTCCGTGCATTGCGAGACCGCCGAGCAAGTATCGCGGGCAAAGGAATTACTGAAGGGAACGGGTGCCATTGATATCGCGGCGTCCGGCGAAAGTGCCGGAGCGAAGTCGAGCACCACGCGTTTCGCTTGATCCCCGAGATCCGCGCGGAGCGACGCGCTTCGCTTGATCCCGAGATCCGGTGCGGAATTTTGCGTTGCGCGATTGAACGCACGCAGCGGCGGCGCGGAGGCTAAGGGCCGCCTCTTCCGCCCACGGCGCCGTACACTTGCCCGGTGGCAAAGCTCGATTCCTGGGAGGCTAGCAGCACATAGATAGGCGCCAACTCAGCGGGTTGTCCCGGGCGGCCCAACGGGGTATCGGCGCCGAACATGGGTAGTTTATCGGGCGCCTGTCCCCCGCTCGGCTGCAACGGCGTCCAAACAGGTCCGGGCGCGACGGCGTTTACACGAATGCCCTCCTTGGCGACTTGTTTGGCCAACGCCTTGGTAAAGATTGCTATGGCACCCTTGGTCGCAGCGTAATCAATGATGTCTGCGCTGGGATCGTAGGCGTTGACGGAGGCTGTGTTGATGATCGCGGATCCCGGGCGAAGATGCGGAAGCGCCGCTTTCGTGATCCAGAACATGGCATATACATTGGTTTTGAACGTCGCATCGAATTGTTCCGTGCTGATGTCCAGGATCGTCGGCTTCGCGACTTGGCGGGCCGCATTATTGACCAGAATATCCAGGCCGCCGAGCTGGCTCACCGCATCGGCGACGAGCTTTTCGCAGAAGGCCTCGCTGCGAATATCGCCGGGCAGCGCGACGGCCTTGCGTCCTTCCCGCCTGATCAGCTCGATCACCTCTCGCGCATCGGGTTCCTCCACGGGCAAATAGTTGATGGCGATATCGGCGCCCTCGCGCGCGAACGCGATCGCTGCGGCGCGACCCATGCCGCTGTCGCCTCCGGTCAACAATGCCCTTCTCCCGGCGAGCCGGCCTGACCCCTTGTAGCTCGTCTCGCCATGGTCGGGCCGCGGATTCATTTTCGAGGCAAGGCCAGGCCAATCCTGCTGCTGTTTTGCAAAAGGCGGCCGGGGATATTCCGTCGTCGGATCGGACATTTTCGGGTTCGCACCGCCGGGTCCCTGCGGGCTTGATTGGGATGGCCTGGTTTCGGCAACCATGGGGCCCGCCGTTGCCAGCAGCACGCCGGCGGAAATGTCTCGCAGCACTCGTCGGCGGCTTACCTCGCCCTCATTCGAATTCATGGTGGCACCCCTTATCGCTCACAGATCGGGGCTCGATGCTCGCTCGCCAGGCGGGGCGTATGTATAAGCGCGCCGCGATAGACGGTGTAGTCAGTATCCGACCGATGTGACCGTGCCGAGTGGACGCGGACGGGGCGCAGAGGGGAAAGCGAGCCGGCAGAAATGCCGGCTCCCCCGGCAGATCTATTGCTTCTCCGTCTCGCGCAAGGCTTTCAGATGCGCTTTAGCGGACTGATAATCGGCATCGGCCACATCCTTGCACGCCTTCTGTGCGTCGCCGCTGAGCGCTTCGCATTTGTTCAAGGCGATTTTCCGATCGCCTTCGGCTTTCGTCATTTCGACGTTGTAGGCGCCTTTGACTTCCGCGTTGTTGAGATCCTTTGCCTTGTCATCGACTTTATCGGCTGCATTGGCTACGTCTTTGGTTGCATCTTTCTGCGCATCCGCGACATTATTTGCCGCCTTTTGCTCGGCGTTGGTCACATTATTGGCCACTGCTTCCGGCGATTTGGCCTTGTTGCAGCCCGCGAGCATTGCCAGCGCAAGCATTCCGACGATCGAGATAATTTTATTTCGCATTGCAGTCCCCTCCGGTTGAATAAAACTTTTAAGACGATGCGCTCGGCCGGTGCGTCCGCGGCCTCCGACGGACGGCCGCCCGCGGAACATTGGCCGAGTCGTCGATGCGCGAGCCGTGCGCGTAAGCGAACATCCGGGTGAACTCGGCACCCAGTAGGAAGATTTGCGCGGAGTAGTAGATCCATAACAGCAGCACGAGCAGAGAACCGGCCGCCCCATATCCCGACATGAACGCGCTCTTGCTCAAGTACATGCTGATCAACGCCTTTCCTACCGTGAACAACACGGCGGTCACCAGCGCGCCGGTCCAAACGTCGCCCCAGGCAATCGTTTGGTGCGGCAGAAATTTGTAGATCATCGCGAACAGCACCGTAGCGAGACCCAGGCCGAGGATAAGGTCCACGACGAACAGCAGCACCTTCCACTGTGACATGAGCGTTTGCATCCAGCCTGAGACCGCCGCGAGTGCCGCACTCATCACGAGCGACACCAGCAATAGAAAGCCGACTCCCAAGATGAGGCCGAAAGACAGAATTCTGGTACGCACAATCTCCCAAACGCCGCCCATAGCGGCTGTTCGGGGCGTTTCCCAGACGAGATCGAGATCCCGTTGCAGCTCGCCGAATACGCTGGTGGCGCCGATCAACAACGAGGCGATGCCGACGATGGTCGCCACCGTTCCGCCGCCGAAATGCGCCGAACCTGCGAGCAACGAGCTGACGGCCGTGGCGCCGGCTTCGCCCATCAGTCCCTGCATTTGCGCCAAGACGTGTTGTCGTACGGCTGCCCTGTCGAGCACGCTGCCGCCGATCCAGGTGGCAACGAGCAATACCGGCGCTATTGAGAACAGAGTGTAGAACGACAGCGCGGCCCCCATGCTCGCCGCATCATGCGAGAACCAGGCGCGGATCGAGCGGCCTGCGAGGCTTGCCAGTTTGAATCTTGCATGAACGTGTCGAGGAACCGGGGCATTCATACCACCATGCAACGATGACCCCGCCGCAGGCGGTAGTCATCAAAGTGGGGCATTCGGGTAGGACTGTGCCTACGGGCGGGCACCCCCCCCCTTATCTAGCCTTGGCAGGTTTCGGGGTCTTCACCGCCGTGAGAGCGTCGAACAGGGACTGCTTGGGTTGCTTCGCGCAATCGGCGAGCAGTGCGGCTTGAAAGGAATTCACCGACTCCGTATCGAAAATGTGGCTGCCGGACCTCGCAACGGAAAAGCCGAATAGCCACATCATGATGGTGGTTGCGCTCTCCGGGTCGGTGCGGGCCAGGTCCACGTGCCGCGATGCGAATGCCGCGCAATCCAGGGTGGAGAGATTCATCGGATTCTTGGGGTCGGGTTTGACGACGGCCAGCGCATCCAGCAGGCTTTCGGCGGGATTGCTCTTGCACTCATTATCCAGCGCGAACCCGAAAGGGGCCAATGCCTCCGGATACATGACGTGCCCTCCGGATTTGGCCACGGAATAGCCGAACAACCACATCACCGTGTTGAGTGTGTCCGCCGTTGGATTCGAGGCGGCGGCGGGCAGCACTTCGTTTTCGTATTTCCCGCAGTTCAGGGTGGCGAGATTGAGTTCGGCTGCGCGGCTCAGGCAGGGAGCCACGCAGACGCTCAAGGCGATCGCGGCGATCAGTTTCATGTTCACTACTCATAAAGCGAGCCGGCTCGGCTGTAACCGCAATATGACACTTTTACCCGGGGTCAGTTCTCGCGATGGCGCGTTTGACGGGCGTGGCCCGCCAAGGCGCCGCGGCGGCTCAAAACTTGTACCGAACTTTGAAACCAAACGTGCGGGGCGGCATATAGAGCGCAACCGGATAGTTGACTCCCGCCACTTTGTATATGTCGGAATTCGTCTTGATATCCTTGTTCTCTATATTCTGTACGTACCCCTGCACCTCGTACTTGTGCTCTTCGCCGCCGCGATATGTCAGCGTGAAATCCGTGCGGGTATAAGCCTTCTGCTGGTCCCAACCGGATACCCCGTCCACCGGCGCGGCCTCGTTGTAGTAGCTCAGCCAGCTGCGAGTCTCGTAGTGAAAGGCCACGTGCGGGAGCAAGGAGTCGCCGTTCGGCAGGGGGAACGCGTGGTCATAGCCCAAGGTCGCTGAAAATCGCGGGGCGTGCGGCAGCTCATGGCCCGCAATATTCGTCACGTTTGCCAGCGGGTCAGCGGGATTGAGCGAGTACAGACGCGAATCGACGGTCGAGAGGTTTTGCATCTTCGTCTTCTGAACGGCCGAGGCGAACTGCACGGTATCCAAGGGAGTTGCCTTGGCCGCCAGCTCGAATTCCAGGCCATAGCCCGTCGCGCCCTGCGCATTGACCTGCTTGGTCTGGCTCGCGAGAATATTTCCCGCGGCGTCACGCTTGGTCACTACCGAGGTGACCTGGTATCCCTTGAAGTCCTCATAGTAAAGGGCGACGTTGGCCGTAATTCGCCCATCGAGCAGCGTGCTCTTTTCGCCAATTTCATAGTTGGTCAGAGTCTCAGGGTTATCGTGCGTACCGCCGTCCTCGACGCGCCCGGGATGGTAGCCGGTGCCGACGCTGGCATACGCAAGAAGATCCGGTGTGATATTGAAATCGGCGCGGGCGAGGTAAGTCAGCTTGCGCGATGAGGTGTAGGCGTCATTGTTGGAGACGGCGTAGTTGTTGGCCAGCAACTCAGGCAAACTGAGTCCATAGGTGAACGGACCGCAATTGGATACCAGCGGGGGCGCACAGCCGTTGAACGTGACGTTGCGGCCGCCGATGTCGCGCTCATCGTCGAAGGAGTCGCGCAATCCGCCCGTCAACCGCAGCTGATCGGTGACGTGCCATACGGCTTGGGCGAATTCGGAGCGGTCTTCCTGGGACCGATCCGGCTGAATGAAGGCGCCGGCCCAATTGAATGTGCCGCCGGAGTAGCCGTTGTATTGGTTGATGTCGAAGCGGATGCCGTTGCGCTCCCGAAAAGCGTACAGGCCAACGATCCAATCGATGGTATGAGTCCCGGTAGACTTCAACTGCAGCTCGTTGCTGTACGAGTCAAAGTCTGAATAGACGGTCTGGGCGTCTTGCAAGGCGCCGCCGCCGGGAGTGCTCGGCGACGTCGGGATGGCAATGCCGGCGTCATCCTGTGCGTTCTCCGAGTGACTGAGATGCGACTTGCCGGCGATGTAGGTGAGATTCAAGTAATCGTTGATGTTCCAGCTGACGTTGCTGCGCAGGTTATTGGATCTCAAATCGTTTGCCGGCGGGAAACTCGCCAGGATCGACAACAACGGATTGCCGGGCCTCGGGTTCTGCATGAGCGGAGCCTCGGGAATTCCCTTGTCTACGTAGTTTTCAAAAGACAGGTCCCAAGACAGCCCGTCGATGGGCAACCAGCGGCCGCTGATGCGGTACGAAGTGCGATCTTCGCCGAAATATTGCTGCCCGGTGGTGATGTAGGCGGTGGTATTGAGTCCGTGCGCATTGGGCGGAGTGCTGAACGCGGGATTGGTCGAAAAATCCGCGGGGATGGGCTGGAAGGCTACATAGCCGTCGTGCTTCTGGGATGCATACGCGATGCGAAACGCCAGCCTGTCGTTTACGGGAATATTCACCATCCCCCGCGTGCCGAAGGAGTTGTAGTCGCCGGCGTTTACTTCGCCGCTGGCGGCGAAAACGCCGATCTGCGGTTTGGCGGTGAATAGATCGATGACCCCCACGGTTGAATTGTGGCCGAACAGGGTCCCCTGGGGACCCCGCAGCACTTCCACACGATCCATGTCATAGAGCAGCGTCGAAGTGCCCTGCGATCTAGGCGAGTAGATGCCGTTGATATACGTGGCCACTTCCGGCGAATCGAGCTCGGTGAAGGCCGAATCATTGCCGATGCCGCGCATGGTGATCGTGACCGCCGCTTGATCGCCGTGCGATGCGAAGGCCACGCCGGGGACGAATTTGGCGGTGTCCGTGATGTCGACGACGAGGTTCTGGTCCAGTGCGGTTTGCGAGAACGCCGTAATCGCCACCGGCGTTTCCTGCAGATTAGTTTCTCGCTTCGTCGCGGTGACGATGACCTCATCCAGCTGAGCGGCCGGCAGCTCGGCGCGGACCATCTGGCTCAGACAAAGCACGGAGGTGGTGCTAAGTACGCCGGCAACTTGGCGGCTTCGGTGCTTGGATCTCTTTTTGGACATTTGAACTCCCCTATGGAAACTCGGCGTGATTCGAATCGGTTATGGCCTTTGAGCGGACGTCATGCGCGGATCCGCTGTCGCCTCGGTCAGCGAATCATGAAAGTGCGAGTAAACGCTGGAGCGTGAGTAAACGCTGGAGCGTGAGTAACGCTGGAGCGTGAGCACGCGGCGAAGCAATTGGACCGGCGGGTGCCGGGTGGGCCCGGCCCGCTGGGTTCTGTGCCTCGAATCGCCTGCGCGTCGATATTGAGCCGCGTCAGCAACGCCCGGGTGGTGCGCCGTGCAGGGCCTCCTTTTGCCGCCATCTCCCTCTCCCACGATCCTTATTGTGGCCGCAGAAATACACCCGATTTAGCAACGTTGTCAAATTTAGCCATAGGAGACTCTGACAAATTGCTGATATTGGCTTAATATGCGGATAAAATAGGATTCAATATAAAAGACAGCGCTGGTATCGCAATGTCTTAAATGCGTGTAGCTTAAAAGCCGCGGGTGGACGAGAACGCTACCCGTCGATGGGGAGGTCGAAATGAGCGAAAAGCGCAGCATCGTCATTGCGGGCGGAGGTACCGCCGGCTGGCTGACGGCATGTTATTTGGCGCGGGTACTCGGTACTCGATTTCCGGAAGGTCCTGCGATTACCGTGGTCGAATCTCCTGATATCGGCATCATCGGAGTGGGCGAGGGCACGTTCCCGACCATTCGGGTGACGCTGACGGCCCTCGGAATCGACGAAGCGCGCTTCCTGCGCGAGAGCAGCGCCACCTTCAAACAGGGTATCCGGTTCGAGGACTGGGCGAGGTCGCCGGTGAACGGGCATCACTCGCATTATTTCCATCCGTTTGAATTTCCGCACCGGGTTGACGGAACCGAACTCTTGCCGTTTTGGCTTCTGGGGGATGCGGGTCCCGGTGTCGGCCTAGCCGATGCCGTCACCATTCAAAAGGCGGTTGCCGATGCGTCGCTCGCGCCCAAGCGGGCGCACGATGCGAACTACGGCGCGGTATTGAACTACGCCTATCACTTCGATGCGTTCAGATTCGCCGCGCTCCTCGCCACGGTGGCGAAGGAATACGGCGTCACGTACGTGGCAGATACGATCGACTCGGTGGATCTTGATGAATCGGGCGCCATCGCCGGAGTGGTCACGCGTAACAATGGCACCCTGCGAGGCGACCTCTATATCGATTGTACGGGCCTGCGGGCAAAGTTGATCGGCGAAGCCTTGCGGGTGCCCTTCACGTCTTGCGGCGACTCGCTGCTCACCGACCGCGCGGTCACGTGTCAGGTACCCAACGACGCGCCCGGCAGTTCCATTGCGTCCTACACCATCGCTCGGGCGCACGAAGCCGGCTGGACCTGGGATATTGGACTGCATAACCGCCGAGGCATCGGCTATGTGTATTCCAGCGCCCATTCGACCGACGACCGGGCCGAATCGGTGCTGCGCGGCTACATCGGGGCGGATGCCGAGCACAAGCCGGTGCGATTTCTCAAATTCGACGCCGGGTACCGCGACCGGCAGTGGGTACGCAATTGCGTGGCCGTGGGGTTATCGGCGGGCTTTTTCGAGCCGCTGGAATCCACGGGCATCATGCTGATCGAGGTCGCGGCCGCGATGATTGCCGACTTCTTTCCGTGGAGCGGGGATTTCGAGGCGCCCGGCCGGCGATTCAATGAGCTCATGCGCAATCGCTGCAAGAATATCGTCAATTTCTTGAAGATGCATTACTGCCTAAGCCAGCGCACGGAGGATTTCTGGCGCGATAACCGGCGGCCGGAATCGATTCCCGAAGCGCTGAGGTCGCTGCTGGCCGAGTGGCGGTACCGCCCGCCATGCCGCTTTGATTTTGTCGCCGATCACGAGACCTTTCCCCATTTCAGCTATCAATACGTGTTGTACGGAATGGGATTCCAAACGAATTTCGAGGGGGCGCGTTCTCGCTACGCCGCATCCCATTCCGCGCAGCGGGCGTTCAAACAGATACGAGGATTCGCGCAGCAGGCAGTCCGCGACCTGCCTTCGCATAGAGCACTCATCGAACAAATCTATCGCGAGGGATTCTGGGGCAAGCCAAGTTCCACAGGCGTGACGAATGCGGGTGGACACCGTTGATGTTCGCTCCCTCCGTGCGTTTCCGCGCCCATCGCTACTTGGCGCCGGTGTCGATGGTCCTGTGCGGCTTTGCCGCGGCTTTCCCGGCGAATGCCTCCGCCGATGAGGGTTTGCCGCCCCCATCCCGCCTGGCGATCTGGCCGTCCGCGGCGAGCACGGTGCCGAAGGACCCGCGCATCGAAGCCCGCATTGCGGATCTATTGCGGCACCTCACGCTCGAGCAGAAAGTTGCGCAAATGGTGCAGGCGGACATTCGCTCCGTGACCCCGGAGGACGTGAAAGCTTACCGCCTGGGATCCGTTTTGAACGGAGGCGGCGCGTTCCCGGGCGACAACAAGCATGCAACGGCCGCCGATTGGGTCGCGCTGGCGGACCGCTTTTATGACGCTTCCATGGACTCCACGGGAGGCGTGCCTGCGATTCCCGTGATATGGGGGACCGACGCGGTACACGGCCACAACAACGTATTCGGCGCAACGCTGTTTCCTCACAACATCGGTCTCGGAGCCGCGCACGATCCCGATCTGATCGAACGCATCGGCGCGGCCACCGCCGGCGAGGTTGCCGCGACGGGCATCAACTGGACGTTTGCCCCGACGGTTTCCGTCATTCGCGACGATCGTTGGGGGCGGGCATACGAGGGATATTCGCAGTACCCCGACATCGTCCGCACCTATGCGGGGCGAATGGTTCAAGGCCTGCAAGGCGCGGCGGGCACTCCGGCCTTTCTCGATGCGAATCACATCGTCGCCACGGCCAAGCATTTCATCGGCGATGGCGGGACCGCTCAGGGAATCGACCGCGGCGACAACCGCGCATCCGAGGAAGACCTGCTGGCCATTCACGGCCCGGGATATCTCGAGGCGATTCATGCGGGCGTTCAAACCGTCATGGTGTCCTACAACAGTTGGCATGGCGTCAAAATGCACGGCCAGCATTACCTGATCACGGATGTGCTCAAGGGACGCATGGGCTTCGATGGCTTGGTGGTGAGCGACTGGGACGCGATCGACGAAGTGCAAAGTTGTTCCAAGGACAGATGCGCCCAGGCCGTCAACGCCGGCATCGATCTGTTCATGGTGCCGGAGCAATGGCGTGCATTCATCCAGAATACCGTCGCGCAGGTGCGCAACGGCGACATCCCCGAAGGGCGCATCGACGATGCCGTGACGCGCATTCTGCGGGTCAAACTGCGCAGCGGACTGTTCGAGAAAGGCCGGCCGTCGTCTTGGCCGCTCGCCAATCGGCGCGCCCTGATCGGCGCGCCGGAACATCGCGCGGTCGCCCGCGAGGCGGTGCGCGAATCCCTGGTGCTGCTCAAGAACGAGGGCGGATTGTTGCCGTTACGCCGGCAAATGAAGGTGTTGGTCGCGGGCGATGGCGCCGACGACATCGGCAAGCAAGCCGGCGGTTGGACGCTGACCTGGCAGGGCACGGGCAATTCCAATGAGGATTTCCCGGGTGCGACGTCGATCTATCAGGGAATTCGCGACGCGGTGTCGGCCGCGGGCGGCACTGCCACGCTGAGTGTGAACGGAATTTCTAGCTCCAGACCCGATGTGGCGATCGTCGTGTTCGGGGAGAATCCCTACGCCGAGTGGCATGGCGACATCAGATCGATCGACTATCGGGCGGCAGATACCCGGGAAGAAATCGACCTGCTGCGTCCGCCTCCGGAGAGCCCGGCTCGCGGCGCCTGGTTCGAACCCAGGGCAGCGTCGGCGCGCTCGACGTCAACTCCTGCTGCGGGCGGCTCCCGCGAAACGGACCTTGCGCTCCTCGAGCGCCTGCGGCAAAACCGCATTCCCGTCGTCGCCGTATTTCTCACCGGGCGACCTCGGGGAATCACGCCCGAGCTCGACGCATCCAATGCCTTTGTGGTCGCTTGGCTGCCGGGCAGCGAAGGCGGCGGAATTGCCGACGTCTTGTTCCGCAAGAACAATGCAGAAGTGAACGTCGATTTTACGGGAAAACTATCCTTCGACTGGCCGCGCGGCAGCATGGATGGAAGCACCGGCGGTCATGGCAGCGACGGCTCGCCGCTGTTTCCCTATGGATTCGGCCTTGCCTATTGCAATCCAAAGTGCGACGCGCCATTGTTCCCAAGATATGGCCAACACCACCATAATTGACGTCGCCGAACACGCAGGGGTCTCCATAAAAACCGTCTCGCGCGTCATCAACAACGTCCAAAGCGTGAAGGCGCAGATCCGTGAGCGCGTGCTGCGGACCATCGAGAAGCTCGACTATCATCCCAACCCGTCCGCACGCGGACTCGGCGGCAATCGCTCGTATTTGTTGGGCCTGCTTTACGATATTTCATGCGGCTATTACACCACCAGCGTTTTGGCGGGGGTCATCGAACGAAGCCGCGCGGCGAAATATCAGATCGTGATGGAGCCGTGCGACTATAACGCCCCCACGCTCGCCGAGGATGTCGCTCGAAATGTCCGCCAGTCGCGCGTCGACGGTGTGGTCCTCACGCCGCCGCTCTCCGATTTGAAAACGGTGACGGCGGTGCTCGAGAGTCGACATATACCCTTCGTGCGTATTGCGCCGGGCAAGCATACCGACACCTACCGCAGCGTCTGTACCAATGACCGGGAAAGTTGCGCAAGCATGACGGAGCAGCTCGCCGCTTTGGGGCATCAGCGCATCAGCTTCATCATCGGCAATCCGGACCACGCCGCGGTGATGGACCGGTATAGGGGCTACCTCGACGGTTTGCGATCTTGCGGATTGCGCCTCGACAAAACCCTGGTCGCGCAAGGCTACAACTCGCACGCCTCGGGGGTGCAGTGCGCGCGAAAGCTGCTCAATGTGCCGGCGCCGCGGCGGCCGACCGCGATCTTTGCGAGCAACGACGAGATGGCCGCGGGCGCCCTGGCCGTTGCGCACAGTATGGGACTGGGCGTTCCCGAAGACATCTCGGTCGTCGGCTTCGACGACGCGCCGCTCGCGGGTCAGGTGTGGCCGGCGCTGACGACGATCCGGCAGCCGATTCCGGACATGGCGGCGGAAGCGGTGGCGCTGCTCTTGCGTACGCTGAGCGGCGAGCCCGCGGATCATTCCAAGCACGTCATTCCGTCATCGCTGACCTTCCGGCAGTCCACGGGGCCGGCGCCGAATCGAGTTCGCCGCCAAGCGCGGGTCTCATAATCCGATAACGAAGCCGCGGCGGAACCGGCTTACCGCTGCTCCGCGGCGTCGCGTCGCGCAGCTGCGTGGCGCCACGGGCGATCCCTGCGCGTCAGGCGCTCCATGTATAGGTAAATGACGGGTGTCGTGTACAGCGTCAGGACTTGCGACAGCAGCAAGCCGCCGACCATGACCACCCCGAGAGGGCGGCGCAATTCGGATCCCGCGCCGGTCCCGAACGCCAACGGCAATGCGGCGAGCAAGGTGACGAGGGTCGTCATCAGGATCGGCCGGAAGCGCGTCATCGAGGCCTGATAAATCGCGGCTTCGGGGGTCGCGCCCTTTGCCTCGAGGGCCAGCGCCTGATCCACCATCATGATGCCGTTTTTCTTGACGATGCCGATCAGCAGAATCACGCCAATGAGGGCAATCAGCGAGAAATCGTAGCGGAGCAGCATCAGCGCCAGCAGTCCGCCGATACCGGCTGAAGGCAGCGTGGACAGGATGGTGAGCGGGTGAATGTAGCTTTCGTAAAGTATTCCCAGGACGATGTAAATCGCAAGCAGCGCCGCGCAGATCAGAAACGGCTGTCCCGCGAGCGAATCCTGAAACGCGCCCGCGCTGCCCGCGAATAGCGAGGTCAATCCGGGCGGGGTACCGATCGTCAGAGCCTTTGCGCGCACCGCCTGGACCGCATCGCCCAGTGCAGCGCCGGGCGCGAGATTGAACGACAGCGTGACCGCCGGGAATTGCCCATCGTGGTTCACCGTCAACGGCGCAGCCGTACGCTCGAGACGGCTGATTGCGCTGAGTTGAACCGGCAAACCGGAGCGGGATGGGACGTAAAGCGTTTTGAGCGCATTTTCGTCGAGTTGCAGCTGGGGGTCGACTTCCAGAATGGTTCGATAGACGTTCAGCTGCGTAAAATAGCTCGCAACTTGGCGCTGTCCGTAGGCGTCGTACAGGGTGTCATCAACCGCTTGAGTCGTCACGTCGAGGCGTGCCATTGCGTCTCGGTCGAGCCGGACGGTCACACCCGGTGCGGCCGGATCGATGTCGGCCTCGACATCGCGGATCTGCGGAATTTTCCGCAAGCTTTCGAGCACGATCGGCGCCCAATGCCGCAATTCATTGAGGTTGGGGTCTCTCAGCGTATATTGGAACTGTGTCTTGCTTACCCGCGCGCCGATGGTGAGATCTTGCCGGGCCTGCAGGTGCAGCGCGATGTCCGGCATGTCCGCTACCCGCTTGCCGATGCGCCGGATCACCGTGTAGACGGAGTTCTCGCGCTCGCCGAACGGCTTCAAGTCGATCAGCATGCGCCCGATGTTCGTGGACGGGTCTGCCTCGATCCAAAAATAGACGTGTTGAATGTCCGGATCTTCGCGGACTCGCGCCGCCAGCGCGCGCATGCGCGACACCATCGCACCGTACGAGATATCCGGCGCGGCTTCGGTGACGCCCGCGATCAAGCCATTATCCTGTTGCGGGAAAAAGCCTTTGGGAACCACGACGTACAGCCCGACGGTGGTAGCCAGAGTGAGCATCAAGACCCCCAGAACCTGCGGGCTATGATCCAGGGACCAGCGCAGACCCCGTTCGTAGGCCGCGAGCACACGATTGAACACGCGGTTGATGTGCACGTGAATCCGGGCCGCCGAATGCACGTCTTCCGGCCGCAGCCATCTGGCGCAAAGGACGGGAGTCAAAGTCAGCGACACCAGGCCCGAAATCAAGATCGCGACGGTTGCGGTTCCGGCAAACTCGCGAAATAGCCGGCCCACGACACCGCCCATGAACAATACCGGTATGAAGACTGCCACGAGGGAGACGGTCATCGACACGACGGTAAAGCCGATTTCCCGCGAGCCGCTCAACGCGGCGGTCAAGGAATCCTCGCCATGCTCGACGTGCCGTAATACGTTTTCCAGCATCACGACCGCGTCATCGACGATGAATCCGACCGAGATCGTCAGCGCCATGAGGGAAACGTTATCGAGGCTGTAGCCGAGGATGTACATGACGCCCATCGACCCGAACAGCGACAGCGGAATCGTCACCGCCGGAATCAACGTGGCGCGCCCGCTGCCGAGAAACGAGTAGACCACGAGCACCACGAGCGCGCATGTGATCAGCAGCGTGAACTGCACGTCGCGGACCGAAGCGCGAATCGTCTGCGTGCGATCCCCGAGCAGCGTGAGATGCACGGATGCGGGCAAGTCGCGCTCGAGCGCAGGAATGATCTTCCGCACCTGCTGCACGGTGGCATTGATGTTGAAGCCTTCTTGCTTGTGCACGTCGACCATGACGGCCTGATGAGTGCCGATCCAGGCGCTTTGCTTGACGTTTTCGACGCTCTCCACCACGGATCCCACGTCGCCCAGACGCGTGACGGCTCCGTCGCGCGTCGAGACGACGAGGGCCGCATATTCTGCGGCGTGATCGAGCTGATCGTTGGAATCCAACGTTACGCTGGTGCGTCCGCTGTTGAGGGTCCCCTTGGCTCCGTTGACCGTGGATGCCGCAATGAGCAGCCGGACGTCCTCCAGGGTACGGCCGAGGGCCGCGACTCGGCCGGGATCGACGCGCACTCTAATCGCCGGCTTTTGCTGGCCGTGATAGTCGACGAGGCCGACGCCGGGTACCCGAGAAATCTGCGGTGCCAGATAATTTTCGACGTAGTCGTCGACCGCGGCGATCGGCAAGCTGTCGGAGTAGACGGCAATCGTCATCAATAGCGCATCGGACGGATTGGCCTTCTCGAATGTCGGAGGGTGCGGCAGATTCTTGGGCAGATCTCCGAGCGCAGCGCTGATGGCGCTCTGCACGTCGACGGCGGCGATATCGACGCTGCGGTTGAGCTCAAACTGTACGTCGATCGAACTAGAACCGAGCATGCTGCTGGAGGTGAGCGAAGTTACCCCGGGGAGATTGGCGAGGGCGCGCTCCAGCGGCGCCGTAATGCCGGCCGCCACCGTTTCGGCGCTGGCGCCGGGCAGCTGGGTAGATATGCTGATCGTGGGAATGTCCACTTGCGGCACGCCCGAGATCGGCAGCTGGGTGTAGGACGCCACGCCCAGGAATAGGATGCCGAGCATCAGCAATGACGTGGCGATGGGACGTCGAATGAACCAGGCGGAGAAGTTCAAGGGATCTTCACGAGGTGGTGCCGGTTATCGTTCCAGGCGAACCCGGGCGTTCGATTCGAGCCGAAAATGTCCCTCGGTGACGACGCGCTCGCCGCCGGTAAGCCCGCTGTCGATGATCGACCGGTCGCCTTGGATGCCCACGAGATGAACTGCCTGCGCATGCGCGATCAAATCGTCGGACACCACGTACACGAACGCACCCTCCGAGTTTTGTTGAACCGCCGATGTCGGCACCGTCAGGGCTTGCGGCAGCACGCGCAAGCGCGTGGCCACCATCACGAACTGGCCGGGCCAAAGATTGTCGTGTGAATTTGGGAATACGGCCTTGCAGCGCACGGTACCGGTTACCGCGTCGATTTGGTTGTCGATCAATGTCAGCTCGCCTCGATCGAGGATCTTCCGTCCGTCTTGCGTGGATGCAACCACCGGCACGGATCCTCCGCGCTGCGCATCACGCAGCTCGGGTAGCCGGTCCTGGGGCAGCGCAAAGGTCACGGTGATCGGTTGAATTTGAGTCAGGACGGCAAGGCCGGTCGCATCGCCGACGTGCACGATGTTGCCCGCGTCGACCAGCCGCGCGCCGATGCGCCCCGAAAATGGCGCCCGAATCGTCGCGTACGAGAGCGACAGCTTGGCGAGGTCGATCTGCGCGTCATCGTTCGCGACCGTCGCGGTCAGCTGGTGGACGGTCGCGAGAGCAGTGTCCCGCGTCTGAGCGGTGGTGGAATCCATGCGCAGCAACGTGTCGTACCGCTCGAAATCGTGTTTCGCGTTCTCGAGCAGAGCCGCATCCCGATCGCGCTGCGCCTTGGCCGCCTGGAGTTGCGCGCGGAAAGGCAACGGATCCAGCTCGATGAGCACTTCGCCACGCGCCACCAGCTGTCCCTCGCGAAACCGCACGCTTTGGATTGGCGCGTCGATACGCGGACGCAACACGACCGTGTTCAGCGCGAGTACCGTGCCGACGCTCGAGACCGACAGATCGACCGGGCTGCGCGTTACGGTGGCGACTTGGACCGGAACTGCATCTCCTTGGCCGCCTTGCTTGCCGGCGTCCCCCGTGGCGGCGCCAAGCCTCCATAACGCGAGCCCGACGAGGCAGGCCAATACGCAGGAGATCGCGATTCGACGGGAGCTCACTATCATTAACGGTCTTTCTGGCGGAAGTCGCAGCGTTATACCGCAAAACACGAGCGAACACGCCATGCTCTTCGCGCCGGCCGCAGCGCGAATCGAGCGGCGGGCGCTTCCTCCGGCAAACCGAGAACGAACCGGGTCAACTTTACTTTTTTGTAATCTGGACTTCCGGCTTCGTGAGCTCGGCACAAACCGCCTCGGTCACCTGCGCGGTCGTCGCGCTCCCTCCGAGATCGCGCGTGTGCAGAGTGGGATCGGCCGTCACGTGTTCGATGGCGCGCATCACCCGTTTGGCGGCCGCGGGCTCGCCCACGTGCTCGAGCAGCATCACCACGGACCAGAATGTCCCAATGGGGTTCGCCAGCCCCTTGCCCATGATGTCGAACGCGGAACCGTGAATCGGCTCGAACATCGACGGATGACGCCGCTCCGGATCGATATTGCCGGTGGGCGCAATGCCCAGACTGCCGGCCAGCGCGGCGGCGAGGTCGCTGAGAATGTCCGCGTGCAAGTTGGTCGCGACGATCGTGTCGAGCGATGCCGGCCGATTCACCATCCGTGCGGTCGCGGCATCGACCAGCTCCTTGTCCCATGTGACCTCCGGAAATTCCTTGGCGACCTCCGCGGCAATCTCGTCCCACATGACCATCGCATGACGCTGCGCATTGCTCTTGGTGATTACCGTCAGCAGTTTGCGAGGCCGCGATTGCGCAAGGCGAAACGCAAATCTAAAGATGCGCTCGACTCCCGCACGGGTGAGTATCGACACATCCGTTGCCACCTCGATGGGCTGTCCCTGATGCACGCGGCCGCCCACGCCGGAATATTCGCCCTCGGAATTTTCGCGCACGATCACCCAGTTCAGATCTTCGGCGCTGCAGCGTTTGAGGGGCGCATCGACGCCCGGCAGGATGCGGATCGGGCGAACGTTCGCATACTGGTCGAGCCCTTGGCAGATTTTCAAGCGCAACCCCCATAGGGTCACATGATCCGGAATATCGGGATCGCCGGCGGAACCGAACAGGATTGCATCCTTGCCGCGCAACGCGTCCAACCCCTTGTCAGGCATCATCACGCCACGTTTTCGGAAGTAGTCGCCGCCCCATTCGAAGTTCTCGAACTCGAAGGCGAACGATTTGTCCGCCGCGGCAAGTGCCTCCAAGACTTCACGGCCTGCGGGCACCACTTCCTTGCCGATGCCGTCGCCGGGGATCGTTGCTATGCGATATGTGTTCATTGATGGTGCGTCGTCCGGGTTGCGGGGAA
>DASYFQ010000210.1:0-7712 GCA_036498345.1 Steroidobacteraceae bacterium
GCGCGCTGAAACTCGAGCCCGAGTCGTTCGCCGCGATAGAGTTCCGCGGGCGGCGCTCGAGCCGATACCACGATCTTGACGCCGCGATCGTAAAATACGTCGATGGCCGCAATGAAGCGGCGCGCAGCATTCTCGTCGGCCTCCGTGAATTCGGGGATGTTCGAAATGAAAATTGTGTGGTAGGCGCGCGCGAGCTCGATGTAATCGTTCTGGCTGCGCGGCCCTTCGCAGAGTTCGGCGAATTCGAACCACACCATGCCTGGGCCCGAGGCGACAGCATGCAGCGCGCGTTCCTCGAGGATCAGCGTGGTCGACCCCGAGGCGGTACCGCCGGCGAGCGCTTCGAAGCGTTGCCGCAAGGCCTGCGGCGTCTCCGGGCGCTGGGCGTCCAGGTAGGTCGGCGCCTGTTCCAGCTGCCGCAGCCGGTAATCGACGCGGCCGTCCAAGTGCACTACGTCCAGGTGCGCGTTCAACAGGTCGATTGCCGGCAAGAACCGTTGGCGCTGCAAACCATCCTTGTACAAATCCTGCGGCGGCAGATTCGAGGTGGCGACCAGCGTTACGCCGCGTTTGAACAATCCCTCGAATAGTCCGCCGAGAATCATCGCGTCGGCGATGTCGGCGACGAAAAGCTCATCGAGACAAATGATGCGCACGCGCTTCGCGAGGCGTTCCGCCACCGCCTCCAGCGGCTGCGTACGCCGTTTCACGTCGCGCAGTTCGGCATGCACTTGGCGCATGAAGCGATAGAAGTGACTGCGTTCGGCTCTCGGCACGGCGTGCGGACGCTGCAGAGTCGCGTAGAACATATCCATCAGCACTGTTTTGCCGCGACCGACGCCGCCCCAAAGATAAAGGCCCCGCTGCGGCTGCGTCGCCGTCTCGAACGGCGCTCCGGGCAGACGCGAGCGCAACCTTTGGACCAAGGTAGGCGCCGCGCGGCGTAGATTCTCGCTCAATTGGTCCAGGCGCAGAGCGGCGTCCTGCTGAGCCGCATCCCACGTCAGTCGATGGGCGGCTATTTCCGCGCCTAACCGCATCGCAACCGACTGAGCTTCGCTGGCCAAACTAGGTTCGAGTCTTATGGGTTTGGCATTTACAGGTTTTGGTAGTTCGGGCCCGATCCGCCCTCGGGTGCAGTCCAGGTGATGATGCCGTAGGGATCTTTGATGTCGCAGGCCTTGCAGTGCACGCAATTGGCAGCATTGATCTGCAAGCGCTGGCCGCCGGAACCATTGTCGACCATTTCATAGACAGCCGCCGGACAGAAGTTCTGGCAGGGATTGCCGAATTCCTTGGCGCAGCGGTCGACGCAAATCGAGGTATCGGCAACTTTCAGATGGATCGGCTGATTCTCATCGTGCGAGTTGCCCGCAAAGAAGACCGACGAGACGCGGTCGCGTGGCGGCAGCGTGCGCGTGACCCAGTGGCGATCCGGCGACGCGTAGTCGTCCAGCTTTTCGAGCGCCGACCAGTCGGCCGTATTCTTCAATGTCCACGGCGTCCGGCCTTTGGCGAGGCATTCGAGCCCGGCGTTCGCCATGGCGAAATACAGGCCACGCTTGAATGCCGGCTTGAAATTGCGCACGGCCCGCAACTCGCGATGTCCTTCGGAGGCGCGCCACCGGGAATCGAACCCTCGAGCGTTGCCGTGCTCGGCCAGATGCTCCGCGGCGGCGACGCCGGAACGTATGGCCTGATGGATGCCTTTGATCTTGAATACGTTGAGTGTTCCGCCGGCATCCCCGATGAGCATCGCGCCGGGCATCTCGAGCTTCGGCAGCGACTGGTAGCCTCCGGCTGCAATCGTACGCGCGCCGGCGGATAGGATCTCCCCGCCCTCCAACAAGGGTTTGATGCGCGGATGGTGCTTGAACTGCTGAAATGCTTCGAAGGGTTTCAGTCGCGGGTCTTTGTAGTTGAGACCGACTACGTAGCCGATGTACACGCGATCGGCATCGAGGTGGTAGAGAAAGCTGCCGCCGTAAGTCATGGTATCCAAAGGCCAGCCAAACGCGTGCTCGATGCGCCCAGGTTCAACACGGCCGGGCGGCAGTTGCCACAATTCTTTGAAGCCCAGCCCGAAGGTGGGCGGATCCTTGCCCGCGCCCAAGTCGAAACGCGCGATCAGTTGCTTGGAGACGGAACCTCGCGCGCCCTCGGCGAGCAGCGTCGTGCCCGCGATCATTTCCAATCCGGGCGTGTAATTCGGCCCTTGACTGCCATCCTTGTTGAGGCCCATATCTCCGATGCGCACGCCTTTGACCGCGCCTTGCTCATCGAACAGAGCCTCTGCTGCTGCGAATCCCGGGAAGACATCGACTCCCAATGCCTCCGCCTGCTGCCCGAGCCACGGCGTGAGCTGCCCGAGCGATATGATGAAATTGCCGTGATTGTTCATCGGCGACAAATCGACCGCCCAGCCCGGGAGTTTCACCGAGCCCGTACGCGTCATCAAACGAACATCGTCCTTGGCAGCGCTGACTTTCATGCCGGGGTATTCGCTGCGCCAGTTCGGCAGCAGCTTCTCGAGCGGTCCGGGTTCGAGCACCGCGCCCGACAGGGAATGCGCCCCGAGACTTGCAGCCTTCTCGAGCACGCAAATGCTCAAGGCGGGATTGAGCTGCTTCAGCCGGATCGCGCAGGCAAGCCCGGCCGGGCCGGCGCCGACGATCGCAACATCGTATTCCATGACATCGCGGGGAGATTCGTTCATCAAATGGCCACCTAAAAGCGAGATTGCGCTCTAAAAGCGGGCGCTAGTAGACCACAAACGCGGGTTACCGTGGAGGCGTCCGCCTAGCGGACAAACAAGGGGATCAGAATGAGGGAATCCGGGCAGGGGCGTCGCTTTACTGAGTGGGGACACCCATGTTGACAGGCCACGGACGCCGGCTTCCAGGATGGCCAATGGATTTGGGCATGGCTTGGGCAGGGACGCCCACCCCGCTACAGTGAAGATCAAGCGGCGATCAGGCCGCCGCGACCAGGCCGCGATTAGGCCGCGATTAGGCGGCGATTAGGCGGCGATCAGGCCGCAACCGGCGGCGATCAGGCCGCAACCGGCGGCGATCAGGCGGCCAGGCGGTATTAGTCCTGGCGCCAGCTCGCCTTGCGCTTGGCGAAAAATGCGCTGAAGCCTTCCTGTGCCTCCGCTTGGACGCGCAATCGCGCCAGCCGCGCGGCCGCCGCGAGGGATGCAGCCCCTCGGGTCGGGGGAGGGGTCGGCGCCACATCGCGTATGAGCAATTTGGCCTCCGCCAAGGCGCGAGGTGCGCCCTTGAGCAGCCCCTCGATGATGCGCGCGCAGCTGGCGTCGAGCAGGTCGGCCGTTACGACTTCATGGACCAGTCCGAGCTCCTCGAGAGTTGCCGCGGTCAACGTCTCCGCCGTCAGAAAGTAACGCCGCGCGGCGCTCTCGCCGATCTTGCCGAGCACGAAGGGCGAAATGACCGCAGGAATGATGCCGAGGCGCACCTCGGTAAACGCAAACTTTGCCGTATCGACGGCGACCACGATGTCGCAGGCGCCGAGCAGCCCGAGCGCCCCGCCATAGCCATCCCCGTTGACGCGCGCCAATGTCGGTTTCGGCATGGAATCCAAGAGCGCCAGCATCGTCGCCAGCTGCTCTGCGTCCGCCAGGTTGGCCGCTTCGCTGGCATGTGCCTGTGCCTGCATCTCGGTCAGGTCGGCGCCCGCGCAAAAGACATTCCCGGCCCCGGTGATTTGCACGAGGCGCACCGCGCTGTTGCCGGCGCAGCTCCGCAACTCCGTACTCAGCGCGGCGATGGTCGCGCGATCCAAGGCGTTGCGTTTCTCGGGCCGATTGAGCGTGATCTGCGCGACGCCCCCTTCGATGGCAGTCAGAACGGACGCGTTCATCGGAAACGCTCGGCGGACGGGTTCACATCAGTTCGATGGCGATTGCCGTCGCTTCGCCGCCGCCGATGCACAAGCTGGCGATGCCGCGCTTCGCGCCGCGCGCACGCAGCGCGTACAGCAGGGTGGTGAGGATGCGCGCCCCGGTCGCCCCGATCGGATGCCCGAGCGCGCAGGCTCCGCCGTTGACATTCACTTTCCGATGATCCAGGCCTAATTCCTTCATCGCCGCCATCGGCACCGCCGCAAATGCCTCGTTGATCTCGTACAGATCCACATCCTTGGCCTGCCAATTCAACTGGGCCAGCAATTTCTGGATTGCGCCCACCGGTGCCAATGTGAACCATTCCGGTTCGCGCGCGAAACTGGCGTAGCCTAAGATGCGCGCCAGGGGCTTGCGGCCCTGCGCTGCCGCGAAGGATTCGCGCGCCAGCACCAGCGCCGCCGCGCCGTCGGAAATTCCGGAGGAACTGGCGGCGGTCACCGTGCCGTCCTTCTTGAACGCCGGCTTGAGCGTCGGGATCTTCGCGATGTCGAGGGTAAACGGGGTCTCGTCCTTGTCGACCACCACTTCGCCCTTGCGAGTTTTGGCGGTGACCGGCGCGATCTCGGCGGCGAAATCGCCGTTGTTGACCGCGGCCAGCGCCCGGCGCACCGACTCGGCGGCAAAATCGTCCTGGGCTTTGCGGGTGAACTCGTACTTCTCCGAGGTCGCCTCCGCAAAACATCCCATGAGCTGTCCATCCCAGGGGCTTTGCAAGCCGTCGTAGAACATATGGTCCAGCACCTCTTGATTACCCATGCGGTAGCCGGAGCGAGCCTTGGGCAGGAGGTAGGGCGCATTGGTCATGGACTCGAGTCCGCCGGCCACGACGACCTTGGCAGAGCCGGCGAGGACCTGGTCGCAACCCGACATCACCGCGCGCATTGCGGATCCGCACATCTTGTTGACGGTGGTGGCCGGTACGCTGGCGGGCACGCCGCCGCCCATGGCTGCTTGACGTGCCGGCGCCTGGCCGATTCCGGCAGATAGGACGCAGCCCATGATGACTTCCTCGATCTGGGAAGCGGCCACTCCGGAATCCGAGATTGCCGCCCTGATGGCGACCGATCCGAGTTGCGGCGCGGTGACTGTGGCGAACGCCCCCTGGAAGGCGCCGACCGGTGTGCGGCGGGCTGCCAGAATAACGACGGGATCAGAATTCATGAGGCTCTTCCGTAAATTAACTGGGGGATACCTAGTATAACCTCGTGGTACTCCGAGAGAGCGGGGACGTTACGGCCCGCGCCGCGCCCTCAAGGCGCCAGGGGCTCGCCGACGGCTTGCGCAATCAGCTCGCGGCTGCGCTGCCTGGCGTCGCTCGCGCTGAGAACTTCAAGTATTTCAACGCGAATGGCCGACCGGCGCATGCTCACACCCCCCGGGCGCAGAACCGCGCGAGTGCCGTGAATGGCGACGGCCACGACGGGCATGTCGGAGCGAGCCGCCGTGGTAAATGCGCCGCCCAGAAACTTGCCGACTTGGCGGATCTCGTTGAACGTGCCCTCGGGAAAGAACACCAAGGACTGGCCGGTGGCGGCAAGCTTCAACACACGACGTGCATCCATCCCACCTTTGTGCCGATTGAAGCGTTCGACGAATTGCGATCCCAAGCCCCGCAGCAGCAAGCCGGCGAGAGGCACGCGTACCATCTCCTTTTTGATCACGAAGGCAAAATCGGGCGGCAATGCCGCGGCGGCAACCAGACCGTCGATATAGCTGGCGTGATTGGCCACGACCACGCAGGGCACTTGCGGCAGGCGGCTCAACCCCTCGACGCTAAACGGTATGCCCGCCGCACGCAAAAAGGCGCGTGAGAACACTCCGGCCATCAGTCGGCGCCAGCGCAGGCTCGGCAGGAACAGATTGACGCCCAACACAGTCAAACCCAGGGCCGTGAACACCACCAGGCAATACGCGGTATACAGCGACTGCGCGGGCGTGCCCACGCTCATTGGCTCGTTTTCTGTGATCTGGTTCTCCTTATGTTAATACTTGACTGTATTGTGATTCTGGTCACGCCGACCCGCGGGCACCCCTCGCATACTGGATCCTAAGTAGCGCGTACAGCACCATTTCGTGCGAAACACCCACGCGGAAAACTATGGCGACGGCTCTCAAACGGACGGTTTATACACGCACCTCGGGCACAGCGGTACCGGCTGTCCGCGAGGCGGCGGATCCGGCCCTGCAACGCTTCCTCGACGCAGTGTGGCTGGAGCGCGGGCTTTCGGCGAATACTCTCGCCGCGTACCGCGCCGATTTGACCGCGCTCGCACGCTGGCTGGAAGAGCGCGACAGCGCATTGCTCAAAGCCACGCGCATCGAAATACAGGGATTCATCGAGGCGCGGGTCGAGGGCGGATCGAGGCCCAGATCGACTGCGCGGCAGCTGTCGAGCTTCCGCCGCTTTTTTCGTTTCATGATGCGCGAGGGTTTGATCGAGGTCGATCCGACGGCGCAAATCGCGATGCCAAAAATCGGCCGCTCCTTGCCCAAATCGCTGAGTGAAGCCGAAGTCGATTCGCTGCTCGAGGCGCCGACCGTGTCGGACCCGCTGGGTCATCGCGACCGCACCATGCTGGAAGTACTGTATGCGACGGGCCTGCGAGTCTCCGAACTCGTGAGCCTCAAGCACAATCAGGTCAATCTCAATCAAGGCGTGATGCGCGTGGTGGGCAAGGGCAATCGCGAACGGCTGATACCGCTGGGCGACGAGGCAGTGAAGTGGCTGCAGCAATTCATGCAGGGTCCGCGCGCCGAAATATTGTTGGAAAGGCAGACCGATTACCTGTTTCCGACGCGCCGCGGCGATCGCATGACGCGTCAGGCATTTTGGCACATCATCAAGCGCTATTCCAAGAAAGCCGGCGTGGAGAAAGAACTCTCGCCGCATACGCTGCGGCATGCTTTCGCGACGCATTTGCTGAACCACGGGGCGGATCTGCGCGTGGTGCAAATGCTCCTCGGGCACAGCGACCTGTCGACGACGCAAATCTATACGCACGTCGCACGCGAGCGCCTGAAAGAACTGCATTCCCAGCATCACCCGCGCGGCTGATCGGCTCGGCACGCGGGACCGCGGGATTTGGCGGCGGCCCTGCTAGAATTGTGCGGAACCTCTGAGGTTGCCGCAGGGTCGAATCAGTCACTTCCGCTGGAGCGTCAAGCATGTTGAGAATCCTCGCCGTCGTCACTCTGGCCGTCTGCACCGTGGGACTCGGTGTGCGTCCGGCGTGGGCCGATCAGGGGCAATCGCCGGGCGGACAGGCTCAATCGGCGGCCGGCGGACAGGCTCAATCGCCTCCCGGCGGCCAGGTTGCGGATCCGCGCGCGGCCCTGTTGAAGCGCTTGCCGCCCGGGTCGAAGTTGGAGGATCTGCGGCCCTCGCCGATCCCCGGCGTGTACGAATTGGCGCAGGGAGCCGACATCAGCTACTTGACGGCCGACGGCAAGTATTTTCTCGACGGCAATCTCTACGACATGGATTCGCGTGAAAATCTGACCGAAGTGGTGCGCGCTCGCGCGCGCCTCGCCATGATCAGCGCGGTTCCCGAATCGCAGATGGTGATCTTCTCCCCCAAGAATCCGCTGTACACCATTACGGTGTTCACGGATGTGGATTGCGCCTATTGCCGCAAGCTGCACAGCGAGATCGCTGAATTGAATCGCTTGGGCGTTCGCGTCCGCTATTTGTTTTTTCCGCGCACCGGCCCCAATACGAGCAGCTGGAAAAAGGCCGAGGTCGTCTGGTGCTCGCCGGATCGCAACGAAGCGCTGACCCGCGCGAAAA
>DASYFQ010000211.1:0-3286 GCA_036498345.1 Steroidobacteraceae bacterium
GTGCAGAATGAACTGGTGCGGGTCGCGCCCAACATCCGCATGGGCTGCGAGATTCTGCGTTACTACCTGCGCGTCGAGAACCGCAATTGGTCGCGCGCGTTGGCGAGATACAACGGCAGCGTCGGCCGAAACACGTACCCCGCGCTGGTGATGCAGCGCTGGCAGCGGGTCTGGCGTTTCTAAAGCGGGTCCGGCGTTGGATCTGGCGTTTTTAAGCGGGTCCGGCGTTCTCGACACATCCGGACCTTTTGGCATTCAGATCATACCGAGGTCAAATAACCTCGAATCCCTTCGGGATCTGCTGCACGTCATCCAGTGCCGTCTCGCGCACCTCGTCCACTCGCGCCTCGGCCGGTCCGTGCTGCAGCCAGGCCCGCAGACCGTCGACCGCGGCCGCGTCGCCTTGGGCGACGACCTCGACGGACCCGTCCGGTAAGTTGCGTGCGATGCCCCGGATATTCAGCCGACGGGCCTCGAGGCGGGTACTGTGACGAAAATACACGCCCTGAACTTTCCCAAAGATCAGAAAACGGCGAACGACCTGGTCCAAACCAACCCGCCTCAGTGCGGCTGAGTCACCGGCGCCTCGGCGTGCTGCGCGTTCGCATCGGCGAGGGCGGCGGCGGCGTGGCGCTTGGCTTCCATTGCCGCCAGGCGCGCGCGGGTGAATTCCTGCGCTTGCAGATGCGATTCTGCGCGGGTAATGGCGGCCTGGGCAGCATAAAAATCCGGCGAGGTCGCCGGTGTCGCACCCGCCGCGCCGGCGGCGGCGATGGCCTGGCGAGCGTCGCTCATTTCTTGCACGGGAGCTCCAGCGCATCCGATGAGGCAGGCAACACCGACAAAAACAGCAAGAAAGCGCAACATAGGGTGCATGGACACTAGCAACAGCGGCCAGAGCCGTCAAACGAACCAGCGTTATACAATATACGATTAGCCGCGACGAATCCGTTGCGCCGGCGCAGCACGCGTGCAATATCCCTGGTGATTTCCCGGAAGACTGCCGATGAACGAAATTCTGGTTCTGTATTATTCGCGCCAAGGCAGCACCGCCGCTCTAGCCCGACAGGTCTGCCGCGGCGTCGAAACCGTCCCAGGGATGCAAGCCCGGTTGCGCACGGTTGCGCCGGTGACCACCACCACGGAGCGGCTGGATCCCTCAGTGCCGGACGAAGGGCCTCCGTATGCCACGCACGACGATTTGGTGCAATGCTGTGGACTCGTTCTCGGGAGCCCGACGCGTTTCGGCAATATGGCGGCGCCGGTGAAATTCTTCCTGGATGGCACCAGCGCGCTGTGGCTATCCGGCGCCTTGGTGGGCAAACCGGCCGGCGTGTTTACCTCCACCCAGACTCTGCACGGCGGCCAGGAGTCGACGTTGCTGTCCATGATGATTCCTCTCCTGCATCACGGCATGTACCTGGTCGGTCTGCCGTACAGTGAACGCGGCCTGACCGAGACGCGCAGCGGCGGAACTCCCTACGGTGCGAGTCACGTGGCCGTGCTCAGCGGTCATGGCGAATTGTCGGACACCGAGCGTGAGCTGGCGCGCGCCTTGGGCGCACGAGTGGCCGGGCTCAGCAGCAGACTGCAGAGCCGCCCGTGAGCCTCGAGACCGCGGCGCGTTCACTGACGATTGGATTCTGGGTCGCGCTCGTCTTGAGCCTACCCGCATGGATGATGGCCGGGTACCCGTGGCCGATCTGCGCCCTCGCCGCTCTGCCGCTGCTGGCGCCGTTGAGCGGCCTGTTGCGCGGCCGCCGCCATACCTACGCCTGGGCCACTTTGTTCGCCATCCCCTATCTCGTATTCGCGTTGACGGAATTGCTCGCCAACCCCGCAGCCCGCTGGGTCGCCGCGGTGAGTTTGCTGCTCGTCTTCGGCTGGTTCTGCACTATGATTTTGTTCTTGCGTGCTTCTCGAGTGCATCGCGAATGAAGGGAATGGTGAGCCGCCGCTGAGCCACCAGCGACGCCTCATCGAGTTGGTCGAGGATTTCGAACAACGAGCGCATGTCCCGCGGCATGCGCTTCAATAAATATTCGGACGTGTCGTACGGCAGCTGCAAACCGCGCTGCGCGGCGCGCAGCCGCAGCGCCTCGACACGGCCATCGTCGTCGAGCTCCCGCAATTGATACACGACACAGGCGGCCGCCCGCGATTTCCAATCCTCGAGACGCCAATCGGGTTGGCGCGGCGGCGCGGCCGCGGCGAAAATCAGTCGGGTGCGAAGTTCCGACGCTTCATTGAACAGACGGAACAGCGCGCGCTCCCACGCCAAGTCTCCGGCCGCAGCGTCGACGTCGTCGACGCACAGCACCCGAGCGCGCTCGAATCCGGCCAGAGCCTCGGGGGGCAATGAGGGCGGGCGGGTCAGCGGAAAATAAGCGGCCGGCACGCCGGATGACGCTTCGCCGGCGGCCGCGCACACAGCTTGCAGCAAATGGGTCTTGCCCGAACCGCTCGCACCCCAAAGCCACAGCGGCACGGCGCTTGGGGAGCGCAGCGCTGCGACGATTTCGCCATTGGGCCCTGGCCAAAAGCTCTCGAATACCGCGTCGGCGCGTAACCTGACTCCGAGCGCGAGCTGCTTCATGGGCGCCGGTCGCCGGCCCGCCTCGCGGCGCGCGGTTTCGTGAGACCCAATGCCCGACGGCTATAAATCAAGACGTAATCGATGCCGCTGACCACCACCGTCACGAACACCAAGGCGCCGAGCACCATCACCCCCCACGGCGGCGGTATGGAGAATTCTTCTCTGCCGACCACCGCCAGAATGAACGCCGCCTGGCACAGCGTATTGAATTTGCTGACGATCGACGGGCGCACGTTGAGCGGCCCGAACCAATATCGGTAAACCAGCGCGCCGAGCACGATGATCACATCCCGCGCCACAGCGGTCGCCATCAACCATAACGGCACGAGCTTCATGTAAGCGAGCGTGATGAACACGGTCACCATCAATAACTTATCCGCCGCCGGATCGAGCACGGCGCCGAGGTCGCTCTGCCAGCCATAGCGTTTGGCCAGAAAGCCGTCGGCGGCATCCGACAGCGCCGCCACGCCGAACAAGACGATGGTGGTCACCAGCTGATGATGCGCGAGAGCCACGGCGAGGGGTGCGACGAGCAGAATTCTGATCGCACTGATGATGTTGGGGATATGGCGCGGAGACCAGGCCACGCGATCAACGACGCAGTTGGAAGCGCAGAATCCCATTGTCGCCGCCGGCGATCGGCTGCAAACGCCCGTTCAAGGAAAGCGTGCGATGCAGCGATTCGGCTCC
>DASYFQ010000212.1:0-4217 GCA_036498345.1 Steroidobacteraceae bacterium
GGGAAACACGGTGGCATCGACGGTTCGACCATCGGCCTCGAAGCGCAGGGCCGGGTAGTTGACGCTGCGCTCGGCATCCATTTTGACGCGCCGCTCATAGAACTGATGCGGCACACCAATTTCGAGGAGGCGAATGGCGACCGATTCGGAGCGGTCTGCAAAGAGATGTAAATTGATATCACTGTAATTGGTGGCGGTGCCCGTGAGCACCGACCCCACCAGGCGCGGCTGGAATTCGCTCAGCATGCGCATGGTGTCCAAGGCGATGCGGCGTTGTTCTTTCAAGGTATGGTCGTGCGAATCGCGGCCGAACAACCGCTGGTGTTCGCGCAGCGCAGCTTCGATTTCAATGTTTTTAGGCAGCACGGCGACATCATTCACCCCCAGCCGATCCGCGGCCTTGCGCTTGGCCTGCAGGAAATCCCCGATGCCGTGTTCGGCCATGATCCGCGCCGCTTCCTGAGCGAGAGCGCGGCGCAAATCCTCTGCACGCTGCGAAAACTTCTTAGGCATGGTCTCTAGAATAGCGGTTTATCACCGTCGTTCATCGGATTCGAGTTATTGGGTCCTTCATAACTTTCAGACTTGGGCAAATTGCCCTCGATGAAATACTCGATGATGCTGTTGGGGTTGTCGGAACTCGCGAGTAGTCCCGTTTCGGGCGAGATGCGCGCCGCGACGATGCCGTCGGGCACGGGGACGCCATGCTTGGGAGCGTGGGCCAGCGCCTCGTGCATGAAGTACGTCCAGGTGGGTACCGCCACACGCGCGCCTTCTTCGCCCTCACCCAGCGAGCGATCCTGATCGAAGCCGGTCCAGACCGTGGTGACGAGATCGCCGTTGAAGCCGTTGAACCACGCGTCGTGGCGATCGTTGGTCGTGCCGGTCTTGCCGCCGATATCGTCGCGGTTCAAGGATCGGGCTCGAACCCCGGTGCCGCGGCGAATGACGTCCTTCATCATGTCGGCCAAAAGATAGGCCACCTGGGGTCGGATGATCTGTGGCGCCAGATTCTTGGCCGGGATCATGGTCTTTCCATCGTGGGGGGCCGTGTCCAGCTGTGTCGCGCGGGCTCTCGCGGTGTTCGCGGCGCCCTCGGTGCTGGGGGTGCGCGCCGCGGGGCTGGCACCGGCGGCAGCAATGGCGCCCGCCGCAGGCGGTGGATCAGTGACGCGATCGCACTGGAAGCAGGCCAGGGCCGGCGTCGCCTGCTGCAGCACCTTCCCGCCCGCATCTTCGACCCGGTCAATGAAATAGGAGCTCACTTTATAACCGCCGTTAGCGAAAGCGGCGTAGCCGATGGCCACTTGCAGCGGACTCAACTCGGCCGTGCCCAGCGCCAGCGTCAAGTCGTTCGGCAATTGCGACTTGTCGAAGCCGAAACGGGTGACGTAGTTCCAGGTGTACTCGCCGCCGATGGCGCGCATCAGGCGCACCGACACCAAATTTCGCGAATGCACCAGCGCATCGCGCAAGCGGACGGGGCCGGCGAACCTGTTCTCGCTCTCCTTCGGCCGCCATGCCTGCTCCATGCCCGCTTCGTCGATGACGATGGGCGCATCCAGGACGATGCTCGCCGGGGTGAATCCCTTGTCGAACGCCGCCGCGTAAACGAAGGGTTTGAAGCCCGAACCCGGCTGGCGCCGGGCCTGGGTCACCCGGTTGAATTTGCTTTGAAAGTAATCGAAGCCGCCGACCAACGCGACCACGGCACCGTCCTTGGGATCCACCGACACGAGAGCGCTTTGCGCCTCCGGCACCTGCACGAACAGCAAGGATTGGGCCGTCCTTCCCACCGTGTAAATCACATCGCCCCGGGTCAGGATCTCGGAGGCTTGAGTCGGGGCGCGGTCGACTTTCTCTTCCGGCAATTCGCGCCGCGCCCAGGAGAGCTTTTCCCACGGCAGGGTCGCTTCACCGATGTCCTTGACGTAGATCTTCGCGCTCTTGGCCTCAACCGTTTCCACGATGGCCGGCCGCAGGCCGCCGATTACCGGGAATTCCTCGAGTTGGCCCTCCATGTCCTTCGGGCTCGTCAGCTTGGCAATATCCACCTTGGCGGTCGCACCGCGATAGCCGTGGCGGCGATCGTATTCCAATAATCCCGTACGCAGCGCCACGGTCGCCGCTGCCTGCAGGCGCGAATCGATGCTGGTGTATACCTTGTAGCCTGCGGTATAGACGGCGTCGCCGTACTTGGCCTGCATTTCGTTGCGCACCATCTCGGCGACATAGGGGGCATCCGCTTCGATCGAGGCACCATGCAGCCGCGATTCCATGGGGCTCAACCTCGCCTCATCGTATTCCGCTTGGCTGATGTAGTTGAGCTCGAGCATTCGGCCGAGTACATGGGCGCGACGGACTCTGGCCGCTTCCGGACTGGCCACGGGATTGACGACGGAGGGAGCAGTCGGAATCCCCGCCAGGGTGGCCATCTCGGCCACGGTCAACTGGTCCAAGCTCTTGCCGAAATACACCTCCGCCGCCGCGCCAACCCCGTAGGCGCGCTGTCCGAGGAAGATCTTGTTGACGTACAGCGAGAAAATCTCTTCTTTGGTGAACTCGGCCTCCATCAACAGAGAAATGTAGATCTCGCTCATTTTGCGTTTTATGTCGCGCCGCGGCGTGAGAAACATATCGCGCGCCACCTGCATGGTGATGGTGCTCGCACCCTGGCGAATGCCGCCGGCTTTGAGATTCGCCACCGCTGCCCTCAAAATCCCTTGCCAATCAACGCCATGGTGCCTAAAGAAGCGATCATCCTCGGTGGCGAGGAATGCCTGGATGAGCTTCTTGGGTATTTGTTCATAGCGCACCGGGATCCGGCGCTGCTCACCGATGGCAGCGAGCAATTTCCCGTCGCGCGTGTAAACCCTTAAGGGAACCTGCAGTTGCACGTCCCGCAGGCTGTCCACATCGGGCAAGGCGGGTTTCAAGTAGACATAAGCACAGACATTAGCGAACGCAATTAACGCTATTGCGCCAACTAAGACCACACAAATGCGCGAGATGAGAACTGGGTAACGTTTGGTCACAGAAAACCGTTCTAACTTATTGCACCGGCGATATTGCGCATGCATATTACCGCCGGTTACAGGGGCATACTCATCGAAAGATGAGGACGCAAAGCCACCGATCCGACGAGCCTCGTGCTCGATGACAGCGGGGTTGCCAGACCAAGCTTAACCAATCGTCTATGGAGAACATAGGCGACGAGGTCTGAACGGGATGAATCGAAGCCTTCCTCGATCACGACATATTGTCGCGGATCCCACTTTGCGCAGCCGTCGCGGCTCCACGGTCATTACCGTGAGTAGCTTCACGTTCTATTTAACAGTTTCTTGCTAAGTTTGCTTGGCGTAGCTAATCTCGTGCACCAGTTTTGGCCCCCAAGGTACTGAGCGAAAAAGGAAAAAACTCTGTGTGGTCGTTCGGCAAAAGATATCGTCCGCTTCTGGGACTTGACATAACCACCTCATCGGTGAAGCTCATCGAGCTCACGATGTCGGGCGGCCAGTATCGGGTCGAGTCCTATGCAGCCGAGCCCACGCCACATAACGCCATCAACGAGAAGGCGATCGTGGACGCGGAGGCGGTCGGCGAGGCAATTCGCCGAGCGGTGAAGCGCTCCGGCGCCAAGAGCCGACACGCGGCCATCGCGATCAGCGGCGACGCGGCGATCACGAAAGTGATCCAGATGCCGAAGAGCCTCGGCGAGAACGAGCTCGAGGCTCAGGTCGAGATGCAGGCCGACCAATATATTCCATTTCCGATGGAGGAAGTCAGCTACGACTATCAGGTCGTGGGTCCTTCGGAGAAAGACCCGGAAATGCTCGACGTGCTGCTGGTCGCGACCCGCACCGAGAACGTGGAGCAGCGCCAGGCGGCGGTACAAGCCTCGGGATTGACCGCGCACCTCGTCGACGTGGAGGCCTTCGCCCTCGAGAACGCCTGCGCTCTGATGCGCCATCAGATGCCGGACGGCGGGCTCGACCGCACCGTCGCGGTGGTGGACTTTGGTGCCAGCAGCACGACATTCAGCGTGCTGCGCGACATGCGAGTCATCTATACCCGCGACTTCGCGTTCGGCGGACAGCAGCTCACCGAAGAGATCATGCGTACCTACGGGCTCTCCATGGAGGAGGCCGGCCGCGCCAAGAAAGAAGGCGGCCTGCCGAGCAACTACCAGCCGGAAGTGCTCGATCCTTTCATCGACG
>DASYFQ010000213.1:0-19461 GCA_036498345.1 Steroidobacteraceae bacterium
CACGAGCGGCGCCGCGCTTTTTACCGAGCCTCTGAATCACGCGGAGCGTGACTCGCTACCGGCGGATCGGAATTTCGATGTAGCTGTCGTTATGCCAGCGAATTTTGACGGGGATTTTGCCGTCGGCAATGGATTCCTCGCTCACGTCGTTGCCCGTACCGTAGTTGATCTCGCGATCCGGCCGCTTATTGATGCCAAGAACCATCACCAGTCGACTGCCCTGCGCAAGGCGCCGGCTCGTCATCCGCTCGCTGGTGAAACTCAACTCTTGGCGCTCGCCTGCCTTGAGGAGATGACGATGGACGCGGTCTCCCGCGTAGCTGGCGCGGAATTCGTCGGTGGGACTGAACAGGCGAATATAAGCGCCGCTCGCCTCGCGCTCGTACAGAATGACGTGCAGGTCCATGTCCATCTTGTTCACGGTAAAGTCCAACCTTCCGGAGAACAGACCGTTGAACTCTGCCGGTTTCGTCAGCGGCTCGCTCACGAACATCACGCTGTTGCGGGCGGCGAGACTCGTGCTGATGAGATCGGTCGACGGCGTCCAGCCGGCATCGCTGCGATCGGCCAAGTTCACCGTCTGCCGGATGAATGCCGCTTTCGAATTCCGACGCTGGGTCAGCCGGTAGCCGTCACCGGACACGGTTGCGTCCAGATAGAATTTCAGCGACCCCTTGGCCATGGCCTCGAGCGACGGCGCGTGGTGCCACTCATTGGCGCCCATGACTTCGTAGTTGACTTGATTCTGGAGCAAGGGCGGCATCGTGCTGTTCTTGAAGACATGGTCGAACCACTGATAGCGCAATTCACGAAAGTCGACCAGCGCGGCCGAATCGACTTGATAGCCCTGCAGCACGGCCAACGGGCCCCTTTGCATCACGGCGTCATCGTAGGGACCGATCACCAGCCTATCGTCGGCGTGCGGGTTGTATCGATGGTGCTGGGTGAAATAATACAGGGCGCCCGGCTCGCTTCCGGAGTAGTAGCCGGTCATCGTCAGCACCGGAATATTGACGTTCGCGAATTGCTCCCGGTAGGGGATCATCTTCTGCCAGTACCGATCGTAGCTCGGGTGGTTCAGCCAGCGGATGAAAATCGGGTTGGGTTTTCCGTGCAGGCTGCCCAAGTCCCGGTATCGACTTCCGCTGATGTACCACTTCTGATCGAGCGCGCGCCACAGCGCGTCGTCGTAATACGTGCTTTCGTCCGATGTTTTGGTGTTGGTCACGTAGGAGGACCAGCGGTACGCGGAGTTCTGAAAGATGTTGCCTCCCATGGGCACGTCGATTCCAGGCGCGGTGGCCGCCGAGGTGGCGATGGCCTTGAGGGCGGCCGGCAGGCGCTTGGCGGCGGCCCACGGCGTAAAGCCGCTATAGCCGTCGCCGTACATGCCCACGCGGCCGTCGCTCCAGGATTGCTTGGCGATCCAATTGATGACAGCTCGCGCATCGTCGCCGTCGTGCTGATAGGGAACGACATGGTGAGGGCTTCCGTGCGTTCCCCGGGTGTACGCCACGACGCCCACGTAACCGTGCGCCGCGCACTCCTTGGCGTAATTCCGCGACTCGTAGATCGTGAACTCGAGCAGCGTGGGAAGTGGTTTCGAGAGGGTCTGGGGACGCACCAGCACCGCGGCAATGCTCGCGCCATCGGGAGTCTTGATCAGCACCGGGTCCTCGACCGCGTAGCGCCGGCGATCGTCCTCGGCATCGAGCCCAGCGACGATGGGCGCGAAATTGCGATAGGCATCGAAGGCCAGGTACGCCCGGATCAGCGCCACCGCCTCCGCTTGTGCAATGCTGTCGTCCGCCCGCTGCTGATCGAACAGCTTCTGCAGAGCGTATCGATACACCGCCGGAGACGTCTCGAGCCACTGTGTGACCCTGTAGTCGTCCTGGTCATTGAGCCGGGGAATCACGTCCTTGTATGCCTGCGTGAACGCTTCCGCGAAGGGTATCCGGCTCTCCGCCTCCGTTGCCCTCGCGCGCGCGTACACATCGTAAATCACGTCGCGGCCGACGGGTCGCCCGGCGTCCAGGCGCCGACGCCGATCGCGCAGCATTTGCCGCGATTCGTACGCGGCCGAATAATTGCCTGCGATCATTTGCAGCGCGGACAAATTCGCGAGATAGCGGTCGGGATCGGGATCTTGATAGACGGGGACGAGCCGCGCGGCCAAATCGCGCATGGCCGCGGCGGCCGCGGCATCGTCCGTGGATGCAGGCGTATGAAATTCGAAAACCGGCCCCTCGGCCCAAGCTTTGGGAGTGCCAACCAACGACAGCGCAGTAACCAACAGCAAGAGAAGGCGATGCGCCAACCGCGCGGTGGATCTCGTCCCGGACAGAAATGGCGCTCGTTTCATTCGTGATTCCCGGGTACTTTCACCGCCGCTGCGCTGCTCCGAGCCCCGGGACTCTTGACCAGATGCAGGACGCGCGTGAACAGCGGGTGCGCTTGAGCGGGCCCGCCGATGTGGATGACACCCGTGTCCCGCAGTTCGTTGCTGAACACGTCGATGACGAGTTCCAGAACGTCATCGTCGAGCAATCCAAACGTGCCGTCGATGAGCACCCAGGGCGGCTTTTGCAGCAAGATGCGTGCGATGGCGAGGCAGAGCTGCTCGTCCCGACCCAATTCCCGATCCCAACGATGCGTCGTGTCGAGCAGCGGCGCGAGGCGTTCGAGGCCTAGCCGGTAGAGCACGCGGGTGAACGCGCTCTCGGCGAAACTCTCGGCTTTCAACGGATAGGCGAGGACTTCGCGCAGGGTTCCGCGAGGCATGTAGGGCGTGCCTCCCGGCAAGTAAAATATCTGTTCGCCCGCCGGGCGCGTGATGCTGCCGGCGCCCCAGGGCCACAGTCCCGCCAACGCGCGAAACAGCTGCGTCTTGCCCGTTCCCGGCGCGCCCAGAATGAGGACCCGCTCCCCGGTCTTCACGACCACGTGCGTTTCCTTGAGCATGTCGGAGTTCGAGGCAGAGACGATCTCGAGGCCCTCGATCGATATCGAACCCGGATCCCCTTCGGTGTAGGCGATGCGGTTTCCGAATCCGCTCGGCTCATGAGTGCTGATCAGCGCGTAGCGGAAATTCGCGACTCGAAGCAAGGTCGCTCGCCAGTCGGCAATGGCGCTGAAATTGTCGATGAACCACCGCAGCGACGATTGCGCCTGGCTGAACGCGCCGGCCGCCATCATCAACCCTCCGAAGGACACCTTGCCGCTGAAATACAACGGTGCGGCAACGAGTATGGGAGCCACGATCGTGATCCAACCAAAGCCGGCGGTAACCCAGGTCAGATTGGCATGACCCATGACGATACGGCGGGTGGCGGCGAGCACATTGCCCAGATGCAGTTCGATGCGGCGTTTCTCGTCCGCCTCGCCCATCGCCAACGAAATGTCATCGACGTGTTCGTTGACGCGCACCAGCGAAAAACGCAGATCGGCCTCGCGCGCGTAGCGCTCCGCATTGCGGGTGATGAGGCCTCGACCGACCCAGTAGCTCAAGAGCGAGCCGGCGCTGGCATAGGCGATCGCTGCCCACACCATGAAGCCTGGGACCGTATAGTCGCGGTCGTGGACACGGAAAATGAAGTCGTTCGACAGAACCCAGAGCACGCCCGAGAAAGTCAGGAACAATATCGAGGCCTGCAGCAATCCGACGGCGAGATCGGCCGACAGCTCGCAGAGCTTGCGTGCGTCTTCATGGATGCGCTGGTCCGGGTTCACCCCCATCGTTCCCGCATTGGCAAGCCAAAACGCCCGGCGCGGCAGCATCCAGTCGTGAAGCAAGCCGAGTACGAGACCCTCGCGCAGCTTGAGTTCCAGGGTTTCGACCAGCCATCGCTGCGCCACATTGAGGGCGAGGAGAAATCCGGCGATGAGAAAAAACACGCCGAGCTGGAAGAGAAAGTCCCGCAGGTCGCGCCGCGACAAGGCATCGTAGAAGGGCTTATTCCAGCCGTTGAGGCGGATTTGTCCGTACGCGGTGGCCGCGACGACGAGGATTATCACGGCCAGCAAGACGGTGAGCACCCTCCCCGCCGGCGAGCCGAAGATCGTGCGGGTGATGAGTCCAACCTGCCGCGCAAGGCCCAAATGAGCGGTCTCGCCCTCAGGCGAGGCGGAGATTTCTGTGGAGCGTTCCTTCACCGTGCCGAGCACTCTGCCACGGTTTCACGTCGGAATACATCAATACGTGGTGCAAATGACTTCGGCGGGGGTTCGAAGCACGGTCACGGAGTCCTCGTCGAAGCTCGCGCAGGCGCTGCCATCGACGATCACGCTGCGCAGCGCAGCCTCGAGCGGCGGGCGCAGAACGATCTTGGCCGTGATTCCGCCGCCGATCTCGAATCGCAACGTGGCCGAATCGACCCTGCGCAGCGAATAACTCAAGGCACCGTACAGCGTCGGCATGCGATTCACCTGCACGCCGGGCCCTTCGATCCATTCGAGCGCCAGGCCCGCCGCCAACACCAGCGATCGATCGGCTTCGCGTTCGTAGGCAAGGAGGCTGCGCATCGCAAGCACATATTCGGCGGCGATCCAGGTGTGCGGCACATCCCCGACATGGGCCGGGGCCTTATGGTCCCGCCACGCGATCTCCGGCCATTGATTCCAAGGCTGCGGGCGGCGGTCCGACAAAAAGAACCGCAACAGTTCCAGCGCCGCATCGCGCCTTCCCAATCGCACCAAGGCACCGATGATGCGAATTTCATAGGGAGTGTAGTTGGACGATGCCACGGCGCCGCTGCGCTTGCTGCGCCAGTCGGCGAGATACTTATCGAAGGTACGCTCGACCGCCGCGCGGTTGAGGCCTTCGGGTACGTCGAACAAATAAATCGCGTTCGCGGTGGCGGTGGGATCGAAATCGGCCCACTCGACGCTGCCGGGAATGAAGTCGAGCTCGCGCTGCGCGCGGGTTGCCTCGATCGAAGTGAACAGCGACGCGGCAAAACGCGCGCTCGAGCTGAGCCACCGTTGCGCTGAGGTTTCGTGGCCGGCCGCGTTCGCGAGGTCCGCCGCATCGCGCAGCCCGCGCAGTGCCCAAAAGTCGTCCCAATAGGAATGTACGGGCTGCGCCAGGTAACCCTCATGGCTCACCGATATCGGCAGCAGGCCATCCTCGCCCAGCAATCCCTCGATGCACCCGACCGCCCGGTCGATGAACGCCCACGATTCCGTCAGCAGAGCATCATCCGAGGTGAATCGATAATAGTCGGCGATGAGCGCCAGCAATTCTCCATGACTGTCGTGTTCCACCAGCCAATCGGTCCCCTCGGCGTCGACGCAACAAGGCACAAACCCGTCGGCGCGCTGATGCGGCGCGTACCAGCGGATGAAGTCTCGAACTTCCTGCGCGTGCCCCATGCGCAGCAATGCGGCGCTCATCATGGCGCCGTCGCGAATCCAGGATCGGGTGTAGCGCCGGGGACCCGGTTGCAGCGCCGGACCGGAACGGGTCACCAGAATGTGCGCCGTGGCCGTGAGCGCCGCGTGAACGGCGTCCTTCATCCAACCATTGCCGGCCCACTGAGTCGAAACCAGCCTCGTGCCCCACTCGAACGCCGGCTCGCCGACCGAGCGCGCTGCCCCGACCGAGCGCGCTGCCCCGACGGAGCGCGCCGCCCCGACAGGCTGGCAACTGACGACGATTTCGCCCCGCTCATACGCCTGCGGCGACAACTCAAAGCCGAGCGCGCCCGTGGCGAAGCCGAACGCATCATGCGTGTCCGCTGTGGGCGGGAGCGCACCGGATGCCAGGCGGGCCGGCAGGAATCCGTCATCGAAGCGCAACGCTCCGAACCCCATGGGCTCAATCGCGCCCGCTGCGATCGCAGGCGTGACCAGGGTGGCTTCGTTGACGTGCACCGCGCCCTCGCGCCATGCGAGGTCGTGGATCCGGCTGACGCCGCCCAAATTGCGGAAACTCTGCCACGGCGGCGTGACTTGAAACGGACGCAGCAGCACGAACAAGCGCGCGGCAATCTGTCGATCCGTGAGGTTCTCGAACTGATAGCGCACCCGCGGTACGCCGCTCGCCGTCGCTTCCGCTTGCATGCGCAGACGCCAATCCCCTGCCTCCCAACTCACGGACGGCACCGGCTTCCACCCGTCGAGAAGTTCCTGTTTCGAGGCGACGTCCGCCCAGGTGAATAGGCGGCCGCCGATCCACAGCATGGGCTCGATCGAGAACGAACCCTGGTCGACCTCGACCATGCCGTCCTCATTCATCAGCGCACAATGAATACCGCTGGACGTGCCGAATGGCGTCCACACACTCTGTTCATTGTGCAGCCAACGCGGATGCCAGCCGCGCGCCTCGCCGTTCGCGATCTTGCTCCAGAATGCATCGATGGAACGCGAGAACTCGAACGATTGCACCCTGAGCGCCGCGCCCGCCGATGGCTCATCGAGCTCCAGGCGGAGAAATCGAGTCTTGAGACCGGGCAGATACACATAGCTGCGTTTGCCGCCCGCTGCCGTTGCGGCATAGACGTTTTTCCAGCGAACGCCGCTGTTCGAGCAGCGAACTCGAAAGCCGCTCGCCGGCGCATGCTCCAGCCAATCCACGATCAATCCACCCGTCGCGCGAGGCTCGATGGAATCGATCACGATCCACGGGTGCGGATCATCGGGGCGGGGTTTCCAGCCGGAGCCGTGCAACGCGCCGGGCGCTGAAAAATCCGGCAGCGCACTCGACGCCGTGGCCCTCGGCGCCGCAGCGGGGCTGCAATCCTCGATCCTTACGTCGGCGATCCAGACCGTGCCCTTGCCGCCCTCACCGGCGACGATGGCAAACTCCATCGAACCCAGCGCCGAGAGGCGGCCGGCGCCCGACGGACCCCAGGCAAAATTGATGTCCTGGCTGTCCACCCTCATTCCGGTCCAGCGCAGCGGAAGCCGCAGGTCCTTGTACACGTACCGCCATACGTTGAGACCGGTGGCATCGACCAGCTTGATCTCCAAATGATTCACCGGGCCGCGGCCACGCAGGCGAAAGGTCACCGCATACTCCTCCGGCATCCCTTGCTCGAGCGCGCGGCGCGCGACGACGAAGCCGCCGCCCCCTTTGAAATCGAAATCCATTTGCAGTGCGGGCACGCGCCCCGCGGGCACCGAAGACAGCTTGAGTTCCGCGTTGCCTGAAACGATGGGCTGCCATTCGGGCGAAACGGCGAATTCGGCGGACTTTGCTTGCGTCATTGAGGCTGCCGCGGAAGATCGCGGCTCAACTCCCCACCGTATTGGGATCACGCCAGACCCGCTCGAAGGGCAGTCGCCAGGCGTGAGGAGCGATGAGTTGGTGGATTGCGTTCGGCCCCCACGAACCAGGGTCATAGAAACGCACCGGCGGGGGCGACTCGAGCAGGTTGGTCGACACCTCCCACAGCCGCTCGATCCCCTCCGCGGTCGTGAACAGCGTGTGGTCGCCGCGCATGGCATCGAGGACCAGACGCTCGTAGGCCTCCAGCACATCGGCGATATGGCTGTTATCGTGCATCGCGAACTGCATGCTCAGTTTATCGAGCCGCATGCCCGGCCCGGGGCGCTTGCCGTAGAACGACAGCGACATTTTCGCGGCGTCCGCCAAATCGAAAGTCAGGTGATCCGGTCCTTGCGCGCTGACGCCGGAGCCCGCAGGAAACATGCTCTTGGGCGGCTCTCGAAACGCGATTGAAATGATTCGTTGCCCCTGCGCCAGGCGCTTGCCCGTGCGCAGGTAGAAAGGTACGCCGGCCCAGCGCCAGTTGTCGATGAAGCATCTCAAGGCGATGAAGGTTTCCGTATCCGAATCGCCATACACGCCTTCCTCCGTTCGGTATCCGGTGTACTGCCCGCGGATGACATCGGACGGCTTGATCGGCAACATGCTGCGAAAGACCTTGTTCTTCTCCTCGCTGATGGGGTTGGGTTCCAAGGACGTGGGGGCCTCCATCGCCATGAAGCCCAGAATTTGGAACAAGTGCGTCACCACCATGTCCCGATACGCGCCGGTTTGCTCGTAGAATCCGGAGCGTTTGCCCAAGCCCAAGGTCTCCGGCACGTCGATCTGCACGTGGTCGATGAAGTTGCGATTCCAAATCGGCTCGAACAATCCATTGGCGAAACGGAACGCGAGAATGTTTTGCGCCGCTTCCTTGCCCAAGAAGTGATCGATGCGAAAGATGCGCTCTTCATCGAATACCTCGTGCAGCCGGGCATTCAGCGCGACCGCGCTCGCGAGATCGGTGCCGAACGGCTTCTCCATGATGATGCGGGAGCGATCGACCAAGCCCGCTTCTCCCAGCAGGCGCACCGCAGACAACGCCGCGTTGGGCGGCACGCTCAGATAGTGGAGCCGGCGACTCTCGCCGTTGAAGACCCGCTCCGCCTCGATGACCGCCGCCTTGAGGGCGCCGGCGCCGGCGGCCATCGGCACGTATTGCAAGCTGCTTGCAAATTGAGCCCAGTCGCCTTCGTCCACTTTACGAGTCGAGAACTCGGTCAAGGCGTCGCGCGCGAGCTTGCGGAATTCGTCGGCGTTGAGATCATCCAGGGATACGCCGATGATCCGGCAGCCGGGGATGAATCCGGAACTCGACAGATGAAACATGCCGGGCAACAGCTTGCGCCGAGCAAGATCGCCGGTCGCACCGACGAGAACGACGACCTGCGGAAACTGAGGACCAACGCCGGGCGGTATCTTTGCCACTATTCACATCCTATTCTCGAGTTCAACCCAGGTCGAGTTCGGGCTTCGACGCCGATCGCGTGCCCGCCTTAGGCGCGTTGCTGCCGCCGTGGTAGCTGTAGACCAGGGAAAACTTCACCGCATCTGTCCGATTCCTGCCGGCCGAGTGCAGCGTGTTGCAATGAAAGAACACCGCGTCGCCCGGCGCGAGCCGCGGCGAATCGGCGGCGCGCAGGACCTCGGCGTTGTCCGCCCGATCGGTGCGAAAGAACTTCGCTTCATCGAATCGATCGGCGTCGAACACCATGCGGTGTGAACCCGGTACGAACCACAGTGCGCCATTGTCGATCTGTTCTTCGCCGAGCGCAAACCACACTGAGACGAGATCCTCGCGCTCGAACGACCAGTAGCGAATATCGCGATGCCAGGCCGTCAAACTCCCGTACAGAGGATGCTTGGTCATCATGCAATTGTGATGGGCCCGCGACATCAGGACGCGTTCGCCGAAATACGCTTGCATCCAGTCGCGCACCGCGGGCGCCACGCCCCATCGGGCGAACACGGGGTCGCGCCCGTAGGCGTCGAGCAGCCGGCGCACGGTCTCGCCGCCGGCGGCCGCCCGTGACGGCGGTGCGCCCGGATAGCGCAGATCAGCTTCGAATTCGAGCGGCTCGGCGCGGGCGGCGAGTTGCGCCCGTGCGGCTTGGTTGAGCTGGGTGAGTTCGTCAGGCGGCACGAACCCTGGTACGACGACATAACCCTTGTCGCGCAACTGTTCGATTTGCGCCTGGCACGGCTGCGTTGCCATGAAGCTACGACCGCGGGTTGTGGAGCACGGGTATGAGCTGGGCGACGTTCTCGATCACGACGTCTGCCCCGGCGGCCAGCAGTGATTTTCCTGCCGCCGCAACGCGCGCCGCGCGATCGCCGGGGGGCAATGCCTGGAATGCTTCCTGAGAAAGCCCGACGCCGTTGCCCGATCCCGCCACGCCGACGGTAAAGCAGCCGGCGGCCCGGCCCTCGGCCACTCCGGCCTCGGCATCATCCACTTTCACCACTCGCGACAGCGGCCAGACCCCGAGTTCGGCACAGGCTTTATAGATCATGAGCGGACTCGGCCGGCCGGCCGGTGTTTCACCCGAGCAAACCACGTGATCGGGAGCATAACCCTGCGCCGCCGCCTCACGCAGCACCGGCCCCATCATCTCGCGCGTGTAGCCCGTGGACGAGGCTACCCTGACACCCTCTGCGCGCAGTGCGTCGACCGTCGCTCGAGCCCCGTCGATGAGGCGCGCGGCCCGCGCCGCCTGATCCCGCATCAGGGGACCCAAGTCCGTCATGAGAGCCGCAACATCCGCACCGGCCGCTGCGCTGCCATGGGCCAGAACCCACGCCCGGGCAACATCGGGATCGTCGAGCAGGCAACGCACGTGATCCGCCTTGGACTTGCCCATGTCGCGCCGTACTTGTGCATCGCTGACAGCGACGCCGCGCCGTGCAAAAGCCATTCGCAGCGCGATGACCGGGGCAAGGCAGCCGAAATCCACCATGGTCCCCGCCCAATCGAAAATCACCAGGTCGAAACGTTCGCGTATGGCCATCAGCCTGCACCCCCCCCATACAGATCCGTGATTATTTCTTCACCCAATCCAAACCCGGTCGACGCACCCGAGCCGCTGGTGACCATCGCCAGCCGAATGTCGGGCGCCGGCGCATCGATGAACATCATGCGATCGGCGGCCGACGAATACGTCCCCGTCCATCGTTCGAGAACGGGCGGCGCGGGCCGGCCGGTCGCCGCCGCAAACTCCTCGAGAATCAGCTGATCGACGCGCCCATCCGCAAAGGGATCCGGCGTGGCGGCGTAGTGATGGCTGTCACCGACGACCAGACTGCCGTCGGCGCTTTGCACGACGATGAGATGAATCCCATGCGCGAGGTACTCGCCCTGCTCGGCCATGAGCCGCGCGCGTAACGGCGCTGCTTGCGGCAGCGCGGAGTAGCCCGCGTACCGCACCAGCCCAAGATCGGACATCACGGCGCTCGGCAAACGAAAACCCGGGGCCGCAAGCCGCATCATCTGCAGTTTGCAGCGGGTCACATTGTAGCGGGCAATTCGCTGCGGAAAGAGCCCGACGAGATCGTCGCCGGGACACACCACGACCGCCCCCGCCTGCACCTCTCCGCGAGACGTCTCCAGGCGGGGCGGCTCGACCGTGAGCACCGCCGCCTGACGCAAAAACACCACGCCGAAGCGTTCCGTGAGCCATGCCGCAATCTTGGGGATCGCTTCGCGTGACTCGACCCGAATGTCGTTGGCGCTCGTGAGCACTGCCTGTACGTCCTGGCCGACGAGATCACCGCAGCGTGCTCGCGCAGCCGCGGGGCTCAAGATCTCGCACCCCTCGCCCATTTCGGTTTCGACGAACGCCTCGAGTACCGGCACGGCTTCGGGCCGGCGCGTCGTCATCCACAGACCCCGCTGCAAGATCGGGATTCCCGCTTCCCGGGCTACCTCCTGCCAGATGAGGCAAGTCCGGCGGGCCCGATTCCATACCGCGCCCCGCTCCTGACCCGTCACCGTGATGAAGCCGAAGTTGCGCACGGATGCGCCGTTAGCCTGCGCGTCGCGATCGATGACCACCACGCGCAGTCCCTTGAGTGCCGCGGCACGTGCGCACGACAGGCCGACGATCCCGGCGCCCACCACCGCCAGATCGAACACTCCCGGCACGCTAGCCACGGTAACGGACCCGTGCGTCGCCCAGCGCGTCCTCGAGAGAACCGAGCCACGGCTCATAGTTCTTCCACTGGTCGAGCCCGTCGCGGTAAATGGGCTGGCGCACCTGTTCCGAGCTCGCCGTGCGGATGCTGCGCTCGGTCTTGTGGAATTCGACGCACGCCGGCTCGAACTCGAGGCCGCAGAAATCGAGAATTCGCCGGACATTGCCGACGAGATCATCGACGACGTCCTCATGCTGAACCCGCAGTATCCGTCCCGGCAGCACCGCGTCCCAGTGCTGCATCAGCTCGAGATAGGTACGGTAATAACGCGCGATGTCCGCGATGCTATAGGTAAATTCCTGCCCGTTGGCGAACAGCTGCTTTAGATTGCTGAAACAACACGCCATGGGCTCGCGCCGGGCATCGATGATCTTGGCGTTCGGCAGCATCAGGTGGATGAGTCCGATGTGGCGGAAATTGTTCGGCATTTTATCGATGAAGTGCGGCTTGCCGGTCCGGTAGACGCGCGTATCGGCCAGGTATTTTGTGCCGAGACGCAGAAAATCCTGAGGATTCATGTCTGCGAGCACGCCGGGATAACGCGGCGTGTCGAGGTCGGGCTCGCGGCCCTGCAGCTCGAGCACAATGCGCTGAATGTCGGAGAGTTCCTGCGTGCCCTCCACCCGCGAATGTGAGGCGAGGATCTGCTCGACGAGCGTCGACCCCGAGCGCGGCAGCCCGAGAATGAAAATCGGATCGTCGCTCGGGGCCCCGCTCCCGGCGCGCGCGGCGAAAAACTCGCGCGTACAAGTGTCGATCTGCTGCCTGGTGTTGTTCTCGATGATCTCGGGCCGGTAGCGGCTCTCGGAGCGCTTCAGCGCGTTGCCGCGCTCGTAGTAGCGCCAGGACTCGGCGTACTCGCCTCCATCCTCGTAGGCCTTGCCGAGCGCAAAACACAGGTGATAGCGATCGACGAGCGGCGTCTCGGACGCCGTCTCTTCGGCGCGCATGCGCGCGATTTCAGCGTCCGGGAACCGGTACGTCTTGAGGTTCGCGAGACTCCAGTAGGCGTCGCCGTAGTTCGGCCGGGCGGCGGCTGCGGCGCGGTAGGCCTCGATGGCCTCCTCGCGCCGGCCGAGGGTCTTGAGCGCATGCGCAACCGAGAGATGCAGGTCCGGCGCCCGCGGCGCCCCGACGAGGAGTCCGCGGTACAGCGCGATCGCCTTCTCGTGCTCGCCGAGGCCGACGCAGGCGGTGGCATAGAGCGTGCGGTACTGGCGGTTCTCCGGCTCGAGCGCGAGCAGCTTCTCGAGCTCCTCGCGCGCCGGTTGATACTTGTGGCGCTCGATGAGCACCAGCGCATAGTCATGGCGCGCCGCGCGGTAATCGGGTGCGAGCGTGAGCACCGCGTCGAGCAGGAGTTCGGCGTCGTCCAGCACGTCGCGCGCCATCCCGATGCGCGCCAGGAGGCGCATGGCTTCGATGTCATTGCCATACTGCAATAGATAGGCGCGGATGATGTTCTCCGCGGGCGTCAGATCCCCGTCCGAAAATAGGCTCGTGGCATGCACCACCTCGGGCGCCAGGCGCTTGAGCGTCGCCACGTGCTGCGCAGCCGTGGCTGCGTTCCGCGTATCCCCTGTCTTGCGATACAACCCCTCGAGCATCGACCAGCTCGCGGGCAGCGCCGGATTGATGTTCACACCGTGCAGAAAAGCATCGATCGCCCGCGGCGCGTCACGCAAGACCACGTAGCAATGGCCGCGCTCCTGATAGAGACGGCTGAACCGCGGGTGAAGCTGTGCGAGGCGCTCCAGCGTAGCGAGCGCTTCGGGAACCCGGTTGAGATAGCGCTGATTCAAGGCGATGAGATAGAGGACATCCCGATTTTCGGGCACTTGGGCCGCCAGCCCCTCGGCCGCGCCGAGCGCCTCGGCGTACCGCCGGCTGTGCGCGAGTTCGCGTATGCGCCGCACTTCGAACTCGACCGGGGACGGCTGAGGGGGTGAAAACTGCGGCTCGGCGGCGGTCGAATTCATGCGAGTCCAAATGAGTGCGCCCTGGCGCACGACGAAAAAAGGCGGGCATCGTTGCCCGCCTTCGATTCTACGGCAACCGGCCGGAGCCGGCTGTCTCGGACGACTAGAACTTGTAGCCGATCTTCACGCCGAGCACCCGGGGACGCAGCGGCACCTCCGACTTGATGAACTGAGCCGACGAGGTGAACGTGCTCGCGTCCGAATTGCTCAGATTCTGGCCAAAGAGTGAAACCGTCCATGCGTCCTTCGCCACGCCCACCGACGCATCATAGGTGGTATAGCCCGGCTGATCGTAGCGCAGGTGGGTGGTGGTGGGGATGGCTTCCGACGGAATGGTGCCCGACACGTAGCTCGCCGGCTGGTTCGACATGTCGCCGATGTGGCTGGCACCCGCCATCACGAACGCCTTGTAGTCGTTGAACGACCAGTCGTAGCGGGCCCGCAGATTGAACTCCACGGCCGGGGAAAAAGCCGGTCTCGAGCCGAGCGTACCGAACGGATTGGGGAATGAGCTGCCCTTCACCTCGGTGATGCAGCTCCCGAAACCCGGCGATGTCACTGTGGCCGTCTTGTAGTTGTCGAGCAGGCAGGGCGCGGAGGTCTGAGTCGCGCTGTTCCAGGATCCCGAGCCTTGCACGGTGAGTCCCTCGGTAACCCTCGCGACCACCTGCAGCTCGAATCCGGTGACCCGATAATTCGGACCGTTGACGACGAAGGTCGTGTTTCCCAAGATGGTCGGATCGAACAGCGCGAACTGCACGTTGTCCCAGTTCATGCGATACACCGACCCGTTCACCTGCAGGCGGTGTTCCAGGAATTCGGTCTTGAAGCCGATTTCGTTGTTGGTCAGCGAGTCCGGCGCATAGCTCAACGGCGATGAGTACTGCGGTACGCCATTCACGTCCTTGGCCTTGTTGGCGATGGTGCGGTTGAAGCCGCCCGGCCGGAAGCCTTGCGAGTAGGTGTAGTACACCATGAGGTCGGGAGTAATGTGCCAGGTCAGGTTCCCGCGGCTCTTGAAGCCATGGAACGTCGTATTTTCGTTCTCGGCATTGATGCTGGTCGCGCCCGCGTAGCATCCGTTGGGCACGTTGGTGCACCCCAGCGGCGTGGTGTACTTGGAGCCCACCTCGTACTCGCTGTAGCGATAGTAGCGGGTGCCGCCCGTCAGCGTGAGAACCTTGGGGATCAGGTCATAGTCCGCCGACGCGAACGCGGCAGTCTGCTTGTAGCCGCGATGCACGTCCTCGCCGAACGCGGTGTTGTCGTCGCGCACGCTGGGATCCGTGGCCGTCGTGCCGGCCGGAGGACCGACGTTGCCGACGCACGGTGCCCCGCCTGCGAGGGCGGCCGCAAGGTTGTCGGGACTGCAGGACGGGATCGTCCGGTAATGGAAATTCATGTTGTCCGCGATCTCGAAGTCCTCCCAATAGACCCCGACGATTCCGCGAGCACGCCAGTCGTCCGGCGTGCTCAGCCGGAACTCGTGGCTCTGGTGGGAGTTGGTCACCTGGTCGCGCCACGATGTGATCGGCGAGTAACAGGTTGCCGGCACCCCGGGCGCCGTGTATTTGCCGCCCTGGCCGTTCGGGCTGCCGACGGCGCCGAAGCCGCCCCCGCCGGGGCCGCCGCTGCAAGTGTAGTAAAAGCCGTACGCACTGCGTGTGTAGTTCGAATAGTCCTGGGTCTGGTCGACGTGACGGACGAGATATCCCCCGGTATAGACCGCCTTCAAGTCGCCGATCTTCCCGTTCACCGTCAAGGACGTGTTTTCGAATTTATCTTTGTCATACGCGGGGCTGAAAATCGTGGCCTGCCACGGACCCAACGCCTGGCCGTCGGAGCCGGTCGGGTATTGCGCGAACTCGCCGTCTGCTTCCATGTTCTGGTAGCTCTGCGCGATCAACGCACTCCAGTCATCGTTGATCTGATACAGGGCCGAGAGACGAAAGCCCGTGTACCTGACCGGATTCGAGGCGGACTGCGCGAGATTGTAGTTGTTGCCGACGGTATTGTTCGCCGGAACACAATTTCCCGTGGCCGTGGGCAGCCCGTTGGGGCAGAGGCCGTTGGTCCCCGGGGTCACGCCCGCATAGTAGTTGCCGCTGTCATTGTTGCTGCGCGTGAACTTGCTCGGCACATTGGTGATGTAGCCGCCGCGGCGATCGTTGTAAATCACCCCCCGAACAGCCAGGGTGTCCTGGATCAGCGGCAGGTTGATGGTCGCGTTGATGCTGCTGTTGTTGTCGCCGCCCGCGGTCGTGCCGTAGGTGGCTTCGGCATTCCCCTCGGTCACGTTGAGCTTGGGCTTGTTCGTGATGTAGCGGATAGCGCCCGCCTGGGCGCCGCCGCCAAACAGAGTGCCCTGAGGACCCTCGAGCACCTCGATGCGCTCCATGTCCACCATGTAGATATCGACGTTGCGAGCCGGGAACTGCATGGACTGGTCATCCAGGTACACGGCGACGTTCGGGAACGACGCGAAGGTCGCGGTCGACTGACCGCCGGCGACTCCGGCGCTCAAGCCGCGCATGAAGATCTCGCCCTGGCCGGGCCCGTTGGTCCCGAACGACACGTTCGGCAAGTACTTGATCACATCGTCGAAGGTCGAGACCGTGAGCTGGTCGAGCTGCGCGCCGGTGATCGCCTGAATCGTGATGGGCACGTTCTGTATCGACTCCGCGCGGCGCTGTGCGGTGACCACGATTTCTTCGATTCCCGAAGATCCCGTGGTGTCGGTATCAGCCGCCGCCGCACAAGACGCGCCGCTGTATCCGGCGAGTATCGCCGAGATCGCGTAGGCGAGCTTTTGGTTGGTATTCATTGTGTCTCCCTGAAAATTCTGTGGCAATAAATCACGCAGGGCGCAAGCGAACGAAGTCGTCACGCGCGAAAGATCCGAACGGCAGTCAGCATCCCAGGTAGATCGAGCTTCGTTTCATCCCAACGTCGGCCCGCCAATTCCCGCTGCGTAGTTTGTACGCACAGCACATTACATATTTATGACAGCACTATGACTTAACGGTGGCCCTCCATTCAAGTAGTCTTTCGCGCGGCGGGAGTGCTGGGAGAAGTCCGTATCCTGTGCTACGAATTGCGATCCCGACAGTCATGGTCATTATCGAAAGGCTTGGCTCTTTATGAAGAAGATTAATGAAATCGCCCGATCCGTTGATGTCGTTCTGGAAACCGATGTCCTCGTGGTCGGTAGTGGTCCGGGCGGCTTGGCGGCGGCGCTGGCTGCGGCCCGCGCCGGCGCGCGCACCGCACTCATCGACCGCAACGGCTGTTTCGGCGGCAACATCACGCAGGTGGGGGTCGAGGGCTTCGCCTGGTACCGCCACGAGCACACTGTCGACTGCGAAGGCATCGGCATCGAGTTCGAGGAGCGCGCCAAAGCCATGGGCGCGGCCATGCCCGAGCCGCAATCCTTGAGCCACGCACTCGACGCAGAGATGTTCAAGTGGGTTGCCGACACCCTGGTCCAGGAAGCCGGCGTCACGCCGCTGCTGCACCGGCTGGGCGTAGCTCCGATCATGGAGGACGGCGTCATTCGAGGCGTCATCACCGAGAGCAAGGCGGGCCGCGAGGCGATTCTCGCCAAGCGGGTGATCGACGCAACGGGGGATGCCGATATCGCCACCCGCGCCGGTGCACCGGTGCGCAAGTCGCCCAAAGAAGAAATGATGGCCGTGTCCGTCATGTTTTCCATGAGCGGGGTGAACAAGCGCGAGTTCATCGACGCCGTGAAGGCGGATCCTCAGACCTATGCCGACTGGTCCGGGAACGGCGAATGGGACTATGAGACCACGGGCAAGGAAGACCAGATGTTCTCTCCGTTCCTGCGCAAACCGTTCAAACAGGCCCTCGCCGCGGGCATCATCCCGTCGAGTCTGCATACCATCGCCGGCACCTGGGGCACGGTCACCGATCAGGGCGACCTCACCTATTTGAACCTCGTGCATGTGCCGGAAATCGACGGCACCGACCCGAATGATCTGACCACCGGCGAGATTCGCGGACGACGCGAAGCGATCTACGCGCTGGAAGCACTGCGCGGCTTCATGCCGGGCTGCGAGCACGCCAAACTGCGCAACTTCGGCATGACGCTCGGCGTCCGCGATACCCGTAAGATCGATGCGCTCTACAATCTCACCGGCAGCGACGTCCGCGAGCAGGCCCGCTTCGACGACGCGATCGGCATCTTTCCCGAGTTCATCGACGGTTACGGCATTCTGATTTTGCCCACCACGGGCCGCTACTGGCATGTGCCGTATCGCGCCCTGGTGCCCAAAGGCGTCGGCAACCTGTTGGTCGCCGGACGATGCATCGGGGGCGACAAGATATCGCACGCGTCGGCACGCAATATGATGTGCTGCGCCGTGAGCGGCCAAGGCGCGGGGGTGGCCGCGGCCATTTCGCTGCAGCGCGACGAAGCGCTCGATCGAGTGAATATCGGGGCGGTGCAGACCGAACTCGCGCGGCAGGGCGCCCGCTTCCGGTGACCCTGGCCGCGACCGCAGCCGATGCCAGCCGCAACAGCGGCAATTCGCGCTTGCGTTGGTGGGTGCTGGTGCTGGCAGCGATCGCGGTGTCCAGCAGCTACTACGAGGACGATGTGATCGGGCCGATCGCCGATCTATTGCATCGGCAACGCGGATTCACTCAGTCGCAGCTCGGGATGCTGAACGGGGTGATCAGCATTCCCAACGTGGCGCTCGCGCTCATCAGCGGCTTGATGATCGACCGGTATGGACCCGCGCGTATCGCGCTTTGGTCGGCAGCCATTGGTGTGCTCGGCGCGGTGCTCACGGCAATCGGTACGCCTTACGATCTCATGGTAATCGGCCGGTTCATCTTCGGCGTCAGTGAAGGTGCGATTTTCATCGCGCTGATTGCGGGATTGGCGCAGTGGTTCTCGCGCAGCGGCATCGCGCTCGCCACCGCCCTGTATCTCAGCCTCGCGCGGGCCGGCTCCTATGCGGTGGATACCTCAACGGCCTGGGCCCGCCCGCTCTACGAGCGCGGATGGCAGCCGCCGCTGTGGCTCGGAGCGGCAGTTACGCTGGCAGGTCTCGCCGCGGCGCTGATGTTCTACTGGCTGGACCGCCGGCACCGGCCGGGGACGCGATCCGCCGACGGCGCTGCGGCCGATCGCGTGGACTGGCGGCACGTGCTGAAGTTCGATTTGTCTTACTGGTACATCCTCGCGCTGCACGTACTCTATGCCGCGGTGTTCTTCCCGTTCCGCACGACGTATGTCATCGAATATTTCCAGCACGCGAAGGGCCTGACGCTCGCCCAAGCAGGGGTAGCCAATAGCTGGGTCTTCTTCGCGGCTATCTTCGCCACGCCGTTCTTCGGTTTGCTTGCCGACCGGTTCGGTCATCGCGCGCTCATGCTGGTCTTCGGCACCCTGCTGCTGCCCTTGACCTTCGTGGTTCTCGGCCTCACGGACCTGAGCCTTTGGGTGTCGACCGTCATGATGGGGATCAGCTTCTCGCTGGTGCCGGCGGTCATCTGGCCGGCCACGACGCTGATCGTCGAGCCGCGCCGGCTTGGCACGGCGCTCGGCCTGATCACATTGATTCAAGCGCTCGGCATGGCGGCATCCAATCTCGCCGCCGGTTGGCTCGCCGACAAGGCCGCCGCCGGAGCGCAAAACCCGGCCGGATATGCGGTCATGTTGTGGTTCTTCTTCCTGCTGAGTCTCACCGCATTGTCATCGGCCGTGCTCCTCTGGCGTCGTGAAACCGGGCCCGGGGGTCACGGTCTCGAAGTCGCGCGTCCGATCGCCGCGGTCACTGCGTGATTACTGATCCTGCGCCTTCCGCCACCGAGCGCACGCCGGTGAAGTCAACTCGGATCGAGTGTGCCCGGATCGTGTGTGCCCGCATACGTCGAGCGTGATCGTCGAGCGAGCGTGAGTAGCGGCCCGCGCGGGCCTGGTGGATCGCAGCGACATGTGCGACCTCCTCACGGCTCATGTCGCCATATTCGAACACGGCATTGGCCAATCTC
>DASYFQ010000214.1:0-10707 GCA_036498345.1 Steroidobacteraceae bacterium
GAAAGCGCCGTCATGAGCGATCCCGAGAAATCGATCGCCATTCTCGAGCAGTTGAGCGCCATGGGAGTTCTGGTCTCGGTTGACGATTTCGGCACCGGCTATTCGAGCATGAGCTACCTGCGCCGATTTCCGATCGACAAACTCAAAATCGACCGCGTGTTCATCGACGAGATCGTGAGCCGTCCGGAGGATGCATCGATCGTGCGTGCGATCGTCTCGCTCGCGCACAGCCTGCGCCTCAAAGTCGTCGCCGAAGGAGTGGAGACGCCCGCGCAGCTCGACTTCCTGAAAACGGCCGGCTGCGACGAGTATCAGGGCTATCATTTCAGCCGCCCCTTGCCCGCGGCGAATTTCGAACGTCTCCTCCGCGCGTCGCACCCGGCCGACGTCCTTACCGAGGACGATGCGGTCCGTACCCACAGCAAGCTCTCGGCCTACGTGCGCCGCTAGAGTTTCGTCCCGTCCGGGTACATTCGAAGCCCCGGGACTTCGCCGCGCACGAGTTTCTGCTGCACGTCGCGCCAATACTCGACGCGGAGCAGATCGGAATTCTCTTCGCGGAAACAGCGGCGCGCGTAGCTGTTCTTGAGCTGCAGGCCGTGCTCGAGCTCTTCGGGCAGGAATATCACTCCATCCTCGAAAAACCACTCCGGCACCGCTTCCTCGCCGGGCTCGCGATCGGTATTGGTGCGGATCTTCACGTCGGTGAGTTTTTCGACCGCGTCGTAGTCGAAGAGGAATACCCGGCCGTACCGTCCGACTCCGTAATTCCTGGAATCCAAGTCCTTGTTGAAAATATTGGTGGCGGCATTGTTGCGAATGCAATGCCCGAGGCTCACCATCACCGCGCGGGTTGCATTTTCGTCGGCGGTCTCGAGAAATACCGGCAACGGCACGATTTTCAGCTGCACGATCAGCGTGCGCAAGTAAACGCCGTCGTGATCGACCTGCACGCTGCCGGCGGCCTGCCGGCAGATTTCATCCAGCAGCGTGGGCTCGAACATGTCGCGATCCAAGCGCAGGTTGAAATACATGACATTGTCCAACATGCTGCCGGCGCGATTGATCTCGTGCACCACGCGATACTTGTCGGAGACCGCCGCCACTCCCGGATACGCGCCCCACTTGTAGGAATTGGTGGGCTTGTCGCGAATGACTTTCAGGTGGTATGCGCACTCGTCAAAGGTGAAGCCGAGCGCCACGGTTCCCGCAGCCCCGGGAGAGCGCTGGAATCTGAGGCCGCGGCCGACCTGCTCATTGATCTCGTTCAAGATGGCGACCTTGCCGACGTGATTGTATCCAATGGTCGAATACTGATGCCCGAACGGGCGGCGCGGCATCAGACTGAACAGGAACACGCAGGTTTGATAGTAGAGCCGCGTCGTCACATGAAAATTAGCCAGCGCCGAGCTGAACAGATCATGGATATCCGAGACCCGATGCAGAACGGCATCGGCGTAGATTCCCTCCGGGCTGTTCAGCAGCGCCACGACGAACGGCACGAGCCGGTCGTCGGCCAGCATCCAGCGGCCGACGATGAAGGCGCTCCGATCGCGGAAAAATCCGGCGTCGACGACGTCGAGGGCGAGCACCGCGGAGCCGTTGGAGGTCTCGCGCAGCAAGTGCTCGACTCTTTCCCGAATTCTCTCCGCGTCGCCCTGCAGATCCCTGAAGCGCACCGAGAAATTGGGCACGCGCAAGGCGGTGCTCAACAGCTCGGTATCGATGCGATCCTGCACCCGCAGCCGGCGATGCACCGACGCCATCGAGTAGGCGCGCAGCTTGCTGGGAGGCGGGAACGAGTAGGCGACCGGCCTCCACAGCCCGCGGCTGATGTTGCGCCGTATCGAATGCGCGAAACTGAAGGCGATGTCGGCATCGTAGCGGTCCACGATCATCGCCATGAACAGGCGATCGAGCGACTCCCAAACGACCGAGTCGACGCCGAGTGCGGGAAACGCGGCGAGTATTCTCGGCCCATGTTCCGCGATGTAGCGGCTGTACAGCTCGAGGCGCTCCTTGCTGATCCGGATGGAGGCATGCGGATCCATGGTTTCGAAGGCGCGCTGTGCGCGGTGCGGGTACTCGCATAGTTGACTGTAGAAATCGTTGTAAATGGTGAGGATCAGGGCAGCCGTTGCGCCGACACGGGTGTCATGGTCGGCGCACGCCGCCAGGCGCCCGTACGCCTTTTCGACCAGGAGTTCGGTCTCGGTCGACACGCAATCAGCCGCTGTTGCGCAGCGCCGTGGCGATGGCGTTGATCGACAGGTGAATGCCTTCCCGGACGCGCGGATCGTTTTCGCCGGCGCGATGACGCTTGAGCAATTCCACCTGCAGCAGATTCAACGGTTCTATATAGGGCAGACGCAGCCGGATCGAGGCGTCCAGGGCCGGATGCTTTTCGAGCAGGCGCGTTTGTCCGGTGATGGCGAGCAGGCTCTCCTGAGTCGCGAGCCAAGTATCGCGAATGCGCCCGAACAGGGCGTCGGCGAGCGCGCGGTCTTCCACCAAGGTGGCGTAGCGGGCGGCGATGCCCATGTCGGATTTCGACAGCACCATCTCCAGATTATCGACGGTGGAGCGGAAAAATGGCCACGCCTCGAGCATCTCGCGCAGCAACCCCGTGTCGGCCGAGCGCAGCGCCTGCCCTACGCCATACCAGCCGGGCAGCATGACCCGGGCTTGAGCCCAGCTGAACACCCACGGGATGGCGCGCAGGTCCTCGATGCGCTGTGAGCTCGAGCGCGATGCCGGCCGAGACCCGATCTTGAGCTCGGAGATTTCCAGCAATGGCGTCATCTGGCGGAAGAAGGTCGAAAACCCATCGGTCTCGTACACCAGGGAACGATAAGCACGGAATGCTTGCGCGGAGAGGCCGTCCATGGCGGCCGCGAAGCGCGAACGGCTCCCGCTCGACAGCGAGGCGGTCTCGAGCGACGCCAGCAGCGTCGCCGCGGTGATGGCTTCGAGATTCGCGGCCGCGCTTTCGCGGGTCCCGTACTTGGCGGCAATGATTTCTCCCTGTTCGGTAATTCGAATGCGGCCCCGCACCGTGCCGTGCGGCTGGGCGCGAATCGCCGCGAACGACGAACCGCCTCCCCGGCCCACGGCCCCGCCTCGGCCGTGAAAAACCTGCATGGCCGTGCCGAATTTCTCGAATACCGCCGCGAGCGCACCGGTGGCTTGATGCAGGCTCCATACCGAGGTCAGGTAACCGCCATCCTTGTTCGAATCCGAATATCCGACCATCACCTCGTGAAAGCCATGCGCCGACGCGATGGTCGCGGATTCGGGCAGTTCGAACCAGGCCGTCATCACGGCGGACGACTTGGCCAAATCATCGATGGTTTCGAACAGCGGCACCGCCATGATCGCTGCGTGCGGATTTCCGCGCCCGCGATACAGTCCGGCCTCCTTGAGCAGAATGTTCACCTCCAAGAGATCCGAAACGCTCTCGCACTTGGACACGATGTAGGTCGTGATGCAGCCGCAGCCATAGCGGCGGTGCGCCTCGGCGGCGGCGCGGACGATTTCCAGCTCCGACAGCGTCTCCTGCGAATAACTTGCATACGGACTGGCCAAGAGCCGCTCGCTGGCGAGTTCTTGCCGCAACAGCAAAATCCGCTGCGGCTCGTCCAATGTCGGATAATCCGGCGACACCCCCGCGACCTCGAGCAGTTCCGCAACCACGCGCGCGTGCACGTCCGCGTTTTGCCGCAAATCCAGCGTCGCCAAATGAAAGCCGAAGGTCTCCACGGCCCGAGACAATCGAGCCAGGGCGCCGCCGGTGTTCAGCCCCACCTTGCTGTCGGATCTCAAGGACTGCTCGAGCACGTGCAGATCCGCGAGCAAGCTCGCTGCATCAGGGTACGGCGCCGCGCTGACCGACGCCGGCCGCGGCGGCACTCGTCCCGTCAAACTCTGATATGTCGCGGCGAGCCGCGCATAGATACCGGTGATGGCGCGCCGGTAGGGCTCATCGGCGCGCGCGGCATGCAGGTCGCCGCTGCGTTGCGCCAGCGCATTCAACTCGGCGGACACGCCCGCGAGTTCGCTCGACACCGAGAGTTCGGCGCCCAGCGCATTGAGTTCATCCAGATACTGCACCAGAAGCGCCTGTGCCGCGCGGCTCAGGGCCAAGCGCAGCGAGTCGGCGGTGACGTGCGGATTGCCGTCTCGATCGCCGCCGATCCAGCTGCCGAGACGCAGGAAGCTTGCCGGGCGCCGCCCGATCAAACGTTCCCAACGCGCGTACAGCACCGGTACCGTTGGGAGAAATATGTCTCTCAAATAGGTCAGTGCGGTATCGACCTCGTCGGCGACGTACAGCCTCTCACGCCGCAGCGCGCGCGTTTGCCACAGCAACGCGATTTCCGCCCCGATCCCCTCCTCGATCAACTCTCCGTCCAGCGTCTCGGTGTAGCCGGCGTCGCGCTGGCGCATCAATGCCGCGATGCGGTTGCGATGGTCGAGCATGCTCTTGCGCATCACTTCGGTGGGATGCGCCGTCAGTACGGGGGTAATCAACGCTCGGTCCAACAACGCGGCGGCTGCGCCGGCGCGGATGCCTTGTGTGTTCAGAATCTGCAGGGCCGACGCCAGCGTGCTGCCCTCCTCCACAGCCGTCCCCTGCCGGTCTTCGGCAAGATTGGCCAGCATGGAAAACAGCATGAAGCTGCGCACGAACGCAACGGTCTCGTCAAGCGACAACGTCTCCAATCCGGCGGCGAGGCCCCGAGGGTTGGCGATACCGCGATAACGGTCGACGGACGCCGCCCGGATGGCTTCGATGCGTTGAAACAACGCCTGGCCTCCGTAGGTACGAATCACGTCGCCGAGGAGCTTGCCCAGAAATCGCACGTCGGCGTTTTGGGTGATGGTGGACGGCAATGTTGTCATGTCGGACAATATCGCACGTTGGCGTAAGCGCCCGCCCGGGGTTGTTTACCCCAATGTCGGTAGAGACGAGCCGCGGCTCGCCGAGGAACCTGCTGATTCACCGTAGTTATCAAACCATTCGTGTAATCGATTAGAAGATTTTTTCGCCCGGATCCACACTGCGCGTGGCTTGGCTGTAGTTCTGCGGGAGTGTAGTATCTGATATATCTAAAAGGCTGCGCAGGGGTATCATGAGTAATCAAGCTTCGCGGCGAGTGATACCAATCAAAGTCGAGCCGCCGTCCAACTTGAGTGCGGCCGAGCGAACGGCGGTGCTGGATGCGTGCGCGGGCCTGAAAGCGCTGCCGGGAGCGCTCCTGCCAATTCTGCACTCGGTCCAAGAAGCGCTCAAGTTCGTACCCAAGGATGCCGTGCCGCTGATTGCCCGGGAGCTCAACCTCTCGGTGGCCGAAGTGCATGGGGTGGTGACCTTTTATCATTATTTTCTCCAAGAGCGTCCGGGGCGCCATGTCGTGCACCTGTGCCGGGCCGAGGCCTGCCAGGCGCTTGGCAGTGTGGCGCTCGAGGCGCACGCCAAGGCGGCCCTGGGCGTCGATTTTCATGGCACGACGAGCGACGGCGCGATCACGCTGGAACCGGTGTACTGCCTGGGTAACTGCGCCTTGGGGCCCTCGATGATGATCGACCAACGATTGCACGGGCGCGTTACCGCAGAGCGCTTCGATTCGCTGGTGGCGCAAAGCCGGGAGCGCACGTGAAGATCTACGTGCCAGGCGATGCGGCAGCGCTCGGCGTCGGCGCCGATGAGACTGCCGAGGCCATCATGTCGGAAGCGCAGCGACGCGGAATCGCCGTGGACCTCGTCCGCAACGGCTCGCGCGGTCTTTTATGGCTCGAGCCCCTGGTGGAAGTCGACGTTGCAGGCACGCGCATGGCCTATGGTCCCGTGCAGGCGCAGGATGTGGCTGGGCTGTTCGAGGCGGGCTTCACGTCCGGCAAGGCGCATGCCTTGAGCCACGGCGTCACCGAGCAGATTCCCTATCTGAAAAAGCAAGAACGCCTGACCTTCGCCCGCGTCGGGATCACCGATCCCCGCAGCCTGGAAGATTACAAGCAGCACGGCGGCTACCGCGGCCTCGCCGCCGCTCTTGCACTCGAGCCCGCGGCCATCGTCGCGGGCGTCACCGCCTCCGGGCTGCGAGGCCGCGGCGGAGCGGCCTTTCCGGCCGGCATCAAGTGGAAGACGGTATTGGGCGCGCAGGGTGCGCAAAAGTATGTGGTGTGCAACGCCGATGAGGGCGATTCGGGGACCTTCTCCGACCGGATGCTGATGGAGGGCGACCCTTTCGTCCTCATCGAGGGCATGACCATCGCCGGATTGGCCACGGGCGCAACCGCAGGCTACATCTACCTACGCTGGGAGTACCCCCAGGCCAAGCTCGCGCTCGAAGCCGCGATTGCCGCGGCCAGGGCTGCTCGCTATCTGGGGCCGGACATTCAAGGCAGCGGCAAGGCCTTTGAGCTGGAAGTGCGCATGGGCGCCGGCGCCTATATCTGCGGCGAGGAGACCTCGCTGCTCGAGTCCTTGGAGGGCAAACGCGGCCAGGTGCGCTTCAAGCCTCCGCTTCCCGCCTTGGAGGGGCTGTGGGGCAAGCCCACGGTGATCAACAATGTGATCACCTTCGCCTCCGTGCCCATTATTCTGGATCGCGGCGCCGAGTTTTATCAGCACTTCGGCATGGGCCGTTCCCGCGGTACGCTGCCGATGCAGCTCGCGGGCAACATCAAGCACGGCGGCCTGGTAGAGATCGCGTTCGGCATGACGCTGCGCGAGTTGCTGTACGACTACGGCGGCGGCAGCTTCAGCGGCCGTCCGATCCGCGCGGTTCAAGTGGGGGGCCCCTTAGGCGCCTATCACCCAGAATCGCAGTTCGATACCCCCTTGGATTACGAGGCATTCGCCTCCATCAAGGGGATGCTCGGACACGGCGGCATCGTCGCGTTCGATGACAGCGTCGATATGGCGGCCCAAGCCCGCTATGCGATGGAATTCTGCGCCATCGAGTCCTGCGGCAAGTGCACCCCCTGCCGCATCGGCTCGACCCGCGGAGTCGAAGTCATTGATCGGCTGGTCGCGGGCGAGGACGCGCCCAAGCAGGAGGCGGTTTTGCGCGATCTGTGTGAAACCCTGACCTACGGCTCGCTATGCGCGCTCGGGGGCTTGACCCCTTATCCCGTGATCTCTGCGTTGAACCATTTTCCCCAAGATTTCGTCAAACCGGTAAGGGCGGCCAGCGCCACCGGTTGAAGGTACACGAGGACTAACCCATGCTATCCATTGTCGAGAAAGATTTAGGCACTCCGAAGCGCGAGAGCGCCCAGCTCGTGACTCTCACCATCGATGGCCAGGAAGTCACGGTACCGGCCGGGACCTCGGTCATGCGCGCGGCGGCGCTCTCCGACGTGAAGATCCCCAAGCTCTGCGCCACCGAGCAGCTGGAGGCCTTCGGCTCCTGTCGCCTGTGCTTGGTGCAGATCGAGGGCATGAAGGGATTGCCCGCCTCGTGCACGACGCCCGTTGCCGCTGGAATGAAAGTTACCACGCAAAATAAGCAACTCGCCGACATCCGTCGGGGCGTGATGGAGCTCTATATTTCCGATCACCCCTTGGACTGCTTGACCTGTCCGGCGAACGGGCACTGCGAGCTGCAGGACATGGCGGGGGTCGTCGGCCTTCGCGAGGTGCGCTACGGCTACGAAGGGGCCAATCACCTCGTCGTCGAGAAGGACACCAGCAACCCGTATTTCACCTTTGATGCCAGCAAGTGCATCGTCTGCTCGCGCTGCGTGCGCGCCTGCGATGAGCAGCAGGGCACCTTGGCGCTGACCATCCAGAATCGCGGCTTCGACTCCACCGTGTCGGCGAGCCAGAACGTCTCCTTCATGGACTCGGAGTGCGTTTCCTGCGGCGCCTGCGTGCAGGCTTGCCCCACCGCAACCCTGACCGAGAACACTCTGATCGAGAAGGGCCAGGCCGAGCACAGCATCACGACGACCTGCGCCTACTGCGGAGTGGGTTGCTCGTTCCGCGCCGAGATGAAGGGCGAGGAAGTGGTACGCATGGTGCCGAACATGGACGGCCATGCCAATCATGGGCACTCCTGCGTCAAAGGACGCTTCGCCATCGGCTATGCCACGCATTCGGACCGCCTGCTCAAGCCCATGATCCGCTCGAAGATCAGCGATCCCTGGCGCGAAGTCTCGTGGGAAGAAGCGATCGGCTATGCGGCCTCCGAGCTCAAGCGCATTCAAGCGAAGTATGGCCGCGACTCGATCGGCGGCATCACCTCTTCGCGCTGCACCAACGAGGAGACCTACCTCGTGCAGAAGCTGGTGCGCGCCGGCTTTGGCAACAACAACGTCGACACCTGCGCCCGCGTGTGTCATTCGCCCACGGGCTACGGACTCAAGAACACCTTGGGCGAGTCGGCCGGCACCCAGAATTTCGATTCGGTGATGAAGGCCGACGTCATTTTCGTGATCGGTGCCAATCCCACCGACGGTCACCCGGTGTTCGCGTCGCAGATGAAGCGCCGCCTGCGCCAAGGGGCGAAGCTCATCGTCGCCGACCCGCGGCGCATCGATCTCGTGCGCACGCCGCACATCGAGGCCGAGCAGCACTTGAAGCTCCGCCCCGGTACCAATGTGGCGCTCATCAACTCGCTGGCCCACGTCATCGTTACCGAAGGATTGGTCAAGGAGGACTTCGTGCGCGAGCGCTGCGAAATGCCCTCGTTCGAGAAGTGGCGCAGCTTCGTCGCCCAGGAGAGAAACTCGCCGGAAGCCATGGAAGCGGTCACGGGCGTGGCCGCAGCCGATGTGCGCGCCTCCGCGCGCCTGTACGCCACGGGCGGCAACGGCGCGATTTATTACGGCCTCGGGGTCACCGAGCACAGCCAGGGTTCCACCATGGTGATGGGCATTGCGAACCTCGCCATGGCCACCGGCAACGTCGGCCGAGAAGGCGTGGGCGTGAACCCCTTGCGCGGCCAGAACAACGTCCAGGGCTCCTGCGACATGGGCTCCTTCCCGCACGAATTCCCGGGGTATCGGCATGTCTCGGATGACTCGGTGCGCGCGCTGTTCGAGAATGCCTGGGGTTTGAAGTTGCTGGGCGAACCGGGCCTGCGCATTCCGAACATGTTCGAGGCTGCGCTCGACGGGGAGTTCAAGGGCCTGTACATCGAAGGCGAGGACATCGCACAGTCCGACCCCAACACTCAGCACGTCACCGCGGCATTGACCTCGATGGAGTGCATCATCGTGCAGGACTTGTTCTTGAACGAGTCGGCGAAGTTCGCCCATGTGTTCCTGCCCGGCTCGTCTTTCTTGGAGAAGGACGGTACGTTCACCAACGCCGAGCGGCGCATCTCCCGCGTGCGCCAGGTCATGCAGCCCAAGGCAGGCTATGCAGATTGGGAGATCACCCAGCTGCTGTCGAACGCGGTCGGTTACCCGATGAACTACTCCCATCCCTCCGAGATCATGGACGAGATCGCACGCCTCACCCCCACCTTCACCGGCGTGAGCTTCGACCGCATCGATGAACTCGGCAGCATCCAGTGGCCCTGCAACGCTCAGCACCCTGAGGGCACCCCCACCATGCACATCGGCGAGTTCGTGCGCGGCAAAGGGAAGTTCCTGGTCACCGAATACGTGCCCACCGCGGAGAAGGTCAACGCGCGCTTCCCCTTGATCCTGACCACCGGGCGCATTCTGAGCCAGTACAACGTCGGCGCGCAGACCCGGCGCACCGAGAACAATCAGTGGCATGACGAGGATCGCCTGGAGATCCATCCGCAAGATGCCGAGGACCGCGGTATTGCCGAAGGGGACTGGGTGGGCATCGAGAGTCGCGCCGGCGACACCGTGCTGCGCGCTCGTGTGACGGAGCGGGTGCAGCCCGGAGTCGTCTACACCACTTTCCATTTTCCGGAGTCTGGGGCGAATGTGATCACCACGGATAACTCCGACTGGGCCACGAATTGCCCCGAATACAAGGTCACCGCGGTGCAGGCCACGCGCGTAAGCCAGCCATCCGAGTGGCAGAAGCGCTTCCGCGAGTTCAGCGAGACCCAGGAAACGCTGTTGAAGAACGCCGATGCAGTGTCCGTCGCCAAATAGGATTGCCCGATGAACAGGATCGCCTCATGAGTCTAGATACAGCCGCGCACGGCGGCGAAACCCACGACACCTCGGGGCACCTGGTGAAAATGGCGAATGACATCGGCCAGTTCTTCGGCGCGGAGCCCGAGCGCGAAGATGCCATCGCCGGCATCGCCAACCACATCGCGAAGTTCTGGACCAAGCGCATGCGCGACAAGCTCACCGCTCGCATCAAGCGCGACGGCGATGCCAGCCTCAATGAGTTGCCCCGCGAGGCGCTGCGGCGCTTGGCGGCAGCACCACCGGCCGTCGCTGCTTGACGAGGCATCACGTCGCCGATTGACGTCGCCACGGCGACGTTCCGACGTTCGTCGGCGCCCTCCTACACGGACGGCGGAGGGTCACTGACGAAGAGGGTATGCCTCGCTCTGTATAGTGATTTCCACATAAAAGACATTTGCCGATCACGGCGGTCTCCCTCGCACGTAATCCGGAGCAGATAATGCGACTTAGAACCTGGGGCCGGTCCCTCCTTCCGATGTTGATTTTGCTGGCATTGCCCGCTCTGTCCGGCGCGCAGATGTCGGTGAATATTTCGGTCGGCGTTCCGCCCCCCGAACTGCCGGTCTACGATCAACC
>DASYFQ010000215.1:0-18986 GCA_036498345.1 Steroidobacteraceae bacterium
TCGCCTTACTCTCCTTGCTGGGGGCGCTGGTCGCGTTTGTCGCCGGTCTGCTCGCGTTGAAATGGCTGAGCCGCTGGCTCGAGACCGGCCGCTGGTATCTCTTCGGCATTTATTGCCTGGCCGCCGCGGCCGCGGTGACGGCGTTGTACCGCATGGGATATTGAACACGCCCCGAAGCGGCATCGTCAGTCATCGTCATCTTTTTTCGTCGAATGCTTCGCCCATAGCATGGCGGGCGGCGGTTGCGCGCCCATCGCGTCCTGCCACAAAATGAGATTGAGCTGGAGCGGGTCCGCGCGGTCCGCATGGCGAAAGTCCATTTTTTCAGACTGCGCCGCACCGGCGGCGGCCGCTGCATTGGCCGTATAGATCAATCCATTGTCGCGATTCGACACGTCCGCCACGAACGCCGGCTGATCGCCGGGCCCGGTGAACAGCGTCGAGATCAATGAGCAAAACGCATCGTTGTTGTTCATCGGCGGCACATTGAGCAAGGCTTCCATGGTGCGCAGCATGCTCACGGTCGAATAAAAGCGGCTGTCCACCACCGCGGCCTCGCCCTCCTTCGGATGCGGCGCATACTTACTCACCACGATCCCGAGCGAGCGATGCGCGTCCACGTGGTCTGCGCCGGCTTGCGCATCATCTTCCAGGATCAGTATTGCCGTGTCATCCCAGAACACTGAGTGCGAAATCGCTTCCACGACCCGGCCGACCGCGAGATCATTATCGGCGACCGATGATTTGGGGGTTGGGCCGCCCACCTTGGTCCCTTCGGTGTGATCATTGGGCAGCCGCAGCAGGATGTAATTGGGCATCGAGTCCTTGCCGGCCGCGCGATCGCGCTTCCACTGCTCCAGGTGCCGAAGAAACACATTCGCGCGGATCTGGTCGGGCACGCGCAAATTGAAATCCGGCGACTCCGGCGCGAAGTGGCCGACGAGTTCCGGCTTGGTGGCGATATTGCCGGCCAATCTCGGAATTGCCCACGGCCAGAGGTTCTGGCCGCCGCCCCACTCTTCCGGAATCGGATCGCCGGGCTTGATGCTGGGCGACGCGCACTGAGCTACGCCGCCTGACATGGCCCCGAGCTTCGGATCGCGGATACTCCTCGGCATTTTCTTGTCGTTGCAGAAGATCGACGAGATGTATTCGGCGAAGTGGTAAACCGTCTTTCCATGGGCCGCGAAGTTGGTCCACAGATAGCCGCTCGCCGGCTCGGACACATCGGGGATGTGCTGCAGCAGCGGATAGCCATCGGCTACCATCCCCTCGTAGTCGTAGGTGCGCTGCTCGCTGCGGTAGTTCTGCTGCCAGGTTTTCTCGACATAATCCGTGCCGATGGCGGCGCTCGACCAGACGTGGCCGTCGCCCGACACTTCCCCGGAGTCGAAAAAGTTGTCCAGCACGCCGAACTGCAGCGCCAGCCGGTGTTGATTGGGCGTCACTGCCGCTCCGTACATCGTGAGTCGGGGATCGCCGTTGCCAACCGGCCGGCCGTCTTTTGCCAGATCGCCGAGAACCTGGTCGTACGTGCGGTTTTCTTTCAAAATATAGATCACGTGTTTTATCGGACTGCCGCCATCGGCAAACCGGACCGTCTCCCGTGCGGCTTTCATGCGGTTCGATTCGAGCACCACACCCGTGGATGCCTTCAGCTCGGACTCGATCGCCGTCTGGTTGAGCGCGGCCAGGGAGCCGTACAAGAGCGTCGGAGCGTAGGTAAAGCTGCGCTTCATCAACGCCATGTGCTGGGTTGCATCGGTCGAGCGGGGTGCCATGTCATTCGGACCCGTCCCCTTGCCCTTGGCACTGGCGACATACAAGGTGCGTCCCGCCGACGCCAGCGCCATCGGCATGAGCTCGGTCGGCACGAATCCAAGCGGTTCGACCATGCCACGGTCCGGCGACATGCCGCGCAGCCTGCCCGGGTCGAGTACCGCCACCGCGTCCGATCCTAAGTTCGCCGCGTACAGCCGCGATCCATCGTCACTCTGGGCCAGCGCGCTCGGCTCCGAGCCGAAGTAGCTTTGTCCCGGCAGCCGCGTGTCGAAGTAGCCTTTCACTTTGAGTTTCCGATGCTCCACCGGGTCGCTGCCGCCGATCTCGATCGCCGCCACGGCGTCGCGATTCGACAGTGCCGCGTACAGCACGCCCCTGCGCTCGTCGAGCAGCAGCGCACACGGATGCGTCCCCGCCGCGGTCGCCGAGTTCGGTTTCATCAGCTGCACATGCCGCACCACCGTGCCTTCGACGAGGTCGAGCTCCGCCACCTCGCTGACATTCCACAGCGCAACGAACGCCCGCTTGCCGTCCTTGGTGACGGCCAATGCAATGGGATAGGTCGCGGGCACGTTCTCGCTCACCGACAAGTCGAAGCGCCGCGCAACGGCGCCCGTATTGGTATCGAGCAATGCAACCGTATCGGACAGGTTTTCCGCCACCAGCAACCGTTCGGTCGCGCCCGGCACTACCGCCAGAGCGGAGGGATAAGGACTGACGGCACCTTCCTCGCTGCTCAGCAAGCTGGTATGCCGTCCGGCGGCAAGCGCCACGGGCGGCAGATGCAAAAACGTCTCCGGCGTCAGCACACCGTCCGCGAACCCGTACACGACGATGCCGTTGCCGGTTTTCTTGTCTCCGTCGCCCCGCGGATCGCTGGAGGAGGCAAGACTGGCGTAGACCTTGAGGCCGTCCGTGCTGAACGCCAGGCCCGAAAAGAATGTCTGCTTCGCATCGATCAGCGTGCGTGCATCGGGGAAATCCCTGAGATCTCCCGTGTGCACGTCGAGCACCGCCAACGATTGCATGTAGCCCGATTCGAACGTGCCGTAGCCCGCGTTCAACGACACCACCCAGCGGCGATCCGGCGAGACCGCGAGCGACATGGGCAAACTGTTGGTACGGCGCGGATCACCCATGGCCGGCGTGATCAACTGCTTGCCGGTCGGAAGATCCCGGGTGTGAGGCGCCACGTCTTGCTGCGCGTGGACAGTCCCAGTCAGCAGGGCAAGACCGGCAAGAAGCGAAACGTTTGGCCGCAACGACGCTCTCGCGAAGCTCACGCGCTTCGCTATTACAAATATATTACACATTGCCTTCTCGAGAGTATGGCTCTCGATGCTAACGCATAAGATTCATCGGCACGAGCGCCGGCGGACCCGACCCTTGGATTGCGGCTTTACGTTGCGGTTTTGTTGCAGCTTTTGTTGCGGCTACGCCTTCGGGCGGCTCACGATGCGTCCGCGGGCCACTCTTCGAGCGTCGTGACGACCGAACTGAGAAAGGCGTTGGCCTGGAAGGCATCCAGGGCGCGGTGGTCGATCGTGAGCGTGAGATAGCACATGGAGCGCACGCTGATCGCCTCGGTACCGTCGACTTCGACCACACACACCCGGCGCTCCACTTTGCCGACTCCCAGTATCGCGACCTGCGGCTGGTTGATGACGATCGGCGCCGCGAGCAGGCTGCCGCCCACCCCGTGGTTCGAGATCGTGAAGGTGCCTCCGCGCACGTCCTCGGGTGAGAGTTTACCGGCGCGCGCACCTTCCACCATCCGTCCGAGCCGCTGCGCGATGCCGAACAGGTTCAAGCCTTGAGCGCGGTGTATCACGGGAACGATCAGCCCCTGATTGCCGAGAGCCGTCCCCACGCCGATGTTCACGTCCTCGTGCAACTCGAGCGCATCCGGATGAAATGTGGCGTTGACTTCCCGGTGGGCGCGCAAGGCGTGCACGCAGGCGCTGACGAAATAGGCGGTCAGCGTCAGGCGCGCTCCGCGGGATTCGTATTCGGTTGCGTGGCGCGACTTGTGCGCCAGCACCCGCGTGAGATCCGCTTCGAACAACGTGGTGACATGCGGCGCCTCCGCGAGGCTACGTGCCATGTGCTCCGCCACGCGGCGGCGAACGGCGGTGTGCGGCACTCGCGTGCTCCCCGGCGCCGAGGCCGGCGATCGCGCCGGGGCGCGCTTGGCCTCCGCATCGGCTGCATGACGGGTCACATCTTGCGCGGTGATGCGCCCATTGCGGCCCGTGCCGGCGATGTCGCTTGCGGCAATCGAGTGTTCCTGGAGCAGCCGCCGTACCGAAGGGCTCAAGGGCTTGCGCGCGTCGCGCGCATCAGAAACCGCCGAGGGAGTCACGGCCGTCTCGGCCACCGCCGACGGCGCAGTGTCTTGCCGCGCCGTCGATCGGCTGCTGAGACTCAAGCGCGCGAGCACCTCATCCGGATTCACCTCGGCATTCACCTGCTTGAGGACTTCGACCAGGGTGCCGTCGGCAGGCGCGGCAATCTCCACGGTGACTTTGTCGGTCTCGAGCTCCACCAGCGGTTCATCTTTGACGACGGTGTCGCCGACTGCCTTGCACCACCGCAACACGGTGGCACGGGTACCTTCCTCGTTGGACGGAACCAACACGTCGGCAAGGCCGGGCATATCAGATTTCAGCCAGGGCGGTGATGGCCTGCGCAATGGCCTCGACGCTCGGCAGGACCTCGTCGAGCAACACGGGGCTATGGGGACTCGGGACATCGGGCATGGCGAGCCGTTCGATCGGCGCGTCGAGATCGAAGAATGCGTCCTTGGCGATGACCGCCGCAATTTCAGCGCCGAAACCGGCGGTCATGGTGTCTTCATGAACGATCAGGCAGCGGCGAGTCTTGCGCACCGATGCGAGCGTCGCCTCACGATCCCACGGCGACAGGGTCCGCAAGTCCAAAAGATCGGCGGAAATCCCGGTGTCGGCGAGGGCCTTCTCGCAGCGTTCCACCATGGCACCCCAGGTGACGACGGAGAGCGTCGTGCCCTCGCGTAGAACGCTGGCTTTGCCGAACGGCACCACGAACTCATCGCCGGGGTAGGCACGCCGCGCCCAACCGCCATCGAGCAGCGAGCGATGTTCGAAGAAAATCGTCGGATCATTGCCGCGTAAGGCGCTGCGCAGCAATCCCACCGCATCCTGGGCATTCGAGGGCATCGCCACTCGCCAACCCAGCCCGTGCACCCATTGCACCTCGTTGGATTGGCTATGCCAGGGATCGCCGCATTTGAAAAAGCCGCCGGGGATACGCACCACCATGGGCGCGGCGAATCGATTGACGGTACGCCAGCGCATCGTGCCGCAGTCGTTGAGCTGCTCTGCCGCCGGGTCCGCATATTTTCGAAATTGAATTTCCGGCACCGGCATGAGTCCGGCCGCCGCCATGCCGACGGCTCGGCCGATGATGCCTTCCTCGGAAAGACTGGTATCGAACACCCGTGAGGGTCCAAATTTCTCCTGCAACCCGAGAGTCGCGGCGTGCACGCCTCCCTTGCGGCCTACGTCCTCCCCGAAAATGAGCATTCGAGGATTGACGGCAAGCTCGTGCTCGAGCGTGCGGCGTACCGCCGTGACCATATTGATGCGCGGTCGTTGAGGACTCGCATGCGGGGTGCCCGGCGGCGGCACCACGCCCTCGCCATACGTTCCGCCCTGCTGCTGCACTTCCACCGAACCGTCGGCCGCGGTTTCCGAAAACACATAGCGCCGCACGCGGCCCGGATCCGGAGCGCTCCGGCGTTCGACGGCAGCGAGCGCGTCCGCGACCGCTTGGCGGCCCTGCGCAACGTCCAGATCCCAATCGGCGGCCGAGATGATGCTCGGCACCAGCTGCGCGCGGAGCCTTTCGAAGGGATCGCGCTGTTTCTCGTCAGCGATTTCGCGCGCGCTTTTGTACGCCTGAGTGTCCTGTCCCGAATGTCCGGAGAGCCTCGGCACCGTCAATCGGATCAACGCCGGGCCGCCGCCCGACCGAACCCCGGTGACTGCATCCTCGATGAGCGCCGCAGCCGCCATCGGATCCGAGGCATCGCCGTCGAGCACCCGCAGCCCATGAAAGCCTTCGAGATTTCTGGCGATGTTGCCGCCCGGAGTCTGCTGCCGCGACGGCACCGAAATCCCGTAGCCATTGTCCTCGATGAAGAACAAGAGCGGCAGCCGTTCGGTCGTCGCGATGTTGAGCGCCGACCAGAAGCCGTTCGTGGCCGTCGAGGCATCCCCGCCATGCGCGACAGCGATGCTGGTCTCGCATTCCTTGTCGCCGAGCACAGCTGCGCGATAGCGCAACGCCGCTGCCCAGCCTACGGCGGGCGTGTATTGCGTGCCGACGCCGCCGCACACCGGCAGCACGCAGGCGCCTGATTTGCGCGGCAGGTTGAACACAACGCCGATATCGCGTCCATCGCTCATCCCGCCGGCGCGCATCATGGTGGCCGCCAGCGCATCCTCGAGCCCGAGCCCCAGACGCAGCAGCAGGGGCCGTGACCGATAGTAGGCGCCCACGCCATCGCGAAGGCCGGTGAGCTGATTGCCCAACAGCACCTGGGTAAGCTCGTGTCCACGCGCCGAGAATTGATACAGGACCTTGCGCTCCGGCAGGAGCCTCGATTCTTCGAGGTCGTCGAGCGCGCGCGACGTCGCGATTTGTCGCACCACGGCGCGCCAATCGAGGGAGCCGAGTCCCGGCACCCTCTGCACCGGCTTGGGGCTTGCATTCATCAGCAAAGACTAGTCCAGGCCTGCCCGCGAAAATCGCCAAAAACGCCATGAATAGGCATAATGATTGGTGATAATCACTAATTTATGGCTTCTCCGGAGCTAAAACATGAAATTATGGGTTTGAATCATGGAATTTGACCGCTTTGATGCCCGGATACTTTCCGCATTGCAGCGCGACGGCCGCTTGTCCGTGGTGGAGCTCGCCGAGGCCGTCGGGTTGTCGCCCACTCCCTGTGCGCGGCGCATCAAGGCGCTGGAATCGAGCGGCGCCATCGAAGGCTACGCGGCCATCCTCAATCCCGCCCGCGTTGGACTCGGAGTGCTCGCGATCGTCCAGGTCAAGTTGACGGAGCACACCGACGACACGGTGGCGAGGTTCGAGAAGGAAATCCTGCTCATGGACGAGGTCACTAAGTGTTTCGCGATGACCGGCAGTTATGACTTCATTCTCGAGGTGTACGGCAAGGATTTGGACGCCTTGAGCAATGTGGTGCTCAAGAAGCTCATCAGAGTCCCCAATGTTCGCGACATGCAGTCGAGCGTGGTGCTGGCCACCGTCAAGCGCACGGCTCGAATTCCGCTGGGTCACATGCAGGTGTGAACGCCCATCGGTTTCACGCCGCTTGCAGGCGGCGCGCGCGCAGCGCATCCGCAAATCCGCCATGGCCGATTCCGGCGGCGGCGATGGCGCCGCGCACCCGCGGGCTCAACAGCGCGGCCAGCTCCTCGGCATGCCGATACTGGCTCATCGATGAAGCGATCGCACTTCCCGACAGGGTGGCGGGGTGAAGATAGATCTCCGTGACTCCCGGCGGCAGTCGGTCAATGATTTCCAGCAGCTTTGCCTCGTCCATGGCCCCGCTCGCGGCGACACCGAATACCCGATCGTTGTACGGCACTTGCGCCCTGCGCAAGCGGCGCTTCATGAGCGCGATCCACGGCGCCAGCAACGCGGCATTGGCGCCTGAGAACCCCCCGCCCCGCGCCGCAAACCAAAGAGGCTCATCGGGCACTCTCACCGCCGTAACGCCGTACTCGCGGCCGATGCGCAGCAGCATCTCCAGCAGCGTGGGATGCAGATGAAAATGCTTGTGCACGTTGACGTGATCCAGGGTGAGCCCGGTACGCGCGAAGGCCGAAAACTGCGCGCGGATCTCCGCTTCCAGTTGCCTGCGCACCCCGGGAAACGCGAAGAAACGTACGCCGTTGACAAACATGCGGCTGTTCATGCGGCCGGCCCGATCGGCAAGATCCGGGATGAGATCGGGCGCGAGCATCGCGCTGCCGTCCGCAAGCACCAGATGCAGGCCGACGCGCAAATGCGGCAGAGCGCGCGCGCGCCGAATCGCGTCGGCGGCCGCGGGTGCCGCCACCATCAGACTTGCCGCCGTGAGAACCCCTGCCTCGCTTGCCTGTTCAACCGCCTCATTGACAGCTTCGTGCAGCCCAAAATCATCGGCGGTAACGATCAAAAATTTTTGCATTGAGTTCTTGCGTCATTCCCTCACACAGGCAAATCCCTCACACGGGCTGCGCCGATCCATCGCGAGTCACGAAGTACCGAACCTCTCGCCAGTGAACGTGGCGCGTCACGAAACTCCAAATCCACAGCACCAGGTTCAGCGTGTCTCTCAGCGGCAAAACGGCAAGCTGCCAGGGAGAGGACCCCGGCTGGCGCATCGATAAATGTAGCATGACGCGCGCGAGCGCGGTGATCGCCAGCATGCCGACGACGGGCGTCGCACCCCCGGTCAGAAGGACTCCCAGCGCCGCCACCGGCATCCCGAACGTGATGAAGGTAAATCCGTATCCTACCGGCCGGAGCGCGCGAATCGTGCGCAGCCATCGAAGTTCGTGCCGCACCAGATCTGCGAAGCTGCGTTCGGCCACGCAGACGTCGACCACGACCTCGGAGAGCACCGTGCGCAATCCCCGGCGGCGCGTCAATTCCCCCAGTCGATAATCGTCGGCCAATTGATTGGCGATCGACGCAAAGCCGCCGATGTTCGCGAGCACTTGGCGCCTTATCGCGATGGTTGCGCCGAACGCAAAGGACCGCGAACCGGCCAGGGCCGCCACGCGTACCGACGGCATGAACCATTCGTTGACGAATAAGGATCCCAGCAGCGACCACAAACCTTGGCGGGGACGCCCGCGATACGCGCAGGTGACGACGCCGACGCCGGGGTCGTGAAGCGGTGCCGCAACTTTGGCGAGATAATCACGCTCCACCCGCACGTCGCTGTCGGACAGCACCAGAAATTCATGGCGCACGAGCGGCATCATATTGATGAGATTGCTCACTTTACGGTTGCTGCCGTGCTGCCGGCGATCGATCGCTACGGCCAAGTGGCGCTGCGGAAACTCCCGTTGCAAGCGATACACGATGGCAAGCACCGGGTCGTTCGAATCGCTGACGCCGAAGACTACCTGATACTCGGGGTACGCCTGATCGCAGAATGAGCGCAGGCACTCATATGTTTCCGCCTCGGCCCCACATAGAGGCTTTAAAATCGTGACCGGAGGCAGGCCGTCCGTCGCGAACCGCGAGGATCGGGCCCTCATTCGCATGACGATGCACACGACAATGCCATGCACCATTGCGAAAGCCGCGAGCGCGAATCCGATCCATGGGAACCCCGAGAGGGCGGCCGCGGTCACTCTATTCCTCCGGGGCATGGAGAAACGGGGAGACTTGCTTCGATGATGACACGATGAGGCATATGTTCCTTTTTGGCCGCTTCCGCACCGTGGAGGTGCACTGCTACTAAATTGCGACATGAGACGCTTGACACTAGTTCGCTTTGTTACACAAAGTACATGGTATTGATAATGGGATGCAAGTGACCTATACCGACCCGCCAGCGCCTTCCTACAATCATCCGAGATCCTACGGACGCGGCGCGATCGCTTTCCACTGGACGGTTGCCCTACTGCTGATCTTGGTCGGGCTCCTCGGACTGCTGCATGACTCCTGGCCAAAACGATCTCATGAGTTCTGGATCAATATTCACGCCCTGTTCGGTCTCATGTTATGGGCCGCCGTATTGGCGAGATTCGGCTGGCGCGTCACCCACACGCCTCCGCCGTTGCCGACGACCGTCGGCGCGATTTACCGCCGCTCGTCACGCGCCCTGCACCTCACCGTGTACGCATTGCTGTTCGTGACGCCCATCGCCGGCATCGTGGCCTTTGTCTGGCACGGCAGAGCATTCGAGCTTGGTTTGTTCCAAGTGAATTTCGGCATGGCGTCCGACCGCTCCGTTTTCGAACCAACGGAAGATCTGCATGGCTACCTCGCTTACGCCTTGTTTACGCTCGCCGCTATGCATATTTTGGCGGCGCTGTGGCACCGCTTCGTCAGGCGCGACGGCGTCCTCGAGAGAATGTGGCCGTGGGCCGCGTCGGCGCGGCCGCCCTCGGTCGGAGGCGCCGGAAAGGGCAATTGATCGTCAAGTCGCTTCTTTCGCGCTCCATTCCGATCTCACGGCGATTGCCGCATCCAGCAGCACCTGCTCGAGTACCGAGAGGTACTCGACATAGCGCTTGCGCCCCAGTGACGTAATGCGGCAAAACGTCTGCGGGCGGTTATTTTGGACCCCTTTGGTAATGACGATCAGCTTGGCTTCTTCGAGTACCTGCAAATGCCGATTGAGATTGCCGTCCGTCAGCGCGCACAGTTGCTTCAGGTCGCCGAACAGCAATCCTTTCGAATGAGTGACGAGCGAGGTGAGCACGCTCAAGCGTGCGCGTTCGTGAATGAGACGGTCCAGCCCATCGTATGCGAATCGAGGAGCGGCGCCTTTTTTGCTGCCGCGCTTATTCAAGAGGTTCTCCATATCCGAACCGAAGTACTGCTGCGACCAGCAGTTGGCCGACGCCGAACGGGATGCCCATCGCCCAGGGCGACAGCGTGCGGGTAGCGCTCGTGGCGGCCAGGCAAAAGAGTCCGGCCGCCAGATACCACGCGCCGACGGCGAACATTTGTCGCGGCAGAAATCGGCAGGAGGCGAATACTCCCAAGCTGAAGATCAACTCCCACAGGCCGGGCAACATCCAAGCCTCCTCCGGCACCACGCGCATCAGCACGACCGTCAGCAAAAATCCGACCATCACGGCGGGCAGGAACTGGACGACCGCGGATTGAATCATCTCCCGGGCAAATCCCACGTGCACCCGCCGGGACCGCGCAAAAGTCTCGATGCCGGTCAGCAACACCGAGACGACGGCGGTCCCCGCCCAAACGCCCAGCCACACCATGAAATCCGCCCGCGCAGGCTTCGGCATCCACTGCATCTGCGCCGCCGCGACCAGCAGCGCAAGGATTCCGCTCGCTGCAATGGATGCCGGACCATAACCGCGAAATTCCGTACCGTGCGCGACCTGATTGCGAATCGAGTGGATCTCGGACAGCGCTTCTTGCAACTCTTTCATTCACCACCCCTCTGGTTGCGAAACGGACGGCTGACGTAGTGTGAGCCCGCCAGTCCAAAGCGCCAAGGCTGGTCCACGGCCTTGGAGATACCTATTCGCGGCCCGCACACGATCCGCGCGCGCCCGCTCGCCGCCGTGAGGCTGAACGGCGGCATATCGATGCAGTGGCCGTTCAGTTCGCGAGTGATGGCGAGAGCCTGAGCAAGCCTGCCGGGCCCCGCACAAAGTATTCGCGGATCTTGCTGTCGCCGGCGTTTGATCATCAGCGGCACGCCGGCCGTCGGCTCGAGGGCGCGAATCAACACGCCCGCGCCATGTCCGGCTTCTCGGCACACGAAATTGAGGCACCAATGGATGCCATAGGAAAGATACACGTAGGCATGGCCGGGAGGCCCGAACATCACGGCGTTGCGCGGCGTCGGACCCGAGAAGGTGTGCGACGCCGGATCTTCCCTGTCGTACGCCTCGGTCTCGACGATGATTCCGCCGACGTCGCCGACGAGCAACGTCATTCCGATCAGCCGGCGGGCGACCTCCGGGGAATTCTGCATGAAGTCGATGGCTTTCAATCGCGGAGTGCCTGATGCACCTGCTGCACGCACGCGGACCCTTCCCCGACCGCGGCCGCCACCCGTTTGACGCTTCCGCAACGCACATCGCCGACCGCGAAAATCCCGGGCCAATTCGTCTCGAATGACTGCGGCGCGCGCGCGCTGAACCCGGGTGCAGCCGGCAAGTCCGCCGTATTGAGATCGGTCCCCGTGCGCACGAATCCTTTGTCGTTCAAGGCGATGCAGCCGGTCAGCCAGCGGGTACTCGGAACGGCACCCGTCATGAGAAAGACGTGACCGATGGCATGTGTCTCATCGACAGGGCCCGGCGCGGTCTTCCAAATCACGCGTTCCAGTTGCTCATCGCCTTCCAGCGCCGTGATCTCGGTGTTCGTATGCAGCGTGATGTTGGGCGTTTCGTCGATACGGCGGATGAGATAACGGGACATGGTGTCGGCCAGCCCCGCGGAACGCACCAAGAGGTGCACGCGACGGCACTTGCCGGCCAGATAGACCGCGGCTTGGCCGGCCGAATTGCCGCCGCCCACCACGATCACTTCCTGCATTTCGCAGCGCCTGACTTCCGTGGCGGTGGCCGCGTAATAGATACCCGTGCCGAGAAAGCGCGACGCGTTTTCTATCGCGAGCTGGCGATACTCCGCGCCGGTTGCGATGATGATGGCGCGCGCCCGCACCGCGCTCCCATGACAAAGGTCGACCGCATACGGCCGTTGATCGCAATTGAGTTTCAATGCCGAGTAGGCGGTGCGTATTTCGGCGCCGAATTTCTGCGCCTGGACTCGCGCCCGGGCAGCGAGCGCCAAGCCGGAAATGCCAGTGGGAAATCCGAGATAGTTTTCGATTTTTGAACTCGATCCGGCTTGGCCGCCGGGCGTGCCCGTTTCGAGCACCAACACATCGAGTCCCTCCGAGGCGGCATAGACGGCGGCGGCCAATCCCGACGGCCCGGCGCCCACGACGATGAGGTCGCGAACGCGTACATCGTCGATCTGCTGATTCATCCCGAGGCATGCGGCCACCTCTTCGTTGCTGGGATTCTTGAGCACCACTTCGCCGCGGCACAGCACCACGGGAACATCGTCGGCTTTGATGTGAAAGCGTTCCAGCAGAGTCTGTACGGCCGCATCCGTGTTCACGTCGAGATTGACGTACGGAAACGAATTTCGAGTGAGGAATTGCTGCAACCGCAGCGTTCCTGCCGAGTAGCTCGAACCCAATAAGATCACGTCGCCCGCCTGGGAGGCGATCAGTCCGACGCGTCTCAAGATGAAGGCACGCATGAAGAGTTCGCTGAGTTCGGCGTCGGTCTGGATGATCGTGCGCAGGCGCTCCTCGCCGATGACCATGACCTCGCCCGGATCGCGGACGCGCGCCCGCACCAAGCTGCCGATACCTTGAAGCGTGCTCATTTCTCCGGTGAAGCTGCCCGCGGTGTGCACCACGACCAGCACTTCTCCGTCCATGCCGGTTTGGACCACTTCGATGCTGCCCGAGAGAACGACCAGCATGGGGCGGTGGCGGTCGCCGGGCTCCGCCAATATCTCTCCCTTGCTCATTCGGCGATGAGTGCCGTGCGCTTCCAGCCGCGCAATCTGCACGGGAGTCAATTGCGGAAACATCTGCGCTTTGCGGCCGCTGAACGGCGGCTTATTGGCCATGCCTTCGTCGTTGATCTGCGCCGTCACGGCAAGAACACCTCGAGCTCGTCGTCGAAGCACCAGCTCCAATCTTCTCCGGGTTCTAACGATGAAATTATCGGGTGTTTGGCTTTGAGGAAATGCTTGCGGGCATGGCGATTCTTCGAATCGTCGCAGCACCCGACGTGTCCGCAAGTCCTGCACAAGCGCAGATGCACCCAGGTGTCGCCCATCGCGAGGCATTCCTGACAACCATCGCCGCTTGGCACCACTTCCCTTACCATACCGAGGTGGGTGCACTGCTGTCGAGTTTTAGCCATGTTCCTCCGTAGGGGACCCGAATCGAGGCCGGCACTCCCGCATCCGAACTTCGCGGGCGAACCGCGCTCTAAGCCCGTGAACCGCACCAGGGAGACATCGAGTACATGCATTTGCGAAGCCGCCCGCTCATTTTAGCAATATTTCTGGCTGCAACGGTGCGGGCCGGCCCCGCGCCATTCGACCTCGCCGGTCCGGTCCTCGACGTCAGGATCACCCGAGGCGCACAGACGCTGCCCGCGTCTCAGGTGCCAAATCTCGCGGCCGGCGACCGCGTTTGGATCAAAGCCGATTTTCCGGCTACGCAATCCGCGCATTACTTGATGGTGGCCGCATTTTTGAGCGGCTCGACCAACCCGCCGCCGGAAAGCTGGTTCTTCCCCTGCAAGACCTGGACCGGAAAATGCGGACGCGACGGATTGACGGTAACCGTGCCGGAGGGTGCGCAACAAGTCCTGGTATTCCTGGCCCCGCAAACGGGCGGCGATTTTAGAACCCTGGTGAGCGCGGTGCGGGGGCGTCCCGGTGCATTCGTGCGCACGTCGCAGGACCTCAACCAGGCGGCGCTGGACCGCTCTCGCTTGGAACGGTATCTCGCGGCCATTCGTCTCCTCAATGACGCCGACCCGGCCAAGCTGAGCGAGGCCGCGCCGCTCCTCGCCCGGAGCCTGGCGATCAAGGTCGAGCCGAAATGTCTCGACCGGATTCCCGAGCTGCAAGCACCCTGCCTGATGCAGGGCCAGGAGTCGCTCATATTGAACGACGGGCACAGCACGTCGATCGTCGAAGCGCTGACGTCGGGCCCGGGCAGCGATTTGGCGCTGGAGGCAAGCTACACGCCGCAGCTGAGCTACGGCTACTACAGCCCCTACGTCGCATCGGTCCTCGATATTGCGCGCATCTTCGACTCCTTCCGTACCGCGCAATACCAATACATTCCTGCTTTGGCTTCGCAACGAGGCGACAAGCTGGCGCTGACGCTGAATACTGCACCGTCCTTTCACAGCCCCCAATCGGTGTTGGTCGTGGCGCTGCCGGCAGTTGAAATGCCCCAATTGCCTCCCTTGCACGCGGTAAATCCCAAGGACATCTACTGCGCCGGCCGAACCGCCCTGGTGCTGCCCGTCGACGGCGCGCCGCTGGTATTTTCCACCGCGTACGCGCATGACGTGACGCTCAGCCTGACCGGAAAAGACGGAAAGAGCATCGACCTGCCGGCCACCGCCGATGCGGCTCAGGGTGGTTACCTGGTCGACACTTCCGCACTGCATGCCGCGGGCCTGATGGACAGCGTGCATGCGACGTTGCAGGGATACTGGGGCTTCGAGCGCTACCACGGTCCGGGCTTCCTGCTGATGAATGCTCGCGCGAAGTCCTGGGAACTCGCTGCCGGCGACGAAGACGCGCTGGTGGTCGGCCGCCAAGATACGGTTCACCTGCAGGCCGACAGCGTCAGTTGCGTGGATGGCATCATGTTGAAAGATCCTGCCGGCAAGGAGCTGAAGGCTGACTGGAAGTCGGTCAAGCCCAATGAGCTCGAGGTGAAGCTGCCGCTCCAGGAGGCCAAACCCGGCGCCATGACCCTGTGGGTGACCCAGTCCGGTGTCACGCAGCCGCAGCAGATCGCGATACAGACTTTTGCCGAGGCGGGTCATTTCGACGGCTTCGCCCTTCATGCCGGCGATGCGCAGGGAGTACTGAAGGGCAGCCGCCTCGATGAGGTCGCGGGCCTGTCGATCAGGAACGTTGCCTTCGTGCCGGGCGAGCTGTCCACCCGCAATGGGGGCGATGAACTGACGATGGTCGCGCAAGACGCGCAGGCCGCGGCCGGCCTGAAGCAAGAGCGCGGCATCGCCGCAAAAATCACTCTGAAAGATGGGCGGGTACGGCCGCTGATCGCCTCCGTGGATGCACCGCGCCCCCGCGTGATCCTGATCGGTAAAAGCATACAACCGTCGCCCTCCAGCAGAGACAGCAATATCCAATTGGCCGATGAAAGCGAGCTGCCGCCGGACGCGACTCTCACATTCGCCGTGCGCACCCAGTGGCCGACGGTATTTGCCCGTGACGAGAACATAGAAGTCGCCACCGGCGATGAGTCGTCCGCGACCGTGCTGAGCTTCGTCAACGGCGGCATCACGCTCGAGAACACGCAGGTCGCCGTGGCCACGCTCAATCCCGCGAAGGCGTTCGGCAGCTCCGCATTCGGACCTTTGCAATTTCGCGCGGTGGCCAAGGGAATCGGCGGAGACTGGCAACCCTTGGGCAATCTGGTGCGTCTGCCCGTGCTGAAAGACCTCGCATGCCCATCGACGCCGGAACTGGCGTGCAAACTCTCCGGGGTGAATCTATTCCTGGTCGACTCCGTCTCGAACGATCCGGCATTCAGCCATCCGGTGCAGGTTCCCGACGGGTTCTTGGGATCTGCGTTGCCGGTTCCGCACCCGACTCAAGGCGGGCTGTACGTGAAGTTGCGCGACAACCCCTCGGTGATCAACCCCACGACCGTGGAGATGCAGCAGCTTCCGCCCCCGACCAGCGATCTGGCGCGGGCTCGCGCCCTGGCGCCCGTAGTACCCCCGACCGCGCCCGCGGTGAGTCCACCCTCGCCGCCGTCGCCGCAATCGCCTCCGTCCCCGCCGCAATCGCAATCGCAATCGCCGTCGCCGTCGACGTCGCCGTCAGACGAAACCGATCCAGCGGCCCAGCGTCACCACGCCAATCCATAACCCCAGGGAGAGTCCACCGGAGATTTTAGCGACCCGCGGGGTTGGCGGCCGGCGGCCCCAGCTGTCGACCGATCGATGGATCGTGGCATGGAACGCCATCATGTTGATGCCTGCCAGGATCAACAGGAGCATTTTCGCGCGAAACGGTACGGTGCCCCAGTAGTGGGTCGCATTGGACGAAAACATCAGGGCGCCGGTGCACACGGCCACGGCAAAACTTGTCCACGTCCACGGCAATACTTCGGCGATCAACTCGCCGACGCTGCGCTCGCGCAAGTTGAGGTCGAGCAGCCGCAGATCCACCATGGTAATCGAACCCACCACCAAGGCGATGGCGAGCACATGAACGCTTTCGATCCCCGGAAACAGCCAGGAGGATTCGCTGATGGCGATCGCGGGCGGGGTGGATTCGAGCCAATGCAGGAAGCGATCGAACACGGCCTAGCCTGTGTACGCGATCAATCGCCCGGCGACCGCGATCCCCACCCATAGGGCGAGCGACAGCAGTCCCGTCACCTTGGCGGCGGCAGCGTGCGCCGGCAGCAAATCGGCGCTGCCGCCGGCGAGATCGCGCCTGAGCACGGATTGAAAGCAGAGCGTCACGATGATCACCGTCGCCAGCATGCTCATTTTCAGTTGAAACACCAAGTTGCCGAGCGAGCGCTTTGGCTCCCCGACGATGAGAATGCAGCCGCTGGCGGCCAGCACGATGAGAGCGCCCCACAGCCAAGGCATGAAGCGCCGGGAGTATGCCGCAATGCTGTTGCGCTTGCCCGCGAGTCCGAGCAACCGCAAATCGAACATCGCCATCGATGCCAGAACCACCGAGATGGCGAGAATGTGCACGCTCTGGACCGTCGGGATGATCCAGAGATCCTCTTGAATCACCTGGCTGACGGGGGTGGCACCGAGCCAACGGATGAAATCATCGAGCATGGCTCATGATAGCCAATCCCCGGCACGCTCATGGCTAAAATATACCGAGCGCGATGCCCGCGGCCAAGGTCGCGCCGAGCTCCGCGCAGCGTTTCAGATCCTGCTCGGCGATGTGCTTGGGCCGCAGAATGGCTTCCGCGGTCTGCGCATGCGTGCAGACGATGATGGGATCGGCAATGGGCTTGAGACGCCAGCCGGTGGCGATGCGTTCGATCTGTTGGGCGGCGCTTCGGCCATCGCTGCCGGCGCAGATCAGCGTTGCGTAGGGTCTGCCATTCAGCCGATCGAGCGCGGCATAGTAGGTGCGATCGAAGAAATCCTTCATCTTTCCGGACATCGCCGCCAGATTTTCCGGGGTCGCAAATATGAAGCCGCCGGCGTCGAGCACGTCGGTCGCTTGCGCATCGTCGGCGGGCAGCATCGACACCCGCAAGGCGGGCTCGGTGCGGGCGCCTCCGGCCGCGGCCTGCGCCATTTGCAACGTCCCGCCGGTCATCGAGTGATACACGATCAATAGCGTAGTCATCCGGGCAATTATCGCAGAATCCCGCGCCTCTCCCTTGGGCGTGAGCCGTGTCCTACAGAGGGCGACGACGCCATCCGACTGCAATCCCGGGCCAATTCACCGATACTTGCCGCCACCTGCAGAAATGCTGCCCCGTTGCAAGAGGTCCCATCATGCTTCACTACGCCGTGGTCTTCTTCGTCATCGCGCTGATTGCCGCCTTCTTTGGCTTTGGCGGCATCGCGGTCGGCGCCGCCGGTATCGCGAAAATACTATTCGTCGTCTTTCTGATCGGTGCCTTGATCACTTTCTTGATGAGCATCGGTCGCCGCGCCTAGGGCGCCACAACAATCAATCGAGGAGCACAAATGGAATCTCTATCAAATTCGCCGACGGCGCGGAAAGTTGGCGACTTCGCGAACGCCCAGGTCAATAGTTTTCTCAGCAGCGTCGAGGATTTGACCAATGCCCTGAAGGATGTCGACTCGCCCGAAATCGCCAGAGTGCGCGCCAAGGTCAAGCTCGCCCTGGTGGCCGCCAAGAGCGCGGCCGCCGATACCGCGTCTCAAATCCGCGATCAGGCGCAGCAAGTCGGCCAGCGCACCGACACGTTCGTTCGAGACAACCCCTGGCAAGTCATCGGAATTGCGGCGGTCGTGGGCCTCGCGGTCGGCGTGCTGACGGCGCGCCGTTCTTAACGGCGGCGTTCCGCTCGGTCGCTCCCGTCAAGCGCCCAATGATAGCCAGGCGCGCTCCAAGCGTGCCTAGGTTCCCTCCATAGCGGGTTCCCCCCATAGCGTCCAGGGTAGCCCGGCCTGCGGCTAGGCGCGCCGCCATTGAGTGGCGCCCCCCGGCTTGTCCTCGAGCAAGATCCCGGCGGCGGTCAACTGCTCGCGGATGCGGTCGGATTCGGAGAAATTCTTGGCCGCGCGCGCGGCCTGACGTGCCGCGAGCAGCGCCTCGATGTCCGACTCGGAAATGAGCTTGTCGCCCACGCTGCGCTTCAAGTACGTATCGGGATCCTGCCGGAGCACACCCAGCACCGCACCCATGGCACGCAGCGTCGCGGCCGTACCGGCCGTCTTCGCCGCGTTCGCGGCGGCTTTCGCCTGATTCAGTTCGCGCGCCACACCCTGCATCACCGCCAGCGCCTCCGGCGTATTGAAATCATCGTACATGGCCCCGCGGAATCTGGCGAGCCACTCCGCATCGGCGGAGCCCGAGGTGTCCGCATCCTTGAGGGCGCGGTAAAGTCCCAGCAATGTCTCGTCCGCCTGCGCGAGTTGGGCCGACGAATAATTGATGGGCCCCCGATA
>DASYFQ010000216.1:0-18937 GCA_036498345.1 Steroidobacteraceae bacterium
CGGGCAGCTTGCAACTCGGCATCGAGCTCGGGTGTCTCGATGATCGCCAGCACCTGGCCCTTTTTGACGTGATCGCCGATGTCCACCGACCACTTCGCCACGTAGCCGTTGACGCGCGCGTAAATCGTCGTTTCGTACCACGCCGCCGTCTCTCCCGGAAGGACCAGATCCTGGCCCAGGGTTGCCCGGCGGGCAATGACGACGTCCACGGGCGGCGGCGTCGAATAGGCAGTCTCGCCGGCTGTCGCGACCGCGTGTGCGTGGAAATAGCGCACCACGATCACGACGACAAAACAAACCAGGAAGAACGCAGCCGCAATGCCTACGCCGGTCTTGGTGCGTCGACCCGTCCCGGGAGCGAAGCTCGTCGACACCTCGTCCTGTTCCCCGCGCGACACATCGTCGGGATACTTGCCATGAGACGGATCCTCGCTCAGACGCGCCGGGGTCGCGGGATTTTGCGGATCATGCGATTGCATTGGCTCTACCTTTGAGGTCCGAATCAGTGACGGCGGCCGGTTGACGGCGCAGCAATTTATACATCGTGGGTACGAAGATCAGAGTCGCAAACGTCGCGAAGAGCAAGCCGCCGATCACCGCCCTCCCCAGGGGCGCGTTCTGTTCGCCGCCTTCGCCGATGCCCAATGCCATCGGCACCATTCCGAGAATCATCGCCCCCGCCGTCATCAGCACCGGCCGCAGGCGTGTGTAACCCGCGCTCGTAGCCGCGCGCACGGGGTCGTCGCCCACCGCCATGCGTTGATTGGCGAAGCTGACCACCAAAATGCTGTTCGCGGTCGTCAAGCCGATGCACATGAGCGTGCCCATGAGCGCCGGCACACTCATGGGAGTCTGCGAGAGGAACAGCATCCACAGTACGCCGCCCAGGGCAAATGGCACCGCCATCAACACGATGAGAGGATCGATCCAGCTCTGAAAATTCATCACGAGAAACAGATACACCAGGATGATGGCGAGCGCGATGCCGGTGAACAGGCCCGTATAGCTTTCGCGCATGGTCTCCACCTGGCCGCTCAAGGTCACCTTCAGGGCCTTCGACGCATCCGGCCGATTGGCCGTCAACACTTTGTCGATGTCTTGGGCAGCCCCATATAGATCACGGCCCTGCACGTCCGCATGTACATCGAAGACCGGGCGAATATTCAACTGCGAGCTCACCATGGGAACCGCCTCGCGGCCAAAGGACGCCAGATTCAACAACAACTGCCCAGCTGCCGCACCCGCTCCCGAGGTCACGGGCATCGTCTGAAGATCTTGAGACGAACGGAATCGGTAGGGTGGAACTTGAACCACGAGCGGATAGCTCACGCTGTTGCGCGGATCAACCCAGAAGTTCGGCGCACTCTGCGCACTCGAATTCGTAGCCACGAGCACGTTATTGGCCGCCTCCTGTTGCGTCACCCCCGTCTGAGTCGCCAGCGTGCGATCCATGTCCACGGTCAGCGCCGGCGCGTTCGGGACTTGAAATACATGCGAGTCCACGACGCCTGCGACGCGCGTCAAGGCGCGTGCGATTTGCGACGCCAGAGCAAACGCGGCCGCTTGATCCGGCCCCGAAATTCTCACGTCGATGGGTGCCGGCTGGCCAAAATTGAGCACCTGGTCGACGATGTCGGCGGGTTGAAAGAAGAACTGAAGTTCGGCAAATCGCGCGGGCAGCTCGCGGCGCAACATGGCAATTAGCTTCGCCGTCGGAGTATGTTTTTCGCTCAATGAAATCAATATCTCGCCGTCCATCGGGCCGACCGTGGCCGAATCGCTCAGCGCAATATTGATGCCGCTATACGGCAACCCGATGTTATCCAGCATGACGTCGATTTGGCTCTTGCCTATCAGTTTCCGGATCTGCGCCTCGACTTCGGAGAAGTACTGCTGGGTCCTCTCCAATCTCGTTCCCGGCGGCGCCCTGACGTGCAGGCGCATCTGCCCTGCGTCGACTTGGGGAAAGAAATCCCGGCCCAACAACGGAAACAGGAGCACCGACACCACCATCAATGCGACGAATGCCGCCACCGTCAGACGCGCCTGAGAAAGCGCCCATGAGAGGGTATTGCGGTAGCTTTCCCGAAATCTCTCGAATCCTCGTTCGAATCCCGCTTGAAATCTGACCAGAGGATTTTTGGCACGGACATTCTCGTGCGCCCGCTCGTCTGCAGTTTCCGTGCCGAATTCATGCACGGCGCGGCGCATCAAATAGTTGAACAGCACCGGTACCATCGTGAACGAGAGCGCGAGACTCGCAAGCAGTGATCCGATGACGGAGAGCGACAGCGGAGAAAATAGATACTTGGCCGTACCTTGCAGCAAAAACACGGGCACGAAGACGATACAAATGCATAGTGTGGACAGGAACGTGGGTATCGCGACTTCATTGGCGCCCACGACGATCGATTGATGGAGCGGTTCGTGCATGGCCACGTGGCGCTCGATGTTTTCGATGACGACAGTGCCGTTGTCGACGAGAATCCCGATCGCCAACGCAAATCCGCCCAACGTCATGGTATTGAGCGTTTGCCCGGCGAGATTGATGAAGAGTACGGCGGTGATGATCGACAGCGGGATGGCAGCGAGAATGATCACGGACAGACGGACATTGCCGAGAAACAGGATGATGACCAGCGCAGTCAGCCCGGCCGCCATGCACGCGCTCAGAAGCACGCTATTGAGCGCCGCTTTCACGAATAGCGACTGATCGAACAAGGCCTTGACGGCGACGTCTCGAGGCAGGACTTTTTTGATGTCTTGCAGCGCCGCGCGCACGCCGTCGATCACGGCGAGCGTCGACACGCCGCCGGTCTTTCTAATCGTCATCAGTGCGCCGGGAGTTCCGTTGACCGACACCGAATTCGTTTGAACCTGAAATCCATCATGCACGTGCGCGACGTCGCGCATGAATACCGTTCGTCCGTCGACTTGCTTGATGGGGAACGCATTGATGGTTTCGATGACGTCCGGGGAGTTGTTCATGGCCAAGGTGTAATCCTTGTCCCCGATTTTCACGTCGCCCGCCGGAAGAATCACATTTTGATGTTGCAAGGCGCTGCTGACGTCCGACGCGGACAGGCCGCGTGCTTGCAGCGCCTGCGAGTCCAAATCGGCCATGATCACGCGGGGCTTGCCGCCGTAGGGGTAGGGAACCTCGGCGCCGTGCACCACCGCGAGAGCAGGTCGAATGATGTTCTGGCCCAAATCGTTGAGCTTGGTGTCGGGCAGCGACTTGCTGGAAAGGCTCAACTGAATGATCGGCACATCGGTAGCGCCATACCGCAATACCAGCGGCGGCGTGATGTTGGGCGGCATGTACTTGAGCACCACCAGCGCGCTGCTGGCGAGCTGCGAGACGGCGCGCGTCACATCGGCGCCCTCGTGAAGGTAGATCTTTTCCACCCCGACGCCTTGGTAGCTGATGGCTTCGATGCGCGAGATGTCGTCCACGAGGGAGGCGAGCTGCCGCTCGTGCAGCGTCAGAATGCGGTTCTGGATGTCCCGCGCATTCATCCCGTTGTAAGTCCACACGACGGCAACCACCGGAATGTCGATTTCCGGGAAGATGTCGATGGGCATGCGCAAGGCCGCTCCGATACCCGTCAAAGTGATGAGAATCAGGGAGGCGACGACCGTGTAAGGCCGCTTGAGCGCTATTTCGACGACGGACATGCAGGGTCCTTGATTGCAATGCGCATAATCTAGACCATGACCAACGTCACTACGGCCGGGGCTGCCTCATCGACCGGAGGGCAAGCTCGGTCCTGGTGTTGGCGTGCAGCTTTTCCATGATGCGGCTTACATAGTTTTTGACGGTGCCTTCGGCCAGGAACAATGTGCTGGCGATCTGACGATTGGTCATGCTCTCGGCGATGAGTTGGAGAATCTTTTCCTCCTTGTCGGTCAACGATTCCGTGCCGATCGCGCCTTTTTGCGGCGCGGGTCCCTTCTCGGGCAGGAGTATGTCGGCCGCATTATCGAGAGCAGTTTCCGCGCGCGGCATCGGCGCAAGCCGCCGGAATTGATCCATGACTTTACGGGCAATCTGGGGAGTCAATCGGGACTCGCCGCGCCTCAAGGCACGGATGGTGTCCAGCAATTCATCTTCCTCCGCGTCCTTCAGCAGATATGCCTGGGCGCCCGCGCGCACCGCTTCGAACACCGTTTCGTCGTCATTGAGCGTGGTCAGCACGAGAATCTGGGTATTCGGAAGCGCCCGCGTGATCTCGCGAGTCGCGGCGACACCGCCTTTCAGAGGCATGTGCAAATCCATCAAAATCACGTCCGGCTGCAGCAATTGCGCGAGCTCGACGGCTTCGGCCCCATTGCGCGCCTGACCCACCACCTCCATGTCGGGCTCCATGGAAATCAAGGCCGCGGCGCCCCGACGGACCAGGGCCTGATCCTCCGCAATGATGATCCGGATCGCCGGTTGATCGACTCGCTCACCGGGCGTCACGAGATAACCCTCATATAAACTTCCAACGGTGATGACTCGAGCGCAATCATGCAGCTCGCGACGCATCGTTTGGAAGTGACTTTAGTCACCTGTTAACGTGGAGCCATGGCCATACTCCGGAACATCGACCCGAGACGCAGTCTGGTCGCATCAGCGATGTGGCTGATCGTTGCTCTGGCGGTCACCTTCTCGATCGCGGCGGCAGTGTGGGTGGGCCGCATTGCCCGGGTGAACGTGTTGCAGCAGCACATTCGGCGCCTCGCACTCGAAACCGATCAGCTCAGCTCGGATTTGGGTCAGGCGCTGTCCGCGCGCCTCGATGCCGTTCGCGCGGCGGGACCCATTCTGAGGGCGAGCAATGCTCTCGGCCATGACGGCTTGGGCGCGGTCTTCGACGAACTCGTTGCAGTCTACCCGCGATTTGGCTGGGTGGCCATCGCGGATGCCGACGGCGACATCGTGAGGTCGGACGGCGCCTTCCACCGGGGAGACAATGTGAGCGCGCTCCCCTGGTTCGCGGACGGATTGCATGGGCCTTGGCTCGGCGACCTCGGAGAATCCACGCGCTTGCCGGCGTCATCGGCGGCCGATACCACGGAGTTCAGCGACATGGCCATTCCGGTGCGCGAGGAAGGGGGCCGTATCGCCGGGGTCATCGCAGCGCATGTGAGCTGGCGCCGGGCGGCCCATCATCCCGAGCGTTTGACCGACGAATCGGACCCTCGAGCCGTCACGAAAGTGTATGTCCTGGATCGCGAGGGAATCGTGCTGATCGGGCCGGAAAGCGCGCGGCACAAGCCCTGGAACGGCATTCCTGAAAAGCAGCCGGCAGCGTTGGCGGAAACATTGCAAGAAGCAATCGACGCGCCGCAATTCGAGCGTCTGCCCGATGGACGGCATGTCCTCGTTGCACGGTCGCCGCTCAGCGCCGGCAACGAAATAGGCCAACTTGGATGGCAGGTGCAGCTGAGCGAACCGAACGAGCGCGTGTATCAGCGCGCGGATGCCTTGGCGCTGCGAATACTGTGGGTGTCGATGTGTCTCGGTGCCGCCACGGCGTTGCTCGGAGCCTTGGGCGCGCGGCATTTGACCGGGCGCCTGAAACGCCTGGCCGGTTCGGTCGCCGCCATCGGCCAAGACGAAGCCGCGCGCATCGAAGTGCCGGGCGGAGTCGACGAAGTTGCGCAGTTGGGAAGTGCGTTTGCGAAGATTCTGGGGGATCTTCAGCAGGAACGCAGCGAACTCGAGCGGCGCGTCGCCGTGCGCACGCGTGAAGTGGAGCGCCTCGCGGAAGAGTCGCGCTATGCCGCGATCGTGCGCGAGCGCTTGAACATTGCCCGCGACCTGCACGACACGCTCGCGCACTCGATGATGGCCATACTCAGCGAAATCAGGTTTCTTCGCAGACTTCAGGCGCGCGATCCTGCGGCCGTGGCCAACGAGCTCGCGCACGCCGAAAGAATCGCCCACGAAGGCCTGCAGGAGGCGCGCACCGCCATTACGCAAATGCGCGGCAACGCGGTGCGCGAGACGGGCTTGGGTCCTGCGCTCGAAAACGCGTTCGAGCGCTTCATCAACCATACCGGCCTCACCGGCGATATCAGCGCGGAACCTGAGGCCGCGCGGTTCGGCGATGAGCGGGCGGAGACGCTATTGCGCATGGCGCAAGAGGTATTGCGGAACGTGGAGCGCCACGCGCAGGCGACCCGGATCGCCGTTCGATTGCAGACCACGAACGGCACGCACTTGGAATTGCGCATCGAAGACAACGGCATCGGCTTCGATCCGCGAGCGCTTCGTCCGGGACACTTTGGGCTCGTCGGGCTGCGCGAACAGGCGGAACTCATCGGTGCGGAGCTCAGCATCGACAGCAAGCCGGGCGGAGGAACGAGGATTTGCGTGTCGTTGACGCTATCCCCGATTACATTCAACCGAACCGAGCGCACCGCCTAAAGCCTACGCCGCGAGCAACAGCTCCAAAATGCGCCGGTAGAGGCGCTGCAGCAGATCGATGTCGGCGACGCGCACGCACTCGTTCACTTTGTGAATGGTCTCGTTGATCACGCCGATCTCGATCACCTGGGCGCCCATGGGCGCGATGAAGCGTCCGTCCGAGGTGCCGCCGCCCGTCGATAGTTTCGGCGTGATTTGCAATTGCTCCTGCACGGCGCGGATCGCGGCCTCCGACAGTTCGCCGGGAACCGTCAGGAACGGGTATCCGGAAATGAACCATTCCAGCGAGTAGTTCACCCGATGGCGCCGCAGCAGCTCCTCGACCACGGTCTTGAGACCGTCGACGGTTTGTTCGGTGGAGAAACGCAGATTGAAGCGCGCCTTCAGTTCACCCGGGATGACGTTGGGCGCCCCCGTGCCGGCGGAAATGTTCGACACCTGGAAACTGGTGGGCTGGAAATGCTCGTTGCCTCGATCCCAGGTTCGCGCCGCGAGTTCCGCCAGCGCCGGCGCCAGCGCGTGCACCGGGTTATCGGCGAATTGAGGGTAGGCGATATGCCCTTGAATTCCGTGCACGGTGAGCCGCCCGCTCAAGCTGCCGCGCCGGCCGATCTTGATGGTGTCGCCGAGCGCCTGCTCGCTCGACGGTTCGCCGACCAGGCACCAGTCGATGGCCTCGTTGCGTTCGCGCAGCACTTCGACCACGCGGCGCGTGCCGTCGACCGACGGCCCCTCTTCGTCGCTGGTGATCAGAAATGCGATCGTGCCGCGATGGGCCGGATACCGGCCCACGAATTCTTCGCAGGCCGTCAACATGGCCGCGAGGCCGCTTTTCATGTCGGCCGCGCCGCGCCCATACAAGAGGCCGTCCTTGATGACCGGCACGAACGGGTCATTGCCCCATTCATCGAGCGGGCCGGGCGGCACCACGTCGGTATGGCCCGCGAAACAGAATACGGGGCCGCCGCGCCCGCGTTTCGCCCAGAAATTATCGACCGGACCGAAGCGCATGCGCTCCACCGTGAATCCGGCAGCCTCGAGCCGTTCGATCATCAGCGACTGGCAGCCGCCGTCCGTGGGGCTCACCGAGGCGCGCGCGATCAGCGCCTCCGTCAAGCGCAGGGTGTCCGACTTCGGCGGCGGATTCGGCATCAGAAACGCAATACCGGGGCCTGGCGCCTCAGATTGATCCATGTGCCGTACGCGCCGAGCACCAGGGCGGCGATGAGAACCCAGGCCGGCATCGCGAGTCCCAGGAACTGCCAGGTCACCTTGGCGCATTCACCGGAGCCGGTCAGCACCTTGACCAGCACCTCGCTCAAGGAAAACACCTTGAGCATGAAATCGAGCGATGCCCCGCATGCCGGAACGCTTCCCTCCGGCAGGCTCTGGACATACAGGTGCCGAATCGCAACGCCGATCGTGGCCAGCGCGCACGAGGCGAGCAGCGACGCATACACACGCCGGGCCCAGCCCACCGGGTCGTGTACCGCCGCGATCAGAAACACCACGCCGACGGCGAATACGCCGACGCGCTGAAAAATGCACAGCGGACAGGGCTCGAGGTGCAGGACGAATTGCGCGTAATAGGCATAGCCCAGCAAGCCTGCGCAGGCCGCAAACCCGAGAAGATTCCCTTGGCGCGAAGTCATCAGCTGCGCAGGATAGCGTGCGCAGCGTCGATTTGCTTGGCAACATCCTCGAGCGAGGTGTGGCGGATATCCTTGCCGTGAACCATATAGATCACGTACTCGCAGATATTCTTGGCGTGATCGCCGATACGCTCCAGCGCGCGCACGATCCACATGATCTCGAGCGCGCGCCGGATGGTGCGCGGGTCTTCCATCATGAAGGTGATGCACTGGCGATGAATCGACTCATATTCTTCGTCCACCATCTTGTCTTCCCGGGCGGTCTTGAGCGCCGCCTGGGAATCCATGCGGGCAAACGCATCGAGCGCGTCATGCACCATCTGCGCGACTTGCCTGCCGAGGTGCTTCACTTCGCGGTACTTGTCCGCGGGCCGCTCCATCGTGGCGAGCCGCGAGGCGATGTAGCCGATTTTCTCGCCTTCATCGCCGATGCGCTCCAGATCGGTGATGGTCTTGATGATGGCGACGATTACCCGCAAATCGCCGGCCGCCGGCGCCCGGATCGCGAGGATGCGGCTGCACTCCTCGTCGATCGACACTTCCATGCCGTTGACCTTGTAATCGTCGGTCGCGACCGATTCGCCCAGACGGCTATCGCCCTCGACCAGGGCGGTGATCGCCTTGTGCAGCTGTTGCTCCACGAACCCGCCCATCTGCAACACCTGGTTGCGGACCTTTTCCAGGTCCTCGTTGAAGCGGCGAGAGATGTGGTGCGTGAGGTCGGCCGTTTCCATAAAAATAAACCTTAGATCTCGAACCTTGTAACACTGATCGATGCGCGCATCGGTAGCGCGCGATTTCCTTTAACTCCGATTGCTGCGCACGTCAACAATGCGTGCGAAATATGTGACTTCAAGCACTCGCCGCCGCGTGCACGGTCTGCTGCCAAACTCGCTGCTGCGGGAAGTGACAGGTAAACGTGCTACCCTTGCCCTCCGTGCTTTGGACGTCGAGCCAGCCGCCATGCCGCTGCAAGGCGTGCTTGACGATGGCGAGACCCAACCCCGACCCGCCCTGCCCGCGGGAACGGCCGGCGTCCACGCGATAGAAGCGCTCGGTCAAGCGGGGGATGTGCTCCGGCGGGATGCCGATGCCGCTGTCGATGACGGAAAAATAGGCACCCTCCGCATCGACCCACCAGCGCATCCGCACCGTGCCCTCCGCCAGGGTGTATTTCATCCCGTTCACCAGCAAATTGGTGAAGGCAGATTCGAGCTCGTGGGCGGAACCGAACAGCCCATCCGTGGACTCCAACTCCAATACCACGTGGCGAGGCCGATCGGCGCTGGCGAGCGCATCCCGATGCAGCCGCTCCAGCATGCTCGGCACGTCGATCGCATCGCGGACCGCTTCGCCGTCCGTCGACTCCAAACGCGACAGAACCAAGAGGTCGGCAATGATGGCATTCATGCGCTGCGCCTGTGCCCGCATATCCCTGATGGGTCCGGACCACGCCGGATCAATGGACGTGTCGTCCGCCAAGGTATCGAGGTACCCGGAAATCACGGTGAGCGGCGTACGCAACTCGTGCGATGCATTGGCCACGAAGTCCTTGCGCATCGACTCCAAGCGCATTTGCCGCGTCACATCGCGTACCAGCAGCAGGGACTGCCCGCCGCCATAGGGCACCATCTGCAGTGCCAGGTACGAGTCCAACTGCACCGGCGGCCGTATCACCAGCGGCATCGCAAAATCGTCGCCGTGCAGGTAGAGCACGAACTCCGGCGACCGGATCAGATTATCGATCCGGAGGCCCAGATCCATCGGCCGTTTGAGTCCCAGCAAGCGCGCCGCCTGACGGTTGAACCAGACGATTTCACGCTGGGTGCTCAAGATGATGACGCCGTCAGGCAGCGCCGCCGTGGAACGGCGCAGCTCGCGAAACAGCTGTATCAGACGCTGCTTGTGAAATTGTTTGCGCCGGTGGAGCCGTATGACTTGGCCGACGATATCGCCCCAAATCCCGCCGAGATTGGGCGGATCGATTTGCGAACGCAGGCGCAACCAGCGATCGAGGCGGTACAAAGTGACCAGCTGCCAGCCCAGGTACAGGCAGGCGGCGCCCAGAACCCACAACCAAACGGGCCCTATCAGCAGGCCCAGACACAAGCCCAACACCAAAATGCCCGCGAGGCGCGCGAGCGCAAAAGTCCACATCGCAGCCATTGACTAGTAGCGCCCTCCCTCCTTATGACTCGCGCGTGGAGAACCGGTAGCCGGCGCCACGCACGGTTTGCACCAACCGCTCCAGGAGATAAGGCTCGAGCGCCTTGCGCAACCGGCGGATGTGCACATCCACTGTACGCTCTTCAACATAGGTATTGCCGCCCCAGACGCGATCCAGCAACTGGCCGCGCGAGAACACCCGTTCCGGGTGAGTCATGAAGAAGTGCAACAGGCGATATTCCGTGGGGCCCAGGGGAATTTCGCGATCACCGGCGCTCACTCGGTGGCTCGAGTCGTCGAGCTTCAGGCCATCGGCCTCCACCACGTCGGCCGCGCCGGCCGGGGCAGCGCGCCGCAGCACGGCTTGGATGCGGGCCAGCAATTCGCGCGGCGAGAAAGGCTTGGTAATGTAGTCATCGGCGCCGCCCTCGAGGCCGCCCACCTTGTCCTGCTCCTCCGCACGCGCGGTGAGCATGATGACCGGAATCTCTTCCGTGTCCTTGGCGCGTTTCAGCGACCGCGTGAGTTCGAGCCCGCTCATGTCCGGCAACATCCAATCGACGAGCATCAAGTCCGGCCGCACGTCCACGATCCGGGCCCGCGCCTCGCGGCAGTCTTCCGCCTCGCGAACTTCGTAGCCCGCCCGTCGCAATCCGAAGGCGACCATGTCGCGAATCGCCTTTTCATCTTCGACTATGAGGATGCGCTTAGCGGTCATGTCACCTAATCCCTTGAATCATTAGCCCTCTATTACAGCCATCGCCTGTGACAGTTCGATGACACCGCCTCATTGAGGCTTCTGCTGACGGCGTTCCGCTTCGGTGAGCGCCACCTTGTCGCGCAAATACAAGGGGGTGAGGTCGGCCGGATCCAACCCCTCCGCGAGCGCCAGGCGCAGCGCCCCCAAGGCCGCGAATTCGCGCGCGTTCGGCAGTGCCCGGCTGTCCTCGGGATCGAGCTCGAGACCGGGGAGCGCGGCGAGCCCCGGATAGGCGCCGAAGCCGCGCCCGATCCCGCGATAGGTGCCGGGGGCGGGCAGCGCCACGCTCTCGGGCGGTCCGACCGATGCCGGGCAGATCCAAACCAAGCCGCGCGCGGGGTCCGGGGCGAGACATCCCCAATACACCTCGCCCATGCGTGCATCGAGACAGGCCAGGGCTGCGCCTGCGCCGCGTCCCATGGCTCGGAACCCCAGTGCTTCCAGAGTGGTGACCGGTACGACTCGAAGACCCGCGCCGAAGGCCAGCCCCTGCGCCACCGCCACGCTGATTCTTACCCCCGTGAACGACCCCGGGCCGATGCTGGCGGCGATGCCGTCGAGCATGGACAAAGACACCCCCGCCTCCGCCAATACCGCCTCGACCATGCCGAGAACCTGCTGCGCGTGCGCGAGGCCTCCTTCCGCAACCCGGCAGATCACCTCATCGCCGCTGCGCAGCGCCACCGAACACGCTTCGGTTGCCGTATCGAGAGCTAACACGCGCATGGTTACGGGGCCTGCGACTCGAGCGTCGTCGCGGGACGCAGCTGCGCCAATCGTTCGGCAAGAAACACGGCACCGAGGGCGCTTTCGGCAATCACCGGACTCCGCGGCAAGGCCTCCATGAACACCCGGCCATAGGCCTTTGTCCGCAGCCGCGGGTCGCCGATGACGATGACTCCGAAATCATCGAAGTCCCGAATCAAGCGCCCCACGCCCTGTTTCAACGCCAGCACCGCCTGGGGCAATTGGTATTCGAAGAACGGGTTGCCGCCGCGCCGCCGAATGCCTGTAAGGCGCGCCTTGAGCAGCGGGTCATCGGGCGAGGCGAACGGCAGCTTGTCGATCGCGACGATGGACAGCGCCTCGCCCTTCACGTCCACGCCTTCCCAGAAACTGCCCGTGGCCAAGAGCACCGCATTGCCCAGCTCGCGAAATCGATTCAGCAGCGCTTCACGCGGCGCCTCACCCTGCACCAGCACCGGAAACGGCGGATGGGGGAAGCGTGCCTTCAGGGCCTGAACGCCCTCCGCCAGACCGCGATAGCTGGTGTAGAGCAGGAACGCGCGGCCGCCGCTCGCCTCGAGCAGAGGTGCGCAGGCGTCGATGAATCTGGCGGCAAAGGCCGGGTCCTGCGGCTGCGGCATGTGCGGCGGCAGAAAGATGCGCGCTTGGACGGGATAGTCGAATGGGCTGTCGATGCGCACCGTGCGCGCCTCCGGCAAGCCGATTCTCGCGGCAAAATGCGAGAAATCCTCCCCGATGGCCAAGGTCGCGGAGGTAAATACCCAGGCGCAGGGCCGCGCCTCCACGTATTCCCGCAGCCGCTCCGCAATCTCGAAGGGCGTGTACTGCAGCAGCAAACCGCCGGCGTTGACGTCGACCCAGCGCAGTCCCGCCTCGTCGGACAGCTCGCGCAAGGCGGCGAGCGAATTCGCGAGGTTCCCGCCGCGGCGTGCGCAGTTCGCGAGACCTGCGCCCGCGCCGAGGCCCTCGAGCTCGGTGGCGATGTCGCTGAGGGCGGTCTCGAGCTCCGGCAACACGTCCAGAAAGGAATCCGGCAGGCTCGTCCACTCATGGCGTCTTGGGCCCGGCTGCAAGGTGCTGCGCAGTTCCTCGAGCCGGCCGTCCACGGCGGCGACCGCGGCGGCGATTGCCGGAGCGCGCACGCCCGCGGTCGCCATCTCGGCGGTGATGTCGCGCATCAGCAGCTGCACCTGGCGCACCGACCATACCTGGCCGAAAAACTGTGCCGCGATGTCCGGCACCTGATGGGCCTCATCCAGGATGACGGCCTCCGCGCCCGGCAGCAGATCGCCGAAGCCCTCATCTTTGAGCGCGAGATCGGCGAGCAACAAATGATGATTCACGACGACGATGTCGGCCGCCTGGGCGTTGCGCCGCGCCTCGAACACGTGGCAACGCGAGAATTGCGGACACTCCGTGCCCAGGCAATTTTCGCGGGTCGAGGTAATCTGCGGCCACACCGAGGACTGTTCCGGCAAATCGGTGAGTTCGGCAAGGTCGCCGGCCTTGGTGGTCGCGGCCCATCGCGAAATTCGCGCCAGCGTGCGCGCGGCCCCGCGCTCGCCTGCGAGCAAGGATCCCTGCTGGGTCGCAAGCTCCAATCGATGCCGGCAGAGATAGTTGGTACGGCCTTTGAGCAAGGCGATCTTCACCGGCAACCCCAGTGCCTTGGCGAGGAGCGGGACATCGCGGCGGAACAGCTGGTCCTGCAACGTGCGGGTGCCGGTGGAGATGATCACACTGCGCCCCGACAGCAGCGCCGGTACCAGGTAGGCGAAGGTCTTGCCCGTGCCCGTGCCGGCCTCGACGATCAAGGGCTCGAGACGCGCGAGCGAGAGGCCCACGGCCTTCGCCATCGCGGCCTGCTCGGGGCGATAGGCATAGCCGGGCAAGGTTCGCGCCAGCGGCCCCCCGAGGTTGAAGACGTCGTTATAGTCGCTGTTCATCGCGCCTAGCCTACGATGTTCCGGGGCCGACTATTTGACCAGCGCACGAAATCGCACGAACGCCACCGAATTGGCCTTCAGGCTGTTCTTGAGCTGCCAGCGGATGTGGGTGTAATCCGCAGCAACGGCGCGGCGCAGCCGGCCGTCCGCCAGTATCTTGAGGTTCTCGGCGCGCTCGAAACTATGGCCGCCATCGACTGAATAACTCACCTCGGCGCCGGGGCCCACGGCCGAATCCGCGACATAGCGCATGTGCTCGGGGACCGGATGGGTGACGATGGGCGTCTCCAGCGCGGTCGCGCCGGTATTACGTACTTCGAGCGTATAAATCACTCGGTCGCCGGGCACCACGCGGTCGGCGGGAATCAGCTTGACGATCTCCCGGCCGGCCGCGCGCGACCTGGATTCGACCTCGGCAATCGACCGGATCGCGAGCGGATCGGGGGGGGCCTGACCGCCCGGATCAGGGGGGACTTGCCCGGCGGCGACCGCCGCCATGCATAGCGCCAGGAGGGCACAGCAACGAGTCGCGAGTCGGGGATGGGTATTCATGGTCCGCGTGCATTGTAAAGCATTTATAATCAATTACTTATATGAAAAATCGGAGCCGCGTCACGGGCTCGACCTGTAAGACAGCGCTGTCCGAATCGCCGAGGATGGCACTTGGCGGTGAACCCAACCATCTGTCATCCTTCTAAGCCTAATAAGGACCTCCTGAAGGACACCCTCCCATGGCCACAGCACCCCAGCACGTCACTTCACTTCCCCTGCTGAGCCGCGAGGTCACCGCCTGGGTCGATGAGGTCGCCAAACTCACCCAGCCGGACCGCATTTACTGGTGCGACGGAAGCGACGCAGAATTTCAGGCGCTGGAGCGGGAATTGATTGCCGCCAAGGAATTGCTGCCGCTCAATGCCCAACGCTTTCCCGGCTGCGTGTTGTCCCGCTCGAATCCGTCGGACGTGGCGCGCGTCGAACATCTGACCTTTGTCTGTACCCGGGACAAGAACGATGCGGGCCCGAACAATCATTGGATTGCTCCGGCGCAAGCCCACGCCCAGATGGATGCCTTGTTTGCGGGCTGCATGAAGGGACGCACTCTCTACGTCGTTCCCTATTGCATGGGGCCGATCGACTCGCCGCTGTCTCGTTGCGGTGTCGAAATCACCGATAGCGCGTATGTGGTCCTGAATATGCAGCTGATGACGCGGATGGGCCGCGCGGCGCTCGAGCGCATCGCGCACGACGGCACGTTCGTGAAGGGGCTGCATTCCACCGGAGAGCTCAACCCTGAGCGGCGCTTCATCATGCACTTTCCCGAAGAGCTGTCGATCAAGAGCTTCGGTTCGGGTTACGGCGGCAACGCGCTCCTCGGCAAGAAGTGCCACGCGCTGCGCATTGCCAGCTGGCAGGCGCGCACTGAAGGCTGGCTGGCGGAGCACATGCTCATTGTCGGCATCGAGAATCCGCAGGGCGAGACACATTACCTGGCATGCGCGTTCCCTTCCGCCTGCGGCAAGACCAATCTGGCCATGCTGGTCCCCCCCGAGGGCTACAAGGGCTGGAAAATCTGGACGCTCGGCGACGACATTGCGTGGATGCACCCGGGCAAGGATGGCCGCCTGTACGCCATCAATCCCGAATCGGGATACTTCGGCGTGGTGCCGGGCACCAACGCCAAGACCAATCGCAATGCCTACGAGATGATTCACCGCGACACCATCTTCACCAATGTCGCGCTCGCCGCGGACAATCAGCCTTGGTGGGAAGGATTGCCCGAGGGCAAGCCCGTGGCCGACTGGCAGGGACGGCCTTATGATCCGGCGAACGGACCTGCGGCGCACCCGAATTCGCGCTTCACCGTGACGGCCAAACAGAATCCCAGTTATTCGAAGCTCGCCGACGCTCCCGGCGGCGTGCCCATCTCCGCCATCGTATTCGGCGGTCGACGCCGCGCGCTGGCGCCGCTCGTGTATCAAGCCCGCAATTGGCTGCACGGCGTTCTCGTGGGCGCCGGAGTTGCCTCGGAGACGACCGCCGCAGCCACCGACGCGGTCGGCGTGGTGCGCCGCGACCCGATGGCCATGAAACCCTTCGCCGGCTACAACTTCGGCGACTACTGGGCGCACTGGATCAATATCGGCGCGAAGCTCAAATCGCCGCCGCAGATTTTCCACGTCAACTGGTTTCGGCAGAACGACGCCGGCAAGTATCTATGGCCGGGCTTCGGCGAAAACTTGCGAGTGTTGCGTTGGATCATCGATCGATGCAAGGGCACCGCCGCGGCGCGCGAGACGGCGATCGGCCATCTGCCGAATTCCGCCGATTTGGACGTTCAGGGGCTCGACCTCGTGCCGGGTGCGATCGAGGAATTGCTGACCGTGGACCCCAAGCTGTGGCAGCAGGAATTGGCCGGCATCGGCGAGTATTTGCGCGGATTCGGCGACCGGGTGCCCCGGTCCCTCGCGGCGGAACTCGAGAGCACGCTGGAGCGGGTTCACTCCTCGCAGGTGTAGCGGATCACCTGCGAGGAATTGCTGTCCGGCGCCTTGCCGAGGCCGATCAGCCCCTCGCCGCGAATCTGCATGGAATCGCGGCGCACGAAGGCTTCCTCGCCGTCCTTGCCCAGCACGAAAGTGCCGTTGGTGCTCTGATCGATCAGCATGAATTTATTGCGGTTGATCTCGACGCGGGCATGCAGGCGCGAAATCAAATTGCCCTTCACGACGAGATCATTTTCCTCGGCGCGGCCGATCGTGATGTTGGCGCGTCCGTCGTCCACCAGGACCTCCTGGCCCTGATAGCGCAAGCGCAGACGTTGGCTTTTATTCGCTCGTTCACGTTCGCGCGAGGTGATCGCAATCGAGGGCACCATGCTGGTGATGTCCTCGGTTTGCCAGAGCACTTCGAACAATGCGACTTCGCTGCTGCGTCCTTTCAGCGTGGCAATGTCGATCTGGCGCACGGAGGCGCGCCAGTCGCTCGACAAGCGCTCCACCATGGTCGCCGTGGTGATGATCTGGCCGGCCTTGGCCTGGCTGGTCATGCGGTTCGCCGTGTGCACGGCGGAGCCGAAAATGTCGCGGTTCTCCAGCACCACCGGCCCGAAGTTGCAGCCGATGCGAATGGCCACGGTCTGCTCGTCGACTTTGAGCTGGGGGTGCGTGACGATTTGCTTCTGCATCTGCGCGGCGGCATTGAGCGCGTCATCGGCGGTCGGGAAGGTCGCCATGACCTCATCCCCCATGGTCTTGATGACCGTGCCGTGATTCTGATCGGTCGCCGCCCGCATCACATCGATGCAGATGCCGACCATGTCGCGCGCGCGCGCATCCCCCAGCAATTCGTACAGCTTGGTGCTGCCCACCACATCGGCGAATACGATGGCGACTTCTATTTCTTTGCCCATTCCAGGACATTATACTTAATACGGAGCCGGCGCCTTAAACCGTTCATGCGGCAATCCCCTGATTCAGTATCGGAAGCGCCGAATACAGCGTTTCAGGCACCGCGTCCGGCCGAGCCGCGACCTCGGACAGGAACCGCCGCCATGCGCGCGCACCTTCTCTCCCGGCCATCAAGCCGTGCATGTGCCGCGTGATCGAGTGCAGGCGTATGCCCCGCCGCGCGCAGACCTTGGCATAGGCAACCACGCGCTCGACGATCTCCTGAGGTTCCGGCACCTGCCACTTTGGATCGATCAGGGTTTGCTCCAGCTCGGCGAGCAGGGTCGGCCGATGGTACACCGCGCGGCCGAGCATGACGCCGTCGAGCCCCGCCGCCACATGGTTGCGGATGTCCTCTGTCCGGGACAACCCGCCGTTCAATATCACGATGAGCGCCGGGCGCTCCTGTTTGATCCGATGCACGTAGTCGTATTTGAGCGGCGGAATCTCGCGGTTCTCCTTGGGCGACAGACCGCCCAGGATGGCGGCGCGCGCGTGCACGATGAGCGCATCGATTCCGGCGGGGGCGACCGCATCGACGAAGGCCGCGAAGAACGCATAATCATCGCGATCATCGATGCCGATGCGGCATTTGACGGTGACCGGCAAAGAAGTCGCGTCGCGCAAGGCTCGCACGCAATCGGCCACCAACGCAGGCTTCAGCATGAGGCAGGCGCCGAAGGAGCCGTTCTTGACCCGGTCGCTGGGACAGCCCACGTTGAGATTGATCTCGGCGAAGCCCGCGGCCGCACCGATGCGCGCGGCCACCGCGAGTTCCTTCGGATCGCAGCCGCCCAACTGCAGCGCGACCGGGTGCTCGGCCGGATGGTGCTCCAACAGGCGGCGCGCGTCGCCGCGCACCAGGGCGGTCGATACGATCATCTCCGTGTACAGCAGGGCATGCGGCGAGAACAGACGGTGCACGTAGCGGCAGTGACAGTCGGTCCAGTCCATCATGGGGGCGACCGACAGCCTCCGGTCGATCCGGGTGCTGGGTTTCACGGAGGAGATGCCTGATTGTCGAGTGCTTTCCATGCGATGCGAGTTTATGGGTTGCCGGAGAACCCGGCAAGCGCAGGGGTTGATTCGGCGTCACCGCAAGTGCTCGCCATGCTCACTGTCCCGATTGCACTGAGGGCTTGCTCAGCGCGCAGATGACTTCCTCCAGCTTCGTTCCATCGGCCGGTTTGGTGATGTGAGCGTCGAAGCCCGCTTGCGCGGCCGCCTGTTTGTCATGTGCCTGACCCCAACCGGTGATGGCGACGATACTGATGCGCTTGCCGAATTCGTCGCGAATTCGCCGACACGTTTCATACCCGTTCATTCCCGGCATGCCGATATCGAGGAGCACGACCGCCGCGCGAAAGTCGGCGAGCGCGGCAATGCCGGATGCGCCATCGTAGACAACTCGCACCGAGCAACCCAGTTCTTCGAGCAGCATTCCAATCACATCGGCCGCATCGCTGTTGTCATCGATGACCAACACCCGCAAACCTTCGAGGACTCGATCGCTGCTTGCGCGAGGGGCATTTCGCGGTTGAAGATCCCGGGGAGTGGGAAGCCGGATCGTAAATTCGCTGCCCTGGCCGGTTCCCGCGCTTCGAGCCTCGATCGTGCCTCCGTGCATCTCAACGAGACGGCGGGCCAGTGCGAGTCCGATACCCAGCCCGGAGCGCCCTCCGTGGCCGGCGGTGCTCGCCTGGGCGAATAAATCGAATATCCGCGGCAGCATCGCTTCCGATATCCCCTCGCCCGAGTCGATGACTCTCAATACGAGCTCCGAGGAGTTCGCGTCGCTTCCT
>DASYFQ010000217.1:0-11155 GCA_036498345.1 Steroidobacteraceae bacterium
GCCGCGCAGGCGAGGGGTACATCGCTCAAGTCCACCCGCAAGTAGTCGTTCGCCATGTAACTGATGGAAGGAATGCCGGTCATCGCAATGCCGGCGATCTTGCGCAAGCGGCTGCCGGCGCCGTCGCATGCAACGAGATACGCACCGCGCAGCGAATAGCGCGTGCCGGATTGCTTGTCGAGGCATTGCACGGTCACGCCGCCGGCATCTTGGGCAAAGCCTTCGCACTCGGTCGAGAACTTCAATTGCGTGGTGGCGTAGCCGCGCACCGCCTTCAATAACTCCTCTTCCACCGCATCCTGCGCCACCACGCTCTTCCACACCGGCGTCTGCTTGGGGTCTATTTCGAAACGCGTGGTATGTAGATCCGAAACGTTGCGCCCCACGGTCCAATGGTCGGCGCCGTCCGGCAATCCGCGCGCACGGATGGCCGTCTCGACGCCCCAGATGCGAAAGATCTCCATGGTTCGCGCGAAGCTGCCGCGCGCCTTGGGATGATCCGTGGTGGTGGCGTTGCGCTCGATGACGATGGCGGGAATCCGAAAACGCCCCATCAGCAGTCCCATCGCCATTCCGATCGGACCGCCACCGACGATGATGACCGGCGTAGGTTCGCCGTGCGCTTCAGACATGGTGCGCCCGCAGAAAGTCGCCGATGGTGCGCGCGACGCGCTCAGGCGCCTCGAAAGCGAGCGCATGGCCCACGCCACCCAGGACCGTCAGCGTGGCATTGGGGATCTCCTGCGCAATGCGCAACGAAGCCGACGGGTCGATCACCCGGTCGCACATGGCGCCCAACACCAGGGTTCTCGCCCGGATGGCCTTCAGGCGTCCCTCGGAGTCGAACTGCTGTGTGACCCGCGAACGGCGCGCCTGCATCTCGGGTGAGCGTTGGGTGAAAGCCTTCAAGGCTCCCTGAATGAGTTCGGGACGTTGCTCAGCCGTTTGCGGTGAGAAGAACAGAGACAGCAATTCGACTCGTGCATTAGAATCGGTCGACTGTCTCTCGCGCAGCGCTTTGAACAGTTCGGGGTGGGCGAGCGCCGTGACGCCGCGCTGGAAGGTCACGCCGAGTATCAGTCCATCGACGCGGTCGGGATGACGCAGCGCCAGCTCTTGCGCCACCATACCGCCGTAGGAATTGCCCCAGACATGCGCTTTCGTCCCGAGCGAGGTGATGAGCACCGCGGCGTCATCGGCCAAGTCCGCCGCGGTATAGTCCTGCGGGGGATTGCGTGTGTCGCTGGTGTCGCGCTGATCGTACGTCACGCAGGTAAAGTGCTTCGCCAAGGCGGGCAGCACGGACGAGAAGCTCTTGCGATCGGCTTCGGCGCCGTGGATGAGCAGCAACAGCGGCCCGTTCCCGCACACCTCGTATGCGGTGACAATGCCGTTCGCTTGTACGCTGCGCACTTTCTGGGCGGCAGACTCGGCCTTGAGGCGCGCGAAATGCTGATGCCCATCGGTGTCGAGCGATTCGCTCGGCTCGTTCAGGTTTTCGTCCGTGAAATTCGCTTCCACCATGACCCCATTGGGGTCCAAGAACTGCACCTGCACGATGGGCGTGCCGGGAATGGCGCGCGCGATGCGCGCGATGCTGGCGCCATCCAACCGGTCGAGGAGTGCCTGGAGTCCGCTGCAGGCAAAGGCGACATGATCGAGCGGCCCGGTCGCCGCGGACGTTGGCGTACTTTCTAATAGATGCAGCACCGCCTGTCGCCCGTTGTACATCCAGCTGCCATTCAAGGGCTGGGTGGGACGCGGTCCCGATTCGAGCCCGAGAATGGTCTGATAGAAGCGTACCGTCTCGGCGAGTTTTTGCGTACGAATGTTGAAATGATCCAAGTTCATGACTTAGGCTCCGGCGGATACAAAGAAGATTTTGGCCGCCTTAGAATTTAACCTCAACCTCGAGACCCGCGGTGAGGGGCTGATTGGTGGCGACTCGATTGTAATCGGGTCCGGTGAAGGTCAGAAGATTCAGATTCTCGAGCGCGTAGCGACGGTTGAACACGTTGTTGACAAAGGCATAGAGCGACCACTTGTCGCTCTCCAAACCGCTGCGCAGGTTGGTCAGATCGCGCCCGGGCAGCCGGTTGAGCTGGTAAGACAGATCGTAGCTCTGGCTCTGGTAGCTGTTCTGCGCTTGTGCTACGAAGGTGTAGCGGCCGAGCGGATGTTCGTACTTGAGGCTCGTGCTCAACGTCCAACGCGGCGCATCGAGCAGCGGCTGACCGGCGACGATGTTGGCGGCAGGAAAGCCCTCGGTAAAGGTCGCATCGGCATACCCCACGCTTTGCGTGAGGGTCAGAGTCGGCGCCAGTTTCGCCTGTAACTCCACCTCGCCGCCTTTGACCGCCGCGTTGGGGCCGTTGGTGGTGAAGGACAGCCCGCACGCGAGCGCCACGAGCTGCTGCACGTGGGCCCAGTGAATGTAAAAGGCATCGGCATTGACAATCACACGGCCGTCAAGGAAGCGGCCTTTCTCGCCAAGCTCGTAGCTCCAGACGGTGTCCGGATCGAATGAGGCGGGCGCGGAGCTGCGGCCGATGGCCTCGAGGTTGGCGAGGCACCCCGAACCCACAGTGCCGGTCGTCGGAATTGGGAAATTGCCGGCCCCTTCGCGAAAGCCCTTGGCGGCAGTGGCGTAGAGCAACGGGCCACCCTCGGGCGTATAGGACAGATTGACCATGGGATTGACGCCGCTCGCCGATGCGCTCGCAGCATTGAGGACCGGTGTGTTGCCGCCGTAGGCGAAGCCGTTCGCCGTGGACGTTACGCTGCTCTGGTAGGCATAGTAGCGCGCGCCGAGTTCGAGCTTGACCGCGTGATCGAACTCATACGTGCCGTGCGCGAAACCCGCTTCCTGCTTGATGCGCACGGGCGAGATCACGTGAAACAAATTGGGCGTGCCGAAGGCACCGCCGGCGGCGGTGACGAGGCCCGGCACATGAGTGGCGCCGGTGTCGAAGTTGGAATAGTAATCGCTGTAGAAGCCCCCAAAGATCCACTGGAAGCGACCAGCGCCGGTCGAAGACAGGCGCACTTCCTGCGAAAATTCGTGCGTGGTGTCCGCTTCGGTGGCTTGCACCGGGCCGATGCCGCCCGCCGCCACATCAAAGGTGGGAATGCCCAAGGCATTTTGCGTGGCCTCACTGCCGTCCTGACTCTGCGTGCTGGTGCGATCCCAGTAGGAAGTGGCGGACGTTACGGAAAAGTTCGCGAACGCATAGGTTGCCGGCAGCGAATACACCGTGAAGCGATCCGAATAAGGTTCCGGAATGTCGAAGGGCTGGAAGTGCGCGAGCGTCCCCGGATCACTGTCGTAGGCGTTCTCACCACCCTGGCCGACGCGCTGATAGAAGATGCTCGGGCTCACGGTCAGCGCATCGTTCGGTTTGATGAGCAACGCAACGCGCGCGCCCGTGAGCCGCGCGTCATTCACGCCACGGTGTGTGGTGGCCACCGGCGCGGCGAGTACGTTGCCGCGTGTCAAGCCTCCATTGGTCGCTAGCGGAAAATCATTGAGCACGGTGCGATCGAGCCAGCCACTGGTGTAGCCGTAAGTGCCGACGATGCGCAGCGCCATCTTGTCCGTGACGAGCGGCAGGTTGATCATGGCTCTCTCGCCGTAGTTGAACCCGCCGCCGCGGGTCCCCGAAAGAGTCGTTTGCGCGCTGCCGTAGAAGCCGCTGGGGTCAGGCGCATTCGGAACGAGCTTGACGGTGCCCCCCATCGAGCCCGCGCCGTACAAGGTGCCTTGGGGTCCGCGCAACACCTCGACGCGCGCCAAGTCATAGAGGTCAGGATCAATGGCCGACTTGCCGGTGGTTGCGGTGGCGGGCGGCGTGATCGGAGTTTCACCCAAATAAAAGCCGATGGTGGGCGATTCGCCGCCGCTTGCCGACAGGCCGCGAATCTCATACTGCGCCTGGCCGGGTCCGGCCGAAGCCACGGCGATGCCGGGGACCGCCTGGACCAGTTCCTGGGCGCTCGAGAGACCTCGCGACTGAAGATCCAGCCCTGAAATGGCAGTGATGCTGAGCGGTGTCTTTTGCACCGTCGACTCGCGCTTCTCGGCGGTGACCACGATTTCCGCCAGGACGTCACTTGCATCCGGTGTTGCGGGCGGGGTGGTTTCCGCGGCCCACAGAGGTGCCCCGGCGAGCAAGCGCATCACGATCGCGACCGACGTGGCGCGGCCAGCGACTTTGCGTTTCTTATGTACAGGCTGATGCTTCAATGCGGTTATCTCCCAAGTCCCACCCCTCGAACCATAAGACCAATCCCGGCGCGCAATCCAACACATTGTGCTCATCGGTTGCATGCCGATTCGGCATGGCCGCAGCCCGGTGCAGGGCGAGGAGATGGCCGAGGCACGAGGCCCTCGCGAGCAGGGTAGGGGCCGGCAAACCCATCCTTTACGAATTGATCCGTTCCGATGGGATGGCGGTGAAAACTAGGTGTTACCGTCTAGGTCAGCTACCGGATCAAGCAGCTGGAAGCCGAGCTTGGATTGGCGTTATTCGAGGGCGCCGGGTCTTCGATCAAACTCACCGAAGCCGGTGACGAATTTCGGCAAACGACCCGGCAGCTACCGCCGACAATCGGCGACAATGCATTGACGAGTCCTGACGTCGACGTCGCAATTGTCTGGGAAAGTCACGATCGCTTCAAAGGCCGTTACGAGCCTCTCCTCGATAGCACGGTGACGCCAATGACGGGACCGGAGTTAGCGAAAACGATCTCCGTCGCCGGCATGCGAGGCGGATTGAAGGGAATACCGCTGATTCACGGCGACGAAACGCATGACGCGTGGCGGCGCTGGTTGAACGCCGCTGGCCTGAGGGACCGGCGGGTGCGGCCCGGACCCATCATTCCGGATACTAGGCGGCGTTGATTGTCATAGATGCAAGCATCGAGCTCGGATGTCTCGATAGTTGTACCCGACGTCATGCGGGGTCTGCGATGGTAGGGCTAGCTACGCGGCCGTTCAGTTCGGCCGAGATGAGTTACGCCTGAAACGCGGACCGCTGCGCGAGATGCGCCCGCTCGCCGCTGAGCTCGGCGCGGTGGATCGAACAGCGTGTATCCGAGAGGACGGGTCTGCATCGCTCGCGGTCTCGCTGTCGAGCAATCCCAGACTGCTTGCCCGCAGGCGCGCGAGACCAAGCACAGCGTCGATGAACGGCGTCGCCACCCCGACCAGCGACCCGATCTCGTGGATCACCGTCAGCAATGCGTCGATCTCGACGGTCCTGCAATGCTCGACGTCCTGCAACATCGACATCTTGAACGCGCCGAGAGACCTGACCTGGTCGATCATGTTCTCGACTGGAGGGCTGTCGGAAATGCCTATGACGGCGCCGATCTGTGCGGCTTCTTGCATCATCGAAGTACAAAGTTTGTGGACCAACGTATCGTCGATGATGCGGTCGGCGGTCGCCGTGGTCAGCAAACTGATGGGATTCATGCTGAGGTTGGCCAAAAGCTTGAGCCAGATATTGCGGTGGATGTCGGCGCTTTCCAGGCAATCGACACCGGCACGGCGAAGCCAGTCGGCCAGGCATTCCAGCCGGGGCGTCAGCTGGTTGTCAGGTTCTCCAACAATAAGCTGCCGACCGCGATGGTGACGGATGACACCGGGTTCATCGACGGAGGCAGCAATGTACACCACGCAGCCGATGACTTTGCTTGGCGGGATAGCCTTAGCGATCCGGCCGTGGGGGTCGATTGATTCGAGCCGGCGCCCCGCGAGCAAGCTCTCGGCCTTGAGGGAAAACCACCAGGGTACGCCGTTCATTGCGGTGACAACAACGGTTTCGGGGCCCAGCAATGGATGAATCTGCCGCGCAATGTCTCGCAGCGAAGGCGCCTTCACTGCGACGATCACATAGTCCTGCATGCCAAGCGCCGACGGATCTTCGCTCACTTGGACGGGCGTCTGCAACATTTCGCCATCGATCATGAGGCGCAGCCCATTACGCTTCAGAGCCGCGAGAGTCTGACCTCGCGCAACCACGCTCACCGTTGCCCCGCAGCGTGCGAGAAGAGCGGCAATCGTGCCTCCGATTGCGCCGGCGCCAACAATACAGAATTTGGGTGAAGTGCGCATGATGAATGGTTCCCGCCTGCCATGGGGTCGTTGAGGCGTCTGTGGTCGAGGATGGGGCTGGCCCATACGAAGCAAGTTAGCTCGCCGGAAGCCTGACGTCGTGAGCCGATGGCGCCCTTTCGCAAGGATGACTGCGCACTGTCCGGGCATGGCCGCGCCGGCAACAGGAGAGTGCGCGCAAGTGCTGGTATCAGACCCGCGATCTGATGCGCCAGGACGAGAGGGGCAATCTGTGGTTCATTGGTCGCAAGAAAGACATCATCACGGTACCGGAGCGCCCGCAAGTGGTCGCATCGATTCCGCGCAACGGTACCGGCAAGATTGACCGGAAGGCATTGTTGGCCTTGGCGGCCGATGCGAGTCATGGCGCGGTTGATATGGATCACGGCACACCCGTCCAGGGAATAGCGACCGGCGCAGAGGCGCCGCGGCGGCCGTCTCAGGAGCCTTTAAGCGCCAGTCGATTGTGACCCCCTTGACTTGCCGATCGCGTACTTTCACCAGTATCTAATTGGGCACCTGGGGCATGACCGAACCGATGACGAAACTTCCGTGCAAAATGGGTATAGTCGCGAAAGCCGCAGGCGTAGGCAATCTCGCTGAGAGGCTGCCTGGTTCCCAGCGAGGTGCGGCGACGCACAAGACGCGCAGCGTAATCCAAGCGAAGCGCAAAAATCAGTTCGCTGCAGGTCGAGCCCCGTTCCGTAAAAAGCTTCTGAAGATAACGTAGTGAGATACCCGTTTCGGCGGCCACGTCGTTGGGACCGAAATTTGGGTCGGCAAAGCGGTCACCCATGATACGGCGGATACGCGCGAACAGCTTATCCGAGTGTCGTGATCCGGGCCACGAGACGGAAGGCGCAAATACCGCGCCAAGCAAATCGTGCAGAGCTAGCCGCATATGTGCGCAGGAGCGCGCAGCCGGGGTTTCCAAGTTTTCGATACCTTCGAGAACGAGCTGACGGAGGACGCGAGCCGCGGCTGTTTCGCCGCGCTCGTACAAGCACGTCTGCGGTTCGAATCCCAGGTGGGAGATGAGCGGTTGGCGCGGCAGATAGATCGACAGCCATTGCGCACCACTCTCGGACAGCCGCGTGGATGGCTTCGCGCCGTCGACGAGACTGATATCTCCGACGCCAAGTTTCACAGTATGGTCGTTCTGTGTCAGCACCGACCGGCCGGTGACCTGGAAGAGCACGCAATACCAATCGGCGCCAGCGAGGCGAACAGCGCGGGGTGTTCGCTCGTACCGGTAGAAGTAGTCCCCGCGATCCACCTCCGGTCCCCCGCAGTGGACCTTAACCTCAGCTGCAGGCAGCCCGTAAACGCTGAGTCGGCGCATCCAACCAGAAAAAGCATCGGGGTCCACGACTAGGTGGTCGCCTCCGCAAGTCGAGCTGAGCAATGCCGCCCACTCGTCGAGCTTCAACGGTGACGTGCCGGTGAAATCGCTGCTATTTTGCCCCCCTGCCTCCACAATCAAGGCGAGTCAGACCATGCTTCCGGTGGAGAATTCTCAAATTCAACTATTTCGGGCCACCAGTCTCTGTTCGACATGGCTCCAGCAGCCGAGGGCGCCACGGGGCACTTGCCGGAGGTCTTGTGACTCTTCGTGTCCATACTTTCTCCTGATCATTGGTTCAGGAATCCTAGAACCGGGATTGAGATCTAGCCAATATATGCTTTGTATGGTTCCCATTGACATTGACTATGGACGCTCAATGCCGCCAGGTGGACTCGCGCAGCCACGCCGAAAAACCAAGGGTCGACAAGGGTTTGCTGATCAAGTAACCCTGCGCTCTGTCGCAATTCAACTTGAGGAGTTGGTTATATGTCTCCTTGTCCTCGACTCCTTCTGCGACAACCTCCACCCCGAGGTTGTGCGCCAAATCGATCGTCGAGCGCACGATCGCGGCATCGCCTTCATCGTGGGCCATGTTGATGACGAAGGACTTGTCTACCTTGAGCCGGTTCACCGGAAGCTTGCGCAGGGACCCGAGCGACGAGTAGCCGATCCCGAAATCATCGATCGAGATCCGAACACCAATCTCGTGAATCCTGAGCAGTATCTGTCGCGCCCGCACCGGATCCGCCATGATGGCGCTCTCGGTAATCTCCACGTTGAACATCTCCGGAGCGACGTCTGAGTTCCGTAGCACAGTAATGATCCGGTCCGGGAGCAATGGGTCGAACAGAGAACGTGCCGAAAGGTTGATCGCGAGCGGGATCCTCAAGCCTTCCTTCTGCCACGACGCACACTGCCGGGCGGCCGTCACCATCACCCATTCGGTCAGCGGGTGGATCAGACCGGTGTGCTCTGCCGGCCCGATGAACACATCCGGCGGAACGAGGCCGCGCTGTGGATGATGCCAACGAACCAGGGCCTCCGCCCCGCACACCCGGCCGCTCTTCAGATCGATCTGCGGCTGATAGTGCAGAATGAGTTGGTCCTGCTCGATCCCTTGGCGTAGCTCCGCCAACAAGGACAGGCGTGCAGGACTGTGTTGATCGTGCTTCGGCTCGTAAATGACATAGCCTGCGCCTGCCTTTTTTGCTGCATACATCGCAATATCGGCCCGGCGCAGTAGGCCTTCGGCATCCAGCCCGTTTTCCGGATACATCGCAACGCCGATGCCCGCCTCAGCCAACACGGGCAGCCCGTCGACCAAGATCGGGGGATGCAGTGCGCTCTGGATCCGTTGGACTACTGCGGGGACGTCATCGGAGGTGATGGGTCCGGGAAGCAGGATGGCGAACTCGTCTCCACCCAGGCGGGCGACGAGGTTGGGTGCGCCCACGACACGCTGCAGGCGTACCGCGATTTCCTTCAGCACGGAGTCTCCGCTGTCGTGTCCCAACGTATCGTTGATTTCCTTGAAGTTGTTCAAGTCCATCACCAACAGGCCTATGAGATCGCCCTGACCCTGGTCTGCGCGTATCGCTTCCTGCAGACACTCGTTGAGCTTGTTTCGATTCGGCAATTCCGTCAGCAGATCGTAAAAGGCCGCGCGCTCGATCACCTCTTCCGCCTGCTTGCGTTCGGTGATGTCTTTAGTAACTCCGATCAGTCGCACAGTGGCCCCGGCGGCGTCGCAAAGCGCCTGAGCCTGCGAGGAGAGCCACCGGACTGCGCCATCGGCACGGATGATTCGAAACTCAACCCGAAAGGGCACCCGCTCGTGCACAGTGCGGGACAGAGCCACCTCGACTCTCTGCCGATCCTGCTCGTGAACTGACCGGATGAAGTCCTCGTACGAAGCGCCCGACCGGCCCCCAGCGGAATCGTGAACCTCCGCCTGACGGCCGGAGCGGATCACAGAGCCCGATTGAATATTCCAATCCCAGGTGTACATGCGTGCGGCGTCAATGGCCATTCGCAGGCGCTCCTCACTTTCTTTGAGCGCCTGGCCGGCCGCCCTGCTCTCGGTTATATCGTTGCCGAAGGAAATAGTCGCGACGACGCGGCCATGCATTCGGACCTGGTTGTTCTGCCACATGATGTGGCGCTCGTGCCCGGCCTTGGTCAGGATCGGGTTCTCGAACACCTTGGGCACACCACCGGCCGCGAGGCGCTGGAATTCTGCCCAGACTTCCGGATACCGGCTTTTCGGCGTCAGAGTTTCGAACCAGTTCCTGCCCTGAAGCTCCCGTGCCGTATAGCCGGTAATCGTTTCCGCCGTCTCATTGAAGATAGTAATCTTCCCATCCGGGTCCAGGCCCAGGATGATGACATTGGCAGTCTGTATCAGGTTTTCCGAGAACTCCTTGGCGTGTCGTAGCTCCTGCTCGGTCCGCTTGCGCTCAGTGATATCCTCGGCAATTCCCGCGACGCGATAGACCCGGCCGGATGAATCCTTGATGGGAAAGGCACGATCCCGTATCCAGCGCAGCGATCCGTCCGGCCGCACGATACGAAACTCACGCTCATAGTTTCCCGAGGCCTGTTGAACCAGCCCAGACTCGATCCGCTGTCGATCCTCGGGATGGATGGCCTGCAACCACAATTCGGGCCGGGCATACAGTTGCTCGCAAGGGCGTCCCCAGAGCTGCTCCGCACCGGGACTGACATACAAGACCTCGCTCTTCTGTGGGTTCGTCAGCCAGAACACCTCCGTAATGCTCTCAGCCATCTGCCGAAAGCGCTCCTCGCTTTGGCGCAATCGCTCCTGAGCCCCCCGGTGCTCGCGCCGCACAGCGGCTTCGCGTAGCTCCCGTTCGATGCTGGCGGTCAGCCGCTTCAGGTTGCCTCTCATCAGGCAGTCATGGGCGCCCGCCTTCATGACTTTTACGGCAACGGCTTCGTCAACGCTTCCGGTAACGATTATGAATGGCAGATCCAGGCCGCTGGCATGCAGGACCTGCAGCGCGTCGCGACCACTGAATGCCGGCATGGTGTAGTCGGAGATCACTACATCCCACTGTTGGCGAGCGAGTGCGGCACCCATTGCCTCGGCCGTATCGACACGCTCGGAAAACAGGTGATAGCCAGCCCGGCGCAACTCCCGGACCAGCAATTGCGCATCGGTATCCGAGTCATCAACGATCAACAGCCGAAGATCGTGGCGTACGGGTTCGGTAGCACCAGCGGCCCCTCCGTCAGCCCCAGACAGGCCGCTTTGAATTGACTCCGACGTGTTGGAATCTCCATGCTTCACTGCGGCAACCCGCAAACTGGGGGGCATCTATCGCCTCCCATACTAATTCGCTTGAAGTGTACCTAATCAAGGGCTTCGGTAGCGAGACGGACTTCTGGTTCTCACGGCGATGGTGCGACGCGTTAAGCACAACGCCGCACGGACGGTCCTTGGCGGCATCCTCGCCGCGAGCCCTGCGCCCGGTCATCAGACTGTCATTTCGTAGTCACATCCCGGTCTGAGAGTAGCGTGAGTCCTTTCGCTAAAGTCCACGCCCACTAAACTAACTAAAGAGAGACAGGAGGATCACGCGATGATGAACCACAAAGCTGCACCGGCCGTGGCCGGCGCCCTATCTCTGATAATGACTGCCGCCACGATATCAAACGCAACGCCGCCGCTGGCG
>DASYFQ010000218.1:0-12860 GCA_036498345.1 Steroidobacteraceae bacterium
GGACACGTGCATGAGACGCAGCAGCGCCATCCCGGGTGCTTGCACATCGGTGCGCAGCACTTCATCCGGGTCGCGCCCGGCGAGAAACACATTGGAGCAGACGATCTTTGCGGAGTAATTGGCGCCGACACGCAGAATCTCGGGCGGCTTCATCCACAGCGCGAAGGCGAGGACGAGCAGCACTAGGACGAGTCCGATCGTGATGCGCAGGATTACTTTGCCGAGTGCCATGGGCGTTACCACGAGGATGGGCTACCAGCGGACCGGGCTCCGGTCACAGTGCGGACGAGTTTGGGTATGCGGGCAAGCAGTCTCCGGTCCTCTGGGGGCGATTGCGCCCGGCATCTTAACCTAATGCTGTGTGCGGCTGGACGGCGGCCGGCGAATTGCCCGAAGATATGAGATGAACAAAATTCGACACCTCCAGTTTGCTGGTTTACTTGGCGTCGTCCTCTGCTGTTCCAGCGTCTGGGCGGCCTCGTCGAACGCCAAGGCGGCATCGAACCCCAAGGCGGCGTCGAACGCCCAGCCGGCGCCGACCGGGAGTCAGTTCGAACAATTGGTGGACGACTTCGTCTTGGGCACGCTGGCGTTATCGCCCACCAACGCGACCGGCTTTGGCTACCATGTACATCACGGCGTATCGCTCGACGACATGCTGGATGATTTCAGCCCGGCGGGGATCGCGGCCTCACGGAACTTGCTGCACGACATCGAAGCGCGGATCGCGCGGCTCGATGCCGCGTCGCTCGATGCTGAGCAGCGTGCCGATATCGATATCATGCAGGGCGCTCTCGGCGCTTCGCATCTGGAACTCGATGAGATCCAGAGCTACCGTCACAATCCCACCACGTACGTCGAGCTGCTGGGCAACGGTCTCTACGCACATTACGTACTGCAATACGCGCCGGCGCCCGAGCGATACCGGCACATCATCAACCGCATCAGCAAGATACCCGAGCTGATTCGCCAGGCCGAGGCGAATTTGCAGGACTCGCCGGAGGTATGGAACCGCGTTGCGCGCGAAGAGAACACGGGCAATATCGGTCTCATCGACATCACCCTGCGCGCCGAGTGTCCGACCGAAGAGCGCATGCGCTACGACCAGGCTGCCGCCGCGGCAATCGCGGCTCTGCACGGATTCAACCATTGGCTGGAAAACAATTTAGCGGACAAGCCCAGTGATTGGCGGTTGGGGAAGGAACTCTACGCAAAGAAGTTTCGCTTAGTGCTCGCGACCGGCAAGACACCCGAGGCGCTGCTGGCGGAAGCGGAGGCGGACCTCGTCAAAACGCGGGCCGAGATCGCGCGGCTCGCGGCCCCGAAGACCGTAGAACAAGCGTTGGCGGATGTGGCGCGCCAGCACGCAACGGCTGCGACGTTCATGCCGTCGGCCAAGCAGGCACTGATCGCCGCCACGGCTTTCGTCAAGTCCAAGGACTTGTTGACGCTCCCGCCCAATGCCAATTTGCAGGTCATCGAGACGCCGGTGTTCATGCGAGGGCTCTACAGCGTGGGGGGATTCAATTCGGCGCCCGCGTTGGAACCGAAGCTGGGCGCCTTTTTTTGGGTGACGCCGATTCCGGGCGAGTGGCCGCAGTCGCGCGTCGATTCGAAGCTGCGCGAATACAATGATTCGGGCATCCAGCACCTGACCGTGCACGAGGCCATGCCGGGCCACTATGTGCAGGGAGAGTATGCGAACGAAATTCAGCCCCGATCGCGCCGCCTGCTGCGCAATATCTTCGGCAACGGTGCGTACGTCGAGGGCTGGGCGGTCTACTCCCAGAAACTCATGGCGGAGCAGGGATACCTGGCAGACACGCCGGGCTATCGGCTCACGTTGCAAAAGCAATCGTTGCGGGTCCTCGCCAACACGATTTTGGATGTGCGTCTTCAGACCATGGGCATGACCGATCAGCAAGCGCTCGATCTCATGACCCAGAACACTTATCAGGAAATGGAAGAAGCGACCGCGAAGCTTCAGCGCGCCAAGCTGTCGTCTTGCCAATTGCCGACCTACTACGCCGGGTACAAGGGCTGGCTGGCCGTGCGTGAGCACTCTCAGGCCAAGCATGGCGCCGCCTTCAGCCTGAAGGAGTTCCATGAAAGCGCATTGCGGCAAGGGGCTGTGCCTCTGCCCGTGTTGGATCGGCTGCTGCAGTGACCGCCTTTAGGCGCTTGGAAGGCAGACACGGATCTCGACAGCGATGTAGGATTAGGCCGGGCCGATACCGGAGCTTGCGATGAGTGTGGTCTCAGTTCCAGAGCGCATGCGAATCAGCGCCGATCGCTACGAAAAAATGGTGGCGACCGGGGTGCTGACGAAATACGACCGCATCGAGCTCATCGACGGGGACATGATCAACATGGCGCCGATTGGCCTGAATCACGCGGCCGTGATCGCTCGACTGAATCGGCTATTCGTGCTGTCGGCCGGGGACTCCGCGATCGTGTCGCCGGGCGGCTCGGTCAAGTTAAGTGATTATTCTGTGCCGCAGCCGAATCTTATGCTGCTGCAACCGCGAGCAGATTATTACGCGACACGTATACCGATGGCGCCCGATGTAATGCTGTTGGTTGAGATATCCGAGAGCTCTCTCGCCTTCGATCAGGGAGCCAAGCGCGCGCTGTACGCCCGGCACGGTGTTGCAGAATATTGGGTGGTCGATATACCGGGTAAACGCGTCCATGTTTATCGTGAACCGATGATGAACGGATACGGGGAGGCGTTTGAACGCACCCTCACCGCCACGGTTTCGCCGCGGGCGTTGCCGGCAATTCAAGTGACCGTGGGAACGCTTTTCGCGTGAGACAATTCGTTGTCGCTGTCCCTGTGCCGAGGGCTATACTTCGAGAAACCTTCAACCGATTTTCGTGAGGCAACCTCCATGAATGCGAGTCTCAAGCCCGTCCAGACTTCCGCCGAGGCGGAACGAGCCGCCCGAGTCGATCTCGCGGCATGTTATCGGCTCGCGGATCGCTTCGGTTTGAACGAGGGCATCGACAATCATCTGACGCTGTTGGTGCCGGGATATTCGGATCGATTCCTGCTTGCGCCCTTTGGCATGCATTGGTCGGAAGTGAAGGCGAGCGATTTCCTGGTGGTCGACTTCAGCGGACGGGTGTTGAGCGGGCAGGGCGCGGTGGAGGACACGGCCCTGTATATCCATCAACCGGTGCATCGGCTGTCGCCCCAGGGACGTTGCGTACTGCATACCCACATGCCGTATGCGACCGCCCTATGCATGCTCCAGAATCCGCGCCTGGAGATGGCGGTGCAAAGTGCGCTCGGGTTTTACGATGACGTGGCCTACGATCCGACGTACAACGGCTTGGCCTTCGATGTGTCGGAGGGGGAACGTCTGGCGCGATCGCTCGGCGACAAGTCCGTGCTCATGATGGCCAATCACGGCGTGCTGGTGGTGGGTAAGACGGTGCCGCAGGCGTTCGAGCGGCTGTACTTCATCGAGCGCGCCGCCCAGGCGCAGGTGCTCGCGCTGTCGACCGGCCGGCCCTTGCAGCTCATTCCGGAACCGGTGATCAAGATGACAGTCGCGCAGTTCGCCGCGGGCGGGACCGTCGGCGGCCGGGATCGCGCGGACCTGCATTTCGAGGCGCTGAAACGCGTTCTCGATCGCGGCGCTTCGGATTACGCGAGCTGAACCCGCGCTTCATAGCCGAGGTCGATCCGGCGCGGGCCGCGCGCAGCCCCATTGTATTTCTGGCGGCCGCGGTGCTCTTCATCAATTACGTCGATCGGGGCGCGCTGCCCACGGCCGCGCACTTGATGCAGGGCGATCTGCGTTTGAACTACACGCAGATGGGCATGCTGATGTCCGCGTTTTTCTGGACCTATACTTTTTCGCAAATTCCCGTGGGCTGGCTCGCCGAGCGCTACGGGGCGCATCGAATACTCGCGGCCGGACTCACCCTCTGGGCGTCGGCCACCATCCTGGTCGGATTCGCGCACACCTTCGCCATGCTGCTGGTGCTGCGGTTGCTGCTCGGCTTGGGCGAGAGTGCGGGGTTCCCGTGCGTGGCGAAGATACTGGCGGCGATCGTACCGGCTAAGGGCTTGGGTACGGCCAATGGGATCGTTGCACTCGGATATCTGTCCGGACCGGTCGTGGGCACTATCGTCGGGGGCCTGTTGATGGCGCACTTCGGCTGGCGCTCGGCGTTCTGGGTGTTTGGCGCGCTGTCCTTGCTGTGGTTGTGGCCTTGGTCGCGGGTGGCGGGCGGGGTACGCGCGGCGGTACAGGCCAGCGCGGATGATTCGCCGACATTGTGGATGATTCTCAAGCAGCCCTCCCTTTGGGGCACGGCGCTCGGACTCTTTTCCAGCAACTATACGTTCTACTTCATGCTGTCGTGGCTGCCCTCCTATCTGCAAACCGAGCGCGGCTTTTCGCTGATCGCCATGACGCAGCTGGCGACACTCGCGTATGCGGTGAATGCCATCAGTGCATTCACCGCCGGATGGGCCATCGATCGTTTCCTCGCCCGCGGCGGATCGGCCAACGCCGGCTACAAATCGGTGATGGCGGTGGCGCACGTGGGATCGGTGGCCTGCATGCTCGCCATGGCGGTGGGTTCGCCGCGGTTGGCGCTGGTCAGCATGTTCGTCTACCAGGCGCTGTGCGGAGCTTCCTCGCCCGGCGTGTATGCCATGTGCCAGATCCTCGCCGGTCCGCGCGCTTCCGGGCGCTGGGTTGGAATTCAAAATTCCCTCGGCAACTTCCCGGGGATCGTTGCGCCATGGCTCACCGGCTACATCATCCAAACCACCGGGCATTTCACCAACGCCTTCGTGGTAGCTGCTGCGGTGAGCATGCTCGGATTGATCGGCTGGATCTGGATGGTGCCGACGCTCAAAGAGCTTCAGTGGAAGTCCTCGGCGCGGCCGACCGGAATAGCGGTGCCGGAAAGCAGCTGAACGTCGTCAGGTCGAGGAGGTGGCCCCGGCGTAGGAACCTTACGGCGTCCCAAAGGTCAGCTACAGGCGTCGGGTTCACACGAGCGAAGTCTGGACATGGGCGAATCAAATGTCTGGGGAGCTCAGAGGTCCGTCACGCTTGCCGTGGTAGTGGCGCTGCATCTGGCTGTTCTCGCGCTGCTGTTGATGACCTCTTCCGCTCGAGGCCCGTCCGCGCCGATCGATAATTCCATCGAAGTGATGTTTTTCCCGCCGACCAAGGCGCCGAAGGTGCGTTTCGAGAACGCTCGTCCGCAACGCGTGAATGCCGATACCGCCATCACGGTCACGCTGCCCGGGCTCAACGCACCCCCCTCCCTGTCACCGCCGTCATCCGGGACGGACGGCAATGGTTCGGCGGTGAACTGGGTGGCGGAAGCCCATCGCGCCGTGCAGGCAGTCGAAATTCGCCGTAATCATCCTCCGAACGTGGCCATCTCCTCGTCGTGGAATGACTGGTGGCCCGGAGAGCATCACGCCGGCGACCGCTTCAAGACCGAGAGCGGCGATTGGATCGTGTGGATCAACGCGAGCTGCTACCAAGTCGCCCGGTGGGGTCCGGGGGCGTCGTTCAGCTCGACGCTGCCGCAGACCATCTGTCCGCGTCAACCCAACGCGCCGCGCGGCGACGCCCCGTGACGCGGTCGCGCTACCAATTCGGATTGGGCAATTCGCTGAACACTTCTTTGAGGGCGAAGCCCCAGCGGGTGCGGATCATCCGGAAATACTCGTTGTCCATATCGATGCTGATGTGGGTGGCGAGTTTGAACTCGTCGCGCCGCATGATGGCCAAGTCCAACGGCGGCCCCACGGAGAGGTTGGAGCGGATGGTCGAATCCATGGACACCAGGGCGCACTTGGCGGCCTGCGCCAAACTGCTGCTGCGGGAGATGACGCGATCGATGATGGGTTTGCCGTACTTCGATTCGCCGATCTGAAAATACGGCGTGTCGACGGAGGATTCGATGAAATTGCCGGCGGAGTAGACGTGGAACAGCCGCGGCTCTTCACCCTTGATCTGGCCGCCCAAGATGAACGTGCCGTTGAATTCGTGTCCCTGTTCCTTCAAGGATTCGCCATCCCGTTCATGGATTTCGCGCAGCGCATCGCCCACCACGCGGGCGGCGTTGAACATGTTGGACGCGCGGTAGATCAGCGGCCGCCCGTCGGCGCCCTCCGGGGTCTCCTGCAGGAGATTGACCACCGCTTGGGTGATGGCGAGATTGCCCGCCGACATCAGCACCAGCATCCGGTCGCTCGCCTGCTGAAACGTGGTCATTTTGCGGAAAGTGTTGATCTGATCGACGCCGGCGTTGGTCCGCGAATCGGACAGCAGCACGAGCCCGGTGTCGACCAGCAAGCCGACGCAGTAAGTCATGGCGCGAAATTCTACATGACAACCATGGCGGTTGCCCCGACCGGTGAGCGCGGCGGTTGCCGGCTGGCTAACCGCGGCGGCTGCGCCGAAAGGCTGCCGTTGCGGTTCGGCCGAATGGCTACTGTTGCTGTTGTTGGGCCGACTCGGCCACCAGCACATTGGCTTCCATTTTCTCGCCGCCGCCGCCCTGCCGCACGCCGCGCACGGGCGCGGCATCCAGGTAATCGCGGCCCACGGCGAGGCGGCAGTAAGTGCGCACGGCGGGTCGCTTGTGGGTGACGTCCATGCTCTGCCAGCCGATTTCCGTACCCAGCCAGACATCGACCCAGGCATGGCTGGCGGCGTCGTTGGCGTCGCCGGTGTAGAGATAGCCGCTGACGTAACGCGCCGGCATGCCGATCGCGCGGGCAGAGGCAATGTACACGTGAGCGTGATCCTGGCAAACGCCTTCGCCGCTCCGGAACGCGACCGCGGCGCTGTCCTGCACATCGCTGGTGCCGGATTTATAGCGCACCGCGCCGAACACGGCTTCGGCCAGGGCCAGGGCGCGGGCGCGCGGGTCGCTGATGGAATTGAGCGCGCCCTGCGCAAACGCGCGCAGCTCATCATTGGGCGCGGTGAGCTGAGTCGGAGCGAGATAGGCGAGCGGCGAGAGGGGTCCGTCGTCGAGACGCCCCTCGGTGTCGACGGTTTCGACCACGCCGCGCACGACGATCTGAATTTCGCGGTGCGGCTCTTCGATGGTGAGCAGATGCGAAATATTGCCGTGGGCATCCACTTGCTCGAGCCGCCGGCCGGGAGCGGAAATAGTCCACGCCAGGGCGCGCTGGCTCGAGTCGCGGCGCGGCGTCAGGTGCAGACTCTGTACGCTGTATTTGACGGGCCGCTCGTAGTGGTAACGGGTCTCGTGCCGAATGTGCATCTGCATACGCTTAGGCCTCCGCCGGGGGCAACAGGAAATCCGACGCAATGCGGTCGCCGAGATCGCGTAGGCGAGCGAGAAACTGCTCGAGAAAACGCGGCAGGCCGATCGCGGTGATTTCTTCCATGCGCGTGAAGTGCAGCATGGCATGCATTTCGCCGGCGCGGCGCTCGGTCTCCGCCGACTGGTCGTTCGCCACCGACTTCAAGTTCTGGTAGACCTCCTTGCAGCATCGCAGCAGGGAGCGGGGCATGTTGTCGCGCAGGATCAGCAGCTGGGCGACTTTGAGCGGCGTGATCACGTCGCGGAATACGCGCCGATAGACTTCGAATGCGGAGAGCGCGCGCAGCAGCACGCTCCATTGGTAGGGATCGGGAACCACGCTGGCATCGGCGCCGGGCACGAGATCGATTTGATGCGCGGTGAGAATGCGCGCGGTGCTGTCGGCGCGCTCGAGGAACGTGCCGATGCGGGTGAAGTGAAAGGCTTCGTCGCGCATCATGGTGCCGATGGTGACGCCGCGGATGAGGTGGGAGCGTTCCTTGACCCACTCGACGAACTGACCGATGTCGGGCCGGGACGAGCGGCGCGCGGCGATCGATCGGGCTTCCAGCCAGGTGGAGTTGAGGGTTTCCCAGAGCTCGGAGGTCAACGAACCGCGCACGGCACGGGCGTTCTCGCGCGCGATGCGCAGGCAGCTGTAGATGCTGCCGGTGTAGTCGCGATCCAGGCTCACGAACTCGAACACGGAATTGGGTTCGATGGCGTCATGCTTTTCCCGGTAGGCCTGTTCCATGTGCAGGGCGGTCATGGTGGAGCTCAGGGATTGGGCCAGGGTCGCGCCGGCGTGCGGCAGCAATGACATTCGATAGTGCGCGTCGACCAGGCGCGCGAGGCTCTCCGCACGTTCGATGTAGCGCGACATCCAGTAGAGGTGGTCGGCGGTACGGCTGAGCATCAAGTTTTCCAGCGCAGGTGATCGGCGGTACGGCTACGCATCAGGTTTCCAGCACCCAGGTGTCCTTGGTGCCGCCGCCTTGCGAGGAATTGACGACCAGCGAGCCGTCGCGCAGGGCGACGCGGGTGAGTCCGCCGGGGACGATGGTCACATCCCGGCCCGACAGCACGAAGGGGCGCAGATCGATGTGGCGGGGCGCGAGGCTTTGGCCGGCAAACGTGGGGCACGTCGACAAGGCGAGCGTCGGCTGCGCGATGTAGCGTTCGGGGGTGGCCATGATCTGCTTGCGAAAGAGATCGATTTCGGCCTTGGTGGCGGCGGGACCGATGAGCATGCCATAGCCGCCGGCACCGTGAACTTCCTTGACCACGAGTTCGGGGAGGTGGGCGAGCACGTAGTCCTTGTCCTCCTTGCGGCGCAAGATCCAGGTGTGCACATTGCCGATGATGGGCGATTGGCCGAGATAGAAACGAATCATCTCGGGCACGTAGGGGTAGATGGATTTGTCGTCGGCGACGCCGGTGCCGATGGCATTGGCAATGGTGATGTGGCCGTCGCGGTAGGCGGTGAGGAGTCCGGGGACGCCGAGCATGGAGTCGGGCCGGAACACCAGGGGATCGAGGAAGTCATCGTCGATGCGGCGATAAATGACATCGACGCGTTGCGGACCTTGCGTGGTGCGCATGAATACCGCTTCGTCACGGACGAAGAGATCCTGGCCTTCCACCAGTTCGATGCCCATTTGTTGAGCCAGGAAGGCGTGTTCGAAATAGGCGCTGTTGTGGGCGCCTGCGGTCAATAGAACCACCGTGGGATCGGCGACCCCGATGGGCGCGACGCTGCGCAAATTGTCGAGCAGCACATCGGGGTAGTGATCGACCGGCGCCACGCGGTGGCCGGAGAAGAGCTCGGGGAACAGGCGCATCATCATCTTGCGGTTCTCGAGCATGTACGAAACGCCGGAGGGGACGCGCAGGTTGTCCTCGAGCACGAGGAACTCGCCGGCATCGTCGCGCACGATGTCGATGCCGGCGATGTGGGCGTAGATGCCCCCGGGCACGTCGACGCCTTGCATCTCGGGGCGGTACTGCGAGTTGCAGAGCACCTGTTCAGCGGGGATCACACCCGCCTTGAGAATTTGTTGGTCGTGGTAAATGTCGTGAATGAAGGCGTTGAGGGCGCGGACCCGCTGCTTGAGGCCGCCTTCGAGCCGGATCCATTCCTCCAGCGGCAGGACGCGCGGCACGATATCGAAAGGGATCAAACGCTCGGCGCCTTCGTCCTGCCCGTACACGGCGAAGGTAATGCCGACGCGGTGGAACAGGGCGTCCGCCTCGGCGCGCTTCTGTTCCAGCCGTTCCGCCGGCTGCTGCGTGAACCATTGGCTGTAGCGCAGGTAGTGCGCGCGTGCCGCCCCATCGCTCAAGGTCATTTCGTTATACGGTTTACTGCCCAAAAATCCCCCCTTGGGTCGGAGTTGGAGCAAGTTCCCTGCCATCGGCGCTCGGTCGCCCTCAATCATGTACTTACAGCTATTGCGCTGCAATGATGCACCAAGTCAAAGCGTGGAATGCCCGGGGCAGGCACGTCTTTGGTGCGTCAGGCTCCCAAGTGACGGGCGAGCGCGGCGGCGGCGGGAACGCAGGGGTCGCCCGCATAGCGCGCCGGAAAATCCGTGAGCAGGGTGCGTGCCACGCGCGGCGTGCCGCCTCCGGAGGCGGCGATGCGCGCTATCTGCAGCGTGGCGGCGGCGGTCTTGGGGCGGAAGGCGGGATCGAGGGCGAGGCGCCCCGACACCACGTCGAGCGCCTCGCCGGTGCGCTTCAACGCCAGCAACCGCTCGACATAGTCTTCGGTGAGGCGGGTGATGTAGCGGGGATCGCCCCAGGCCGCGACTCGGCCGCACAGCCAGCGGTAATCGTCGGGGGCATTGCCGCGCGCGGCGAGCCAGGCCTGCAACAGTTGCCAGGCTTGGGTGTGCGATCCCACGCGCATTTGACCGTAGGCTTCGGTGACCTCCTTCTCGCTTTGGCGCAGATCGTGTTTGCGCTTCAGTTCCTCGGTGCGTTCGGGCGAGACCCAGGTTTCCAGCCCGAGTTCGTGGCGCCGCTCGTACAGGGCGCCGCCGAGAACGCTGAATATAGAGAGGATGCAAAACATGAATAGGGCGATTTGCACCGGCAACCAGAGTGCCCATCGGCCCAGCAAGGTTATGAGCAATGCGTAGCCAGCGATGATGGCGAGCACGACGGCGTACATGGGGCCCAACTGCCATACCATGCGCACCCAGGCGACGGGGTATGCGGCCTTGAAGACATTCTGCTCCATGCCGAGGATGGCCACCGAGGCGGGCAGGAACAGGGCCGCCACCCCGGCGATTCCCAAGGCTGAGGCCGGCCCGATCGAGCGCCGCGCGAATTCCACGGCGGCGTAGATCAGTCCCAAGATCACCACTTGCGCGAGCGGGCGTTGCTCGTCGAGGGGATTCAGCATCTGGATGTCGAGGGTGGGTGGTTCGTCGAAACCACGCACCGTGTGGTCGAACAGGATGTAGGCGTACTTGAAGAACCAGGAGGTCAGTATGAAGGCCAGCGGTATGCCCATGAGGCCGGCGTTGGCGGCGACGGAGAGAAGTATTGCGAAGACGATCAGCACGCCCGCGGCCCCGCCCCGAGCGGGGCGGAGTAGATGTCGGAAGATTTTCAGTGGGGGGTGCACGGCTTCCAGGCGAGTTAGTCCCTCATCGGGAATTCGTTTCCTAGTGAGCCGCGATCGTTAAAGTCTTCGTCGGTATCCGGTCGAATGGATCGGGTTTGACTCCGTGCACGTACGGCTTGATCAAACGCTTCGATACAAAATGATACAGCGGGATGATGGGGTAGTCGGCGAGCATGAGGCGTTCGCCGGCCTCGAGTAATTCGCGGCGCCTCGCGGGGTCGGCCGTTGACGCTGCTTCATCGAGCAGATGGTCGTAGGCTGGGTTTGCATATCCTTCGTCGTTGTTTTTTGAATTTGCGCGCAAGGTGTCCAAGAAGTTGCCGGCATCATTGAAGTCGGCGGTCCAGCCCAATCGGACGACATCCCAGCGGCTTTTATCGTGCCGCGTGTCGAGGAAAACTCGGTATTCCTCCTCGGTGTATTCGGTGTCTACTCCCAGGGTTTCCTTCCACATGGCGGCAATGATGATTGCCGTTTGCTTGATGACGGTATTGGAGTTGTAGAGCAGTCGCAAGCGAAGGGGCTTCGCTTCCGAGTAGCCGGCTTTGGCGTACAGCCGCTTGGCTTCGGCAATGCGCTCGGCGTCGCCCAGTGGCTTCCAGGACCAGGACTGCGGCTCATAATTCCAGATGCTGGGAGGCACGAAGCCGAAAGCGCCGGTTTGCCCAAAGGCGAGTGCCTCCACCAAGCGCTTGCGATCGATGGCCATGGCCAATGCTTGCCGAAGGCTGGGATTGGCGGCGAATGGGGGCCGCTCGATATTGACTCCGTAGTAGACGGTGCCGAGGAATGGGGCAATCAACAGCTCGGTGGAATTCGCGCGGCGCAGCGCCGGGATGGCGTTCGGCGGGACGGTGTCGGTCATATCAAGCTGACCCGCGCGATATTGAGCGACCTGCGAATTTTGATCCGAGGCGACTTGATATTCGACTCTCGTAATGTGCACGTCGGACTGATCCCAATAGGCGGAATTCTTGGTCAACTCGACGCGCGTGCCCTGCTGCCAATTCGCGAGGACATAGGCTCCGTTCGAGACCCAATTCTCAGGCTTGTGTGAACGGGCGCTGTCGTCCGAGTAGACGGGATACGCGAACGAATGCGTGACGAGCTGCGGCAGGTAAGAGGCGGGCTGCTCCAGCTTGACGACCAAGGTGTCGTCGGTAGGAGCGGAGATGCCCAGGGACGTTGGCGGCGAACGTCCTGCGATGATGTCGCTCGCGCCGGCAATGAGCCGCAAATTATCGGCCGCCGGCGAGCCCTGCTTCGGGTCCACCACGCGACGCCACGCCGCCACGAACTCGCTTGCGCGCACCGGCTTGCCATTGGACCAGCGGGCGTCCGGGCGCAGATGAAAAGTGTATTCCTTGCCGCTGACATCGACGGTCCATGACGCTGCCACTGCGGGGAGCACGTCGCCGGTGGGGGACTCGGTGGTCAGGCCTTCGTAGAGATCTTGCAAAACCTGGGCGGAGAAAGTGTCGGCCACCGCCGCCGGATCGAGGGTGGAGATGTCGCCGCCGATGCCGCGCCGCAAAACCGACGAGGAGCCGGAGGGGGCGTCCGAGTGGCCGCAGCTGCACAGCGCGGCGATGAGGAACATGCCTAATGCGAGATCGGTGGCTCGGAACATGTGCGAAAACCTGTCCATCGGAACGTCAAATAGGGAGGCGGCTTAGGGGGCCGAGTGTGCAGTTTTTTTGACACTGCCGGGGCGGGACAGGGGCCGAAATTGCGTCACCGCGAAACAGGAGCGGTGCCCCGTACCACATTTGCATTAAAAATCAATTAGTAGCAGGTCAATAGCAGATTTTTCCCTACACAGGGGGTGGGAAAGGCGCTGTTCATTACAAAGTGTGATGTAAGACACAAAAACCCTTGTAATATGTTCATCCATCATGCAATCTGT
>DASYFQ010000219.1:0-24999 GCA_036498345.1 Steroidobacteraceae bacterium
GGAGCGCTCTCGAGCGCGGAGATCGCCGGTTTTCTAGCCAAGGTGGACGAATACACCAACGCGCTTCGGGCCGCCGCCGCAAACACAGTTGCTGCGGCAGACCCAGTCATGCAAGCAAACGCCGCCAGCGCGTCGCTCAAGCGCGATCTCGGGATCGGCGGCATGCCGGTTGCCGCAACCGTGGAACAACCGAATCGAGCCGGCATCTTGGTCTTCGGAGTGAACAGCGGTTCCATTGCACAAAGGTCCGGCATCATCATCGGGGACATTCTCTACGAATTCGATGGTCATCCGGTCAAGGCGCTTGCGGAGCTGCAAGCCGCCGTCGCCGCGTGCGCTGCAAATTCAACCGTTGCGATCAAGCTGTACCGCGGCATGAATGCCATGGCGGTGGCGGCTCGATTCTAGAGGGCGCCAAGGAGCTCTAGAGGGCGCCAAGGAGCGAAGCTCCCGCTCGCTCCTGCTTGCGGATATCCCCTTCCACGGTGCGCGAGCCCGCGAACAGCACCAGCGATGCGAGCACGGCCAGCACGGGAATGGCATACATGGCGCTGTGCAGGCCGACGGCCTTGAATGCCTCCGTCATCGCGGTTGCGCCTGCGTCACGCATCGCCTGATGTGCGAAGCGGTCGCTCAGCATTCCCAAGCCGAGCGGGCCGAGACTCGCACCGAGAACGTACATCGCGCAGAAGTAGATGGCCACCGCGGTGCCGCGCAGACGCGGCTCGATGACGTCTTGAATGGCTGCGTACACCGTGGCGTAGTACACGAACATGGTCATGGTGCCGATCGCCATGAGCAACATGAATGCCGCGATCGATCCTTTGGGCTGATTCAGCGCGAAGAAAATGCTGGGAGCTGCGACCGCCATCGAGCATGCCGCGCAAAGCAGGCGCCCGTCGCGGCGCTTCGCGCTCAACTTGTCCGCAAGCCAACCGCCCGCCAGCAGGCCGATGGCACCGACGGCACCGACCGAGATCGCAGAGACGTTGCTGGCCTCTCTCAGTCCCATTTCGTGAAACCTTTGCAGGAACGGAGTCTGGAAGGCGTTGATGGCATACATGTTGAAATTGTGAAAGATTCCCGAGAGGATGATCCACCACATGGTCGGCAACTTGAGTACCGCCGCGTAGGGCGACATCACCGCTGCATCGGTGGCGGCGGCCGATCGTGCGGCATCCAAGGCGCCGCGCACAGGTTCGGTAATCCGCAACGCGAGCCAGGCGAACAGCAGCCCGGGGGTGCAGGCGAATAGGAACGCCGCGCGCCAGCCGAAGGCGGCGCCGATGGCGCCGGCGCTGAAGTAGGCGAGCGAAAGCCCGGCAGGCAGACCGAGCATGAATATACCCATGGCCCGGGCGCGCTGATGCGGCGGAAAAAGGTCACCGATCAGCGACTGGCCGGCGGGCGCACAGGTCGCTTCGCCCAGACCCACCCCGAGCCGCGAGACGAACAGCTGCGCATAGTTCTGCGCGAGACCGGAGGCGGCGGTCAGCAGACTCCACCCGGCGGTGCCGATTGCGATGAGGCGCGTGCGGGACCATTTGTCCGCCAAGCGGCCCAACGGCAGGCCGACCAGCGCATACATCAAGGTGGCCACTGTTGCCAGCAACCCAAGCGCGGTGTCGCTCAGGTGAAATTCCCTGCGGATCGGCTCAGCCAAGGCGCCCGGCAACTGGCGATCGAAGAAGTTCAGCAGATTGATGGCGAACAGAACGAACAGCGCATACGAAGCACTCTTTGCGGATTTCGCCGGATTCGCCATGCTTGCTCCCCACGAAAGGATCGACAACGGGGTCGGACATGAAAAACGGCGGGCCGCGAGCCCGCCGTTGAATTGTTACACGTACCTACGATACTGCGGCTAAAACTTCGTGCGCAGCGTGATGCCGAAGGTTCGCGGATCGGCCAAGAACGCGTCGACCTGGTTGTACTGGATGGGCGCATCGAAGGCGACCTGGTAGTAGCCCTTGTTGGCGAGGTTGGCGCCCCAGATTTCCGCCGTCCACTTGCCGTCCGGTGAGCCTAGGCCGAGTCGCGCATTCACCAATCCGTAGCCTCCCTGGAGTTTCCGCGGATCTAGATCCGAGCCTGTGTTATACGAAGAGTTGTACTTTTCGTTGACGTTGGCACGAAATTCCAGCGATGAAGAAATGGGCACGACGTATGTCGCCGCCGCCACGCCCGACCACAGCGGTGCAAATGACAACCGGTCGTTCAGGCGAGTGAGCGACGTGGCCAGATTGGGAGCAAACAACGGCAGAGACGCGCCGAAATCAGTGATGTTCGTGAATGCATAAGTAACTCCGCCCGAAAGACTGAGCCCCGAAAGCGGGGTCGCCCATGACGTATCGAATTCGGCGCCTTTGGATTCAACCTTGCGAATCGAACTGACGACAAATTGAATACCGGTATAGGTGTTCAGCTGAAAATTGGTGTATTTCTGATCGAACACCGAAGCATTCAGGCGCACCGTCCTGTGCGCCAGTATGGTCTTGATGCCGAGTTCATAGGACTGGACCGTTTCTCGCGGGAATTCGGTATCGAAATTCGGCGTCAAGGCCCCCTCGGGGCCCGTGGACGAGGTCGTGCGCGCCAGGTTGAATCCGCCGGCTTTGTAGCCATTCGCCCACGACACATAGGCCATCACGTCGTCGGTGAAGCGATACGAGAGCTTGACCGTGCCGGACACGTTGCCTTCGCTCAAGGATTGGTTGGTCGATTTGGCGCCGAAGAACGGATTGAACAGCGTCGCGCATCCGTACCCGAACAGAAACTGATACTCGGGGCTGGTGGGCGGCAGCAGCGCGCCCGCAGACGTCAGCAGCCGCCCGCAGCCCGAGCCGCCATCCGGATTGACATAGTTGGAAATCGCGGTTTTCTTTTCTGACGTATAGCGCAAGCCTGCCGTCAGGTCCAAGCCCTGAGTGATGTTGAAAGTTTCGTTGGTGAAGAACGCATAACTCTTGGAAGTCTGGTGATAGAAATCTTGTTCGCCGGAGACCCCGGGTATGAATGTGCTGCCAGGCGGCTGCCCGGTGAGTCCCGGTATCAGGAGAAAATTGGGCGGGCCGACCGACGCGGACGCCAAGCCGCTGATGTACAGATCCCAAGCGTTGCCGGCATAGATGGCCGTATTGCTGGCGAGGATTTCGCTCGAGAAGAATCCGCCCACCAGCCAGTCGAGCGGTCCGTTCTTGCCGGCCAAACGCAGTTCTTCGCTGGCTTGTTTGAAGTCGGTCAGATTGCCCTGGTTGCCGGGCTGCCGCAGTATGTCGATGCCGGTGTAATCGACATCGTTGCCCGAGGTAATGCTGTTGTCGCGCCATGCGGTAATCGACGTGAACTTGGCGAAGCCCAGATCCCAGTCCAGTTGGCCGGAGATTCCCATGTCGCGAATTCGCTGCGGCTGAGGCTGATTGGCATACGCTTGCCGGTTGAACGGCGATAGCGGAGGAGTCGCTTCAGCGACCGCACCGGTTTGACCTCCGAGAGCCGGAACGGACGCAAGTGCATTCGCGATTCCGGCGAACGGGCCGTCGGCAACCTGCACGGCGCCGCAGCAGGATTCGTTGCGCCTCGAATAGTCGCCGATCACCAAGAAGCTGACGGCATCGCTGGGCGTGACCAAAAATTGGCCGCGCATGGTGTACATGTTGCGGCTGTCGGACCTATTGTCGGCATTGGGACCGAGACCGGTATTGATATTCAGGAAACCGTCGCGCTTCTGGTATCCCGCGTAGAAGCGACCCGCGGAAATGGCGCCGAGCGGACCGGTCACCGAGGCGTTGAATTCTCGATCATTGTAATTTCCGCCCGTGGCTTCCGCGGTCACGCCGAAGGTCGTCGACGGTCGTTTGGTCACGATACTGATCACGCCGGCGTCGTTGTTCTTGCCGAATAATTCGCCCTGCGGACCTTCGAGGATTTCGATTTGCTCGATTTCCCCGAGGTTGCCAAAGCCGACGCCGTTGCGGGGGCGATAGACGCCGTCGATCACGACCCCGACGGATGATTCCAATCCCGGATTGTCGCCGACGGTTCCGATCCCGCGGATGCGCGCGGTCGTGACGTTTTCGGACGTCGTGGACGTGACTGTCAGGCCCGGAGTCAGCGCCTGTAGATTCTTGATGTCGGTGACGCCTCCCTCCTTGAGCTGCTGTGCGGACAGGGCGATGACGGAAATCGGCACATCTTGGATGTTCTGCTCGCGCTTCTGTGCGGTGACGATGATTTCGGTCAATGCCGGCTGGCTCGCCGCCGGTTGGTTCGCCGCCTGTTGTGCCCAACTGGAGCCGGCCGCCATGGCACCGGACATTGCGAATACCAGCGCAACACCCTGTCGCAAAGGCACACGTCGAATTGTCATAGCTCTCCCCCTTTGTCCAATTTCTTCGTTGACGGGGCTTTTTTAACTGACCCCTTTGTGGACTGACCGCCACAATATGCCCGTATCGAGCCTACGGGAAGGGTGGGAGGGACACCTCGCTTCGGGCGTCAATTTGTTGACCCTGGGCGCCAAACGGACGGACGGGGCCCCGGCCGCATGGCGCGGGCCGCTCTCCTTGTTGCAAATCAGCAACGAGAGTGACAGTTGGGTTCGTAAGCATGCCCGTGCGAGACGGAATAGTTTCCAAGTCGGCACAAGTTGGTCAGAATCGCTCCATGAGAAACCCGGACAAATGGTCACCCATGGAGCCGTGGGGGCCGGGCGAGTCTCAGCCTGAGGTCCCCAAACCCGTCGGCAGGGAGGGGGGAGCGCCGGACACGCGCGGTACGCGTCGCGGTGCATTGGTCGGGCTGATCTTCGTCTTGCTGTTGGTGGCGGGTGGTCTGCTGCTTACGCGCGTGTTGCGCGGCATGTCGCAGCTTCAGGACTGCGCCTTGTCGGGCCGCTCGAACTGCACCTGACCGGTCAGGCGACGCGTTGGCGCATCGTGCGCGACTTGGATCGATTAGCCGCCCGGACAACCGGTGGGCGTCGTGAGTTCGGCGTCCGCAGGGTATAGCGCGATGAGCTTGCGCATAACGCCATTGGTCCAGCCGAAACCATCTTGCAGAGGGTACTCGCCGCCGCCGCCGCTGCGGCCGGTGGTGACGACATCGTATTTCTCCACCAGTTTGCCGCTCTGCCGGTAGACCTCATTGACGTTGGCCATCCATCGGCAGGCGATCGCCGCGGCGAGCGGCGTCTGGCCGTAGTCGCGCAACCCCGAGACGGCAATCCATTGCAGAGGCGCCCAACCGTTCGGCAAGTCCCATTGTTGGCCGGTCCCGAGATTGGTGGTGGCAATGCCGCCGGCCTTGAGCAATTCCCCCGCGGTGATTTTCGCGACCGCGGCTGCCTGGGGTTTGGAGGCCAAGGATACGAACAGCGGATAGAGCGTCGCGGCCGACACCAGCGGCATGCGGGTTCTTTTCGTCCAGCGATAGTCGAGATAGGCGCCCTTGGGAGCATCCCAGAGATAGCGGTCCATGGATCTGCGTCGAGCAGCGGCGCGGCGCTCGAACTCGAGCGCGCAGGCCTTGTCGCCGCGGCGCTCGCACCCCGCACGGATGACGTTCTCCAGACCGAACAGCAAGCTATTGAGATCCACCGGCACGATTTCCGTGGTATCCATCGTCGCGCGTGTGTGCCCGTCGGCGAACCAACGCGAGCCGAAGTCCCAGCCGCTCTCCGCCGCAGCGCGAATGTCCCTGAACAATTGCGGCGCGGGACGGTGACTCGTGCGCGCAAGTTCCATGTCCTCGCGATACGACTCGTCGCGCGGTGTATCCCTATCGTCCCAAAAACGATTGAGCACGGATCCGTCGGGCAGCGCCACCACGCGCCGGTGGGCCGTGCCCGCCCTCAATCCCTTTTCGCCCTCCATCCAAAAGGCATACTCACGGCGCAGCTGCGGAAGGTACGCCGCGAATGCCTCGCCCGGATCCTTGGGCGAAGCCAGACCGACCATGGCGAAGAAAAAGGGCGGCTGCGAGCGGCTGAGATAGTAGGTGCGTGCGCCGTTCGGCACATGACCGTAAGTATCGATGAGATAGGCGAAGTCGTGGACCATACCGTCCACCAAGTCCTGGCGGCCGCTCGCCGCAAGCCCGAGCATGGTGAAGTAAGAATCCCAATAGTACATTTCCCGAAAGCGGCCGCCCGGAACCACGTAGGGTTCAGGCAACGCCAGCAAGGACGAATATGGCGGCACGGTGGCGGAGGTGCGCGTCAGCGGATCCCAGAGGCCATCGATGTGCGCCACGATGGACACCCGGTCGGGCGGGGAGGGCGCTCCGGTGACTTCCGATGGCAAAGCGAAATGTGCTTCGACGAATTGCTCGAGTGCAGCCCGTGAATCGGGCCGCTCGGCATGGTATTGCTTCAGGATGTCGGCCGGCGCCGCCTTGGGGACCGCATCGGGAAATGCCTTGCCGTCGGGATAAAGCTGCTCGGTTTGTACCGCGATGAAGAGATCCTGGAACAGCTCCTGCGGCGTCTCCGCGACTGCGCTCGAGTCTCGCGCTTGGGCCGATGCGATCGGCAGCAGCGCCAGCCACAGCGCCCAGCCGATGCCGCGGCGGCGGAGCCGGGCATTTACGTTTGTCGTTGCCGGCGTGGGGGCCGCGGACGCCGCGGATGCCGTTGCTGCCGTTGCCGCCGTTGCCGGGGTCATTGTCACCGTCATTGTCATTTCAACTCCACACGCCGCACGACGCGGCCCGAAGGCTCGCGCGAAATCACCACATCGAGCGCCTTGCCGCGAAACTCGAGGTTCTCGAGCTTAAGATACGACAAGGACTTTGGAAGCGTCGGCGCGAATTTCTCTACCAAACCAGCCTCTTCGACGCGCAGACCCGTGAGGCCGTAGACCAATGCCTGGACGAAACCGCCGGAGCTCGCCAGCAGATAGGTGGAGTCATTCTGCGGCGTTTCGCTGCGCACATTGAATGGAGGCTTGAGAAACGGGTCGTCGGCACGCTCGCTGCCGCCGATCAAGTCGCTGAAATAATCGGATTCGCCGACATCCGCGGCTTGGATGGCGAGCATCAACAGCACCATTTGGTTGGCCCGGCCGCGCACCGGACCGATGGCAACCACGGAATGTCTAAAAAGACCCTTGAGCGTGTCGCTGCCGGCCTCGAAGTTCAATGCGGGAATGCTCAGCATAGGCACGGACGTTGCCATCCACGACGTTGATTTGTCGTGCGGCGTCGTGGGGTCGAAATCGAAGTAGGCGCCGTCGTTGCCTGCGCTCGGAAGATACAGAGAATCGGCCACCTCGCGCCACTTCGGCTCGGGCGCAACGCCCACGGCCTGAGCCGCTCCGATGGCGGCTTCGAGACTTTGATGCGCGACTTGGTTCGTGTATATCTCGTTGTTGACGTCGGTGTAGTCCTCCTCCGGCGACGTCACCCCCAGTATCTCGAACCGATGCTTCGCCGCATTGAACACCGCTCTGCCGCTCCAGAAATCGGCGACGGCACGGATGACCGGGAAGGCCCGATCCTTGAGCCAAGCTCCATCGTGGGTGGCGAGATAGTACTGCCACTGCGCCAGCGCCACGGCGCCGTTCACGTGTATTTCGCGATCGGCGTTCTCGACGGCAAAGGCCGGCGTGACATCCTCGCCGCTCCAGGGATCCGCTTCCCAGGGGTACATTGCTCCCGGGAATCCATGTGCCGCCGCTCGGGCGAGGGCCTGCGGCAAACTGCGCTGGCGGAATTGAATCAGGGATTTGGCCCTCGCCGGATGCAACAGCAGCAATGACGGAAACACCCAGAGATCGTTGTCCCAAAAGACGTGTCCAAAATAATGGCTGCTGAATCCGCAGGCCCCGACCGGCCACGCCGTATCGACGGTGGAATTTTCCAGCAGATAAAAGAGATCCGAGTGAATGGTTCGCTGCAGTTCACCGCCGCCGCCCACTAGGATGTCGCTGCGCCATAGCTCATGCCATGCTTGCACGTGCTCGCTGAGTACGGCATCCAAGCCCCGCTGCCGCGCGCTTCGGGCGGTCGCAAGATCATCCGCGGCGCTGCCGCCCCAGCCCGCGCCGGAAGCGGCCACGAATTTGGTGAATCGATAGCGATGATTGCGCCGTACCGGGATCTCGATCTCGAGACCGGCGGCGCCGGCCGCCGTTTGCACGGTCTTGCGAATGCCCCGCAGGTCCTGCGGCAGCGAAATGGCTGCCGCCAGCGCTACGGAGTTGCCGCGAACGGCCGCGCCCGTCATGAACACCGTGTCGGTCGCGGTGTCGACGCCCGAATCGGTGACCTCGACATGGCCGGGATACCAGATGGCGTCCCGATGGCCTCCCGACGCGAGATCGTCCTGATGAGTGGCCTTGGCGACGGCGCCGAATTGCTCGGCGTTCATTCGCGCGAGCGGCAGCCGCTTCGGGAGAGGCGGTGATTGCAAGGTGAATCGCAGCCGAACCCGGCCGCTGAAATGCGGCACCAGCTCCAGACTGACGACCCCCAGGTGCGGCGAGTGCTCGCTGACGAAACCGAGCACCGACACGTCGGTCGCGCGCGCGCCGTCGATCCAGCGGTAATGGGTGTGCATCACGCCGTCGTGCATGTTCAGTGTCTGACGGTAGCCTGCGTGGGTTTGCGCGCCGACGGCGCCGCCGTTCAGCCATGCACCGCCGTCAAAATAGTCGATCTCGTTCCAACTCGGTATTGCCGCCGGCCTTGATACATCGTCGGCGTCGTAATCCATGATGCCTACCATGTGGGCCACGGTGGGCGACGTACCGAGCAGGGAACTCGCGACCGACCAGTAGCCGTTGGCCAGGTACGTTGGATAGTAGTGCGCGAAATTATCCTGGGTGGCAGTGAGCGTGAACGACTCGGCTGCCGCGTGCGCCGTTGCGGCAGAACCATGTGCCGCCGCAGTCGAGCCGCCAGCCGTTGCGGTCGGGACGATCGCGCCCCACCCCAAAATCGTGCCGCACAGGGCGCTGCCTACGCATCCAGAAAGCAGCACGTTTCCGCGGAAACGTTGCGTCATCCGCTGGTCGGTCATTCCGACGTTTCCGCGGAAACGTGCGCCACCATCCTCCTCCTTCGGCACCGCCGAGCGTGTGACTGTTGTTGGCGGTCACACGCTTGGCAGAGAAGTTAGAACTTATAGCGCAGCTGCACGTTGAGCTCACGTCCGAAGATGGGCCGCGCCATCTCGAAGTTATTGGCGATACCGCTGCCTGAACCCACCGCGATACGGGCATTGCCTTCGGTCAAACCCAGCTGGTTCGTGAGATTACTGCCCTGCAGACGCACCTCGAAGTGGTCGCCGAGCTCAGAGACGATACCGGCATCCAGCGTGTAGTAGGACGGAAGGACCTCTTGGTTGACGGGATCCCCGTAGCGCAGACCCACATGGGTGTATGTCATGAAGACTCGGACAGTACCCCAGTCCATCCTCGGCAATTCGTAGGCCGGGGTGAAGCGGAACTGCAGCCGCGGCTGACGCTGCAGGGTGAAGCCATCGAAGGCTGGATTGTGGGCATACAAGGCACGCTGCCAATCGCCGCTCAGGTCGAAAGTCAGGTGCCTGATGGGTTCCCACCGTGCTTCGACATTGGCGACCCAGGATTGGGCACCGTACACCGCGGTAACCTGCTGGCCGCCGCCCGTGAACTGCTGATACGGCACGCCGCTGAAGATTTTTCGCGAGCCGTCGATGACGCCGTAGAACGTCTCGGTCTGCACGCGGTAGCCGACTTCATAGTTCTTGATGCTCTGGACCTGCGGCTGGCCGCTGCGCAGGTCATCGAAACCGGGGAAGTGAACGCCCTGGTTGATGCGCGCGTACGCCGACATGTGCGGCGTGATCTCGTAGTTCGCGCCCACGGTCCACGAACCCCGGGTGTGTCTGAATTCGGTGCACTCGCTGGTGCCCGACGTATCGCAGCTCACGCCTTGGTTGTACGTGCCGTTGGGGACGCTGACGCCCCTGTTATAGAGATTCCGTGGATCGTTGTCGAGATTCACGGCAGAGTCATTCTCGATGGTGCCGTGGTCGCGCTGCTCTTCGACGCGGTAGCCGGCGTCGAACAGCCACTGGTCGATCTTCCATTGATCGGAGAGGAACAGCGCCGTATTGAAGCCCGTCCAATGCTGATTGAGCGTGAAGAAGGAGGCGCCGAGCTGGCCGGCCGGATTGGTGACATTGACGCCGTTGTTGAGCGTGAGGTCGATCAATTGCGCGTTCGGGGTGGCGGTCATGAGCTCGTTATTGCCCAACCACCAATGATCGTCTGACTTGTAGGCGGCGAGATATCCGCCCACGGTCAGTTTGTTCCCCGGGACCACGTCGAAAGTGAGGCGCAGGTCATCGGTGAAGGACTGGATCTGTTTTTGCACGATCCAGAATCCCAGTGAGGCCACGTAGGAGTTCGGATTGACGGCGGCGCCCGAGCCGGGGACGCCCGTGGGGCTGACCAATGTCGCGGTGCCGCTGGTTGCAAGGCCGTATTGCCCCGTGATGGCGGTATTGGCATTTGCCGAGGTAATTGCGCTGCTGATATAGGAACTCAAGGTCTGCGGCGCGAAGTTATTGAACAGGCAGTAGCAGTCCACTTCGCCGGCCGAGTACATGAGCTTGTTGCTCAGTGAAATCCCGTCGTTGATCTGTACGTCGAGGTCATTGCCGAACAGATGTATGTTTGAACCGCGGCCATTCGCGAGGTCCGCGGTCACAGGCGCTCCTGTGGGGGTTTCCTGCACGGAGATGCCGCGCACGCCGCTGCCGGCAAAGGTTCCCGTGTTGGGATTGAATCCGGGAAAGGCCGAGACGCTCTGGCTATTGCCGGTGCCGTTGACGGTGACCGGAATGTCGGTGATGAACAGATTCTTGTCGTTGAGCTCCCGCGCGAAGAACATGATGGTGCCGTTTTCCAGGGTGTGCGTGAGAGTGGCCGTGAGCTGGCCGCCGTCATCCGCGGGAAACTGCGAGCCGCGAATGCCGCTGGAGTAGCGGTAGAAGCCGCCCACGCTCATGTACCAGTCCTGGGCCAGCGGTCCGCCATAAAAGCCATCGACTCGGTACATGCCTTCATCGCCCCAGGTGATGCCGATGTCTCCGCGCGGCGTGGCCGTGCCTTGGCGCAGGATGAAGTTCGCGGTGGCGCCCATCTGGCCGTTGGATAACACCACGCCGGGGCCGCCCTGCAGCACTTCCGCATGCTCGATGCTCTCATCGAGACGAAACTGCGAGGAGTTGTCCATGAAAGACAGGGTCGGCACCGGAAAGATCGGGGAGCCGTTCAACTGGTAGGTGACGTAGGGCGCATCGCCGCCGCCCGGAAAGCCGGACAACTCGATATTCGCCCCGGCTTCGCCGCCGCTCGATTCGGCCCAGATGCCCGGCACGATCTTGAGCAGGTCCGCGGAGCTCGATGGATTGACGTCGCGAATCTCTTCGAGGCTCGCCGTCGTGATCGAGAAGCTGGCATCGAGCTTCTTGAGACCTTTGGACTGGGCCGAGCCCGTGACCACGATCTCGTCGAGCGTGCTGGTGCTGGCTGCGCTGGCATCGCCGGTAGCCGCCGCCGCCGGCTCTGCCGTCGTGTCCTGACCGTAGGCGTGACTGCCCGCCAATATGGCACCGCTGAGCGCGAACAGTCCCGCTATGCGTGTGAATAGTCCACGGTGATTCATGTTGTCGTCCCCCTTCGTTTGATTTCCGTTACCCGTAGGGTCAGGCACCGTGCCCGGCCCGCTTGCAGGCGGATGCTGTGGATCCGCTGCCTTGTTGTCAGCACTGATGGCTATGGTCGTCGCACTCACCTGCGTGAAGGACAGTCCGGTGCCGTCCAATAATCTTCTCAAGGCCTCCAGAATGGTGAAGTCGCCCCTGATTCCGACGATCTGATGCTTGTCGACGAGCGCGGACGCGAACACCAGTGTGATATCCGCTTGCCGCGCGAATTCATTGAGCGCCGACGCCGTTGCCTGTGTCTGGATGTCGAAGTGGCGCAAAGTCGGATCCGCGAACGCCTGCGCCCCGAGCATGGTCAGAGCAAAACAGCGAACCAAGACTGCGAGCCGTCGCCTCATGAAATCCCCCTACGGACCCTTCGCGTCGTTTGTCGGTGGCCGACGTGTAAAGGCCTTCGCTAGGTATAGACGGTTGGCGAAGAAAAAACCGCTACTGCAAGGGTTCCCGGGTGACTCAGTGCCGGGGGTCGATGAACACCACTCCGCCGTCGCCATGGCGGATCGACACCGGCAGCGCCGTTTGCAGCGCGTCAAAGAACTCCTGCAGGTTTCCGGTGCGGAAGCGGCCGCCGACCCGCAATCCGGCGATTGCCGGATCGCCGATGACGATGCGGGAATCGGAGTAGCGCTCGATTTCCGCGATCGCCTCGGACAACGGCTCGCCGTCGAAAATGATGGCGCCTTCACGCCAGGCGAGTTCGCTCGACAACTGCTGTGCGGTGATGGGGGTGACCGCGTAGCCGTGGCCGGCGGTGGAGAGCCGTTCTCCCGCATGCAGCGCGCGCACGGTGGTCGCCGCGGCCGGCCGAGGGTACGTATTCGGATCGGGCGATGCCGGCAAGGGCACGGTCGTCTGCACCTCGACGCGTCCCTCGTTCACTACCACGTCGACGTGCTGATCCGTCAGCACGCGGACTTCGAATGCGGTGCCGACGGCCCGCACCACGGCGTCGCCGGCGTGCACCAGGAACGGCCGCGAGCGGTCGTGCGCCACTTGGAAGTGCGCCTCGCCCTTGCGCAAGTAAATCTCGCGCGTATGCCGCCGCAAATCGGTCTCGACGATGGTATTGGTGTTCAAAGTGACGATCGAGCCGTCCGCCAAGGTGACATTGCGTTGCTGACCGACGGCCGTCGCCAAGGTCTGCAACTCGCTGCCTTGTTGCAGCCACGTCGCGCCGATGGCGGCCGCGGCGAGCACGGCCGCGGCGGCAAACCACCAACGCCGCGGATGGTGCAAGAGGGGCAGTTGCACGTTCTTGGCGAACGTGGCGATCTTCTCTTCGCGCTTCGCCTCCGCGAGCCCATCCAGGGCGCTCCACACGGCGGAAAGCTTTGCCGCGGCGCGCCGATGACGCGGATCCTGGCGCAGCCATGCATCGAAGGCTTGCCGGTCGGCCACGGCGACCACGGTCGAGTCCATGCGCCAGATCCACGCCGCCGCTTCCTCCTCGATGTCGGCCCGCGTGCGCAGTTTCACGATCTCACTCATTCACCGTCTCCATCTCGCCATCGGCGCGCCCTATCCACCCCATCCTTCGACTCGATCGCATCGAGCAGCCCGGCGTCGCGCAGGTAGTCGCGGCAGCGGATCAGACCTTTCGCGACATGCTTCTCGATCGTGCTATGCGAAACGCCGAGAACCTCCGCGATTTCATCGTGAGACAGCCGATACACCTTTCGCAACACGAACACGCGCCGGCACAACGGCGGCAGTCTGTCCACCGCCGCGCAGAAAGACTCGAATCGGCGGCGCGCGTCGATCTGCTCATCCGCGGGAGCATCAGAAGAGTAGACGGTTAGCAGCTCGAAATCCGCCACGCTGTCGGTCGCCTGGGATTTTTGGCGTCGAGCGCGTTCCACAGCCATATTATGGGCAATGCGAAATAACAACGCGCGCGGCGAGTCGATTCGCTGGTCGTCGGAGAGGGCGTAGACCCGAACGTAGGTCTCTTGCACCAAATCCTCGATATCTTCCGCCCCGGACGTGAATTTTCGCAGATAACGATACAGCGCCGCGCGATGGCGGAATATCTGATTCAAGAACCATTCGTGTCGTTCGTCGGCCATCCCGGCCCGAGTGTAGATCCAAGCGCGTGTTTCGCCAAGGCAACAGACTTGAGAGCCTGCGCAAATAAAATGCGGCGCTGCGCCTCACGAACGGCGCAATCGCAACTGCTCCACTGTCACGCGTATGACACAGTTCGCGCCGCGGCGTGCCGTAAACCCTTCGCGGGGAAATTGTAAATATCTGATTTGGAACGCTTTCCGACCAGATTCTATTTTCTTTTGGCAATTGCCGCGGATGGCATAGGCATTGCTATTCCATGATGACGGCCCAAGGCGGTGGTGCCTACTGGATTGCGGCCGGCCAAATATAAGCAATGGGCAAGTATCGCGAAGGAGGGAGTTTTGGCAGCAACGACTAACAACACACGCACATTCCGCACGGCACCCAGGAGTAACGACTGTGTGCACGCCGTTTGCGACAGCAGCGGTGATCGGCTCAAGACCCACGCAGTAGGAGAATCGAGATGAAATGGCTTACGTCAAAACGTCAGGTCAAGATGATTTATGCCGTCGCAGCGCTTGTAGCGACCTGCGGTGCCGCGATGGCCGCATCGGATTCCGAGCAAATGCAGCGATTCAGCGACCCAAATCAGTGGGGCGCGCCGGCGGGCAATTTGAATTTGACCCGCTACAGCACATTGAAAGACATCAACACGGGCAACGTCAAAGATTTGCAGATGTCATGGTCGCAGTCGAGCGGCACCTTGCGCGGTCACGAAGGTCAGCCGCTGGTGATCGAGAATGTCGCCGGCAAGCCCATGATGTACATCGAAAGCGGTTGGCCGAACATCGTTCAGGCGCTCGACTTGAGCGATCCGGATCATCCGCAGCAGGTGTGGCACTACACCAAGACCAGCGGCCGCGATGAGTCTGCCGTGCCGCGTGCCTGTTGCGACACGGTGAACCGCGGTCTGTCGTACTCCGACGGGAAACTCGTGTTCGGCACCCTCGACGGGTTTGTCATCGCTCTCGATGCCACGACCGGCAAGGAAATTTGGGTGGTCAAGCACGCACACCCCGATAAAGGCGAAACCATCACGCCGGCGCCGATCATTGCGAACGACAAGGTCATCATCGGCTTCGGCGGCGATGAATTCGCCGCTCGCGGCAGGGTCACCGCCTACAATCTTGCCGACGGCAAGAAGGTGTGGGAATGCCATTCCACCGGCAGCGATGCCGATGTGTGCCTGACCAAGAACACCAACAAGAAGCATCCGGAATACGGCAAGGCCGGCAAGGATTTGGGCATCAGCACCTTCCCGGGCGATGAGTGGAAGCGCGGCGGCGGCGCGGCGTGGGGCTGGTATGCGTACGATCCGGCGCTGCACCTCGTGTACTACGGAACCGGCAATCCCGGTCTCTGGTCGCCGCAATACCGCTGCGCCGAGCCGATAACGCAGGAGAACTGCAATAGCGGCAAGTTCGACAACAAATGGTCGATGAGTATTTTTGCGCGCAATGTCGATACCGGCGAGGCCGAATGGGTCTATCAGATGACGCCATTCGATCAATGGGATTATGACGGCGTCAACGAAGTCGTCCTGGTCGACATGGAAGTCGACGGCAAGATGCATAAATGTCTGGTGCATTTCGACCGCAATGGTTTCGCGTATGTTCTGGACCGCACGGACGGCACGCTTCTGCGCGCCAACAAGTACGTCACCACGAACTGGGCGGAGAAGGTCGACATGAAGACCGGCCGGCCCGTGAAAGTTGCTGAACATTCTCCGCTGAAAGCGGGCGGCAATACGCAGGCGTGTCCGTCCGCCATGGGCGGCAAGGACCAGCAGCCGGTGGCGGTCGATCCGAACGATCCGACCAACTTCTATGTGCCGACCAATAACTGGTGCATGGAAGACGAACCGCAGGAGCGTTCGCATACCCAGCAAGGAACTGTTTACGTATTCGCCAACGTATACATGTATCCCGAGAAGCCGGGCGTGACCGGCAAGTTCAAGAAGTTCAACGTAGTGACCGGGAAGACCGAGTGGGAAATCCCCGACCAGTATCCGAACTGGGGCGGTGCCCTGGTCACCGCGGGCGGTTTGGCGTTCTACGGCAGCCTCGGCGGCGACTTCCGTGCCGTCGACAGATCGACGGGCAAGCTGCTGTGGTCGCGCAAATTGGGCTCGGGAATCATCGGCAACCCGATCACGTATTCCGTGAAAGGCAAACAGTACGTGTCGGTGTGGTCGGGCATCGGCGGTTGGATCGGTCTGCCGGTGACTGCGGGCCTGGATCTCAACGACAAGTTCGGCGCCATCGGTGCTACCGCAATGACCAAGGCGGCGAATCTCTCCTCGATTCCGCAGGGTGGTACGCTGTACACCTTCAGGGTAGGTGGCATGTAGGGTCAGCGTGTGTCAAGCCCGGTGGTGATGAACCACCGGGCTTTTTTGGAACCCTCCTCACCGCCGCGCGTCTAATTCCAGGACCGCAGGCGACCTCATGAGTACCCGTTCGCGGAGATCGATGATGAACTACAAGACCATACGCATGGCAAGTCGAGGTGCAGTGCTCGTCTGCTGCGTGGCGATGAGCTTCGCGGCCCCGGGCGCCCCGCTGAAGTCGCTGACCGTCTGCGCCGATCCCGGCAACATGCCCTTGTCCAACCAGAAGGGCGAGGGCTTCGAGAACAAAATTGCGCAGGTAATCGGCAGCGCGTTGGGCACGGGAGTACAATATTACTGGCGGCCCTCGATCGAACGCGGACTCATGCGCACGACCTTGAGCGAGGGCAATTGCGATCTGTGGCTCGACATGGCCTCCGGCACCGAGGGAGCCGTGGTCTTGTCGCCGCTGTACCGCTCCACGTTCGTGCTGGCCTATCGCAGCGACTTGGGGCTCGATATCAAGAGCCTGGACGATCCGGCCTTGAAGAAGCTCCGAGTCGGTGTGTTCCAAGTCTCCGCCATGCGTCAGGCGTTGGCCGAGCATCACATCGTCGACAACACGGTGATTCATTATTTGAGCCACAACGCCGACATCGTGGCGGACAATCAACCCTCGTACCAGGTTCAGCAAGTCATCGACGGCAGCCTCGACGTTGCCGCGGCGTGGGGCCCGATGGCGGGATACTACAAGACCGTGCTGCATGCGCCGCTCACCATCCTGCCCGCCAATCTGATGGAAGATCAAGTGCCCATGGAATTCGACATGACTCTCGCGGTGCCGCGAGGGCGGCCCGACATCAAAGCGGCCGTCGAAGCGGCGCTGGCGCAGCACAAGAACGAGATACATCAGATTCTCGCCGATTTCGGCGTGCCTCTGATCAAGTGCGAGGAGTGCACTGTTTCCGGCGACCTGCCTTCGCACGGCCCCTACGCGCCGCCGAAGCCCGACGTGCAGACCGCCGCGCAGACCGCAAAAATTCATGCGGCCAGAATGGCCGATCTCAAGAAATGGTTGGCTCAGGGCGCAAATCCCGACGATGAGTTGAACAACGCCATCGTCGCCGATGACGTCGACCGCGTGGGCTACTTGGTGGCGCACGGAGCACATGCCAACGCGCAGGATGGCGACGGCTACACGCCCCTGATCAGCGCCATCCGCTCGGGTTTCGTCGGGGTTGCGACGTATCTGGTAGAGCATCAAGCGGATGCGAATCTGACCGATCGCAGCGGTTGGACACCGCTCATGTGGGCGACATGGGGCGATAATCCCGCGCTGATCAACATGCTGCTGGCGCACCACGCAAAACTCGATGCAACGGACAATGACGGCTTGACGCCGATGGGCATCGCCGCGCAGAACGGCAAGGTCAAGGCAACGCGGGTGCTGCTGGACGCCGGCGCCGATGTCAATGCACCGATCGCCAAAGGCGGCTACACACCCTTGATGCTGGCCTCGATTTCCGGCTCGAGCGAACTGACCGCCGCGCTGATCGAGCACGGCGCCAAGGTGAACGCCGTCAATCCCGGGGGCCTCACCGCATTGATGATCGCCGCCGCAGGCAATCGTTCGACCATTGCCGGTTTGCTGCTCCGCTCCGGCGCCGATCTCAATGCGCGCAGCGAGGATGGCCGCACGGCGCTCAGCATTGCCCAAGCCAACAGCAGCGACGCCGTCATCAAGGTCCTCGAAGAGGCCGCCGGACGCACCGCGAAATCGAGTTGAAACAACACAGGTTAAACAGGAGAGACGCAGTGACAAGACGAGTTCTGGTCGTAGCTATGATTGCGATATTCGCGGGCGTGACGGCGCTCTGCACTCTCGGCAGAGTGTGGGCAGGCGATGCGCAAGCACCGGTGGACTACACCAAGATCTCGCCGATTGATCTCGTCAAAAAGACCCCGAAGGGCCAGCTCACGAATCCATACAAAGATACCCAGGCCGATATCGTTGCGGAAGGAGGGCAGCTATTGGGGAGCTACTCTTGCAGCGGTTGCCACGGCGGCGGCGGCGGGGGCGGAATGTGCCCTCCGCTGACCAACGACACCTGGGTCTACGACGGCGATGACGACACATTGTTTCGACTGGTCACTTTGGGTACCGACGAACTTCAAAAACAAGGTTACATGCGCAAGGGCCACGAGAACGTCGTCGGGCCAATGCCGCCCTTCGGCGCCATCATTAAAAATGCCGACGACCTCTGGAAAATATTGGTCTTCGTCCGCTCGAAATACAGCGGCGATCCCGCCTATAAATTCGGAACCCCTCCCGATCAGCGATAAAATGTTGCGGTGCAGATTGCGCGATAGGGCCAAAGGGGCCAGGCTTCATGCGGGGTGGCTGGCCCTCCGCGAGGGTGCGGCGTACTGTGGTCTTCCGCAACATGCGGAAGTCGCTTGAGCACGGATATGCTGTAGCACAGGGGGAGTCATGACCAACCAGAATCTCGCCACGAGTCACGCGTCGCGCATTCTTCACGTCGTTCAGAACGGACTTCAACCTGCCGGAATCGAGCCGCACGTCACGCGCTCCTGGTATCGATGTCTTCGCGAATACCGCATCGAACCGTCAGCGCCGCGCGAAAGTTCCGTGCTCAACTCCCAATCGCTCAAGGAATTGCAGCAACGAATGGGAGAACTGCTCCCGGTCGCGCGCGCCGAAATGGAGAGTCTCTACGAACAGATCGCAGGTTCCGGGTTCGCGGTCATCCTGTCGGATACTCAGGGCGTCGTTCTGACGACCATTACCGATCCCGCCTTGCAGCGCGAGTTCCGCCACGCCGGCTTGTCATTGGGCGCGCTTTGGGACGAACGTCACGAGGGCACCAACGGCATCGGAACCTGTCTGGCCGAAGGCTGTCCCGTGACCGTGCATCGGGAGGAACATTTCCGCGGATACAACCTCTCCTTGTCTTGCTCCGGCGCACCGATTCTGGATCCGCACGGCTCGATCATCGCGGTGCTCGATGCGTCCACGGCGAAATCCAGCGACAGCCGGCTGATCCAGCGCCACACGATGGCGCTCGTCAACATGTCGGCGCATCTCATATCGCGCTGGAACTTCCTGAACGAGTACAGCCGTTCCTGGATCTTGCGCTTCCACAGCAGAGCTGAATTCGTCGGGCTGCTGCACGAGGCATTGGTTGCGATGGACGAGGCCGGCTATATTCTGGCCGTCAACGAGAGCGCGCTCCTGCAGCTCGGCTGTTCGACGCGCAAAGCGCTGGTCGGCGAGTCGATCGAAAAGTTTTTTCAGTTCGACTTCGCAACGCTGGAACGTCGTGCGCAATTCGAACCGAGCACGATTTGGCCAGTGCGGGACCTGGCGCACGGCCGGCGGTTCTTCGCGATCGCGAGGGCGCCCTTGCGCCCGGCGACGCGAACCTTGGAGCTGGCCGCGCCGAATCAGGCCGGCGAAACGGCAGCGGCGGCGCAGCAGCGAAGCGGTCAACACCATGTCGGTGAAGATGCGCAGATGCGCAAGAACTTGACCTTCGGGAGGCAGCTATTCGCAAAGCAGGTGCCGATTCTGCTGCAAGGCGCGACCGGGACCGGCAAGGAAGCGTTCGCCAAGGCCCTGCATCACAGCGGCCTGTGGTTCGACAAGGCATTCGTCACCGTCAATTGCGCCGCCATCCCCGAGAGCTTGATCGAGAGCGAACTGTTCGGCTACACGCGCGGCGCATTCACGGGCGCGCTCAAGGAAGGGCGCGTCGGAAAGATTCTCCAGTCCAACGGCGGCACGTTGTTTCTCGACGAAATCGGCGATATGCCGTTGATGCTGCAGACGCGACTGCTGCGCGTGATCGAAGAGCGCGAAGTCGTTCCGCTCGGAAGCGATCAAGCCATTGCCGTCAATCTGCACGTGATCAGCGCCACGCACCGCGACATTCTCCTGATGATTCAGGAAGGCGAATTTCGCGAGGATCTCTACTACCGCTTGAACGGGGTCACCCTGCACCTGCCGCTGCTGCGCGATCGGGGCGACAAGGCGGAACTGATTCGCACGCTGTTGCAGGAGGAAAATACCGAGCAGGAATCGATTGAGATCGCCGAGGACGCCTTCCGCAAGCTGCTCGACTATTCATGGCCCGGCAATATCCGTCAGCTGCGCAATGCGCTGCGAACCGCCTCGGCACTGTGCCGCGACGGAATCATTCGCCTGTCGAACCTGCCGCAGGAAATCCTGCACAACGACGCCGGTGCCGCGCGTACCAGGGCGCCGGTGAGCGCACCAGGGAGCGCGGAGGCTGCTGCGTCGGCGACGAACCTGCCGTCCGCCGCGTTGCGCGACGCCGAGTGCGCAGCCCTGTTGAGGGAACTCGAAAGAATGCACTGGAATATCAGCCGTACCGCGCAGGCCTTGGGTATCAGCCGCAATACGCTGTACCGCAAGATTCACCGGCACAATATCGTTCTCGAGCAGTAGGCGCCGCAGTTGCAAAGCGCCGCAGGTCACCTGCAACCAGCGCCGCAGGCTTGGCGCGGGCACCATTTGCGCCGCGCCAAGCCCGTGGCTTCCGGGGATCCCGTCAAGCCTTGAGAACGCCCGACAGCTTGGCCGCGTTCGTGGCGATTGCGTCCATCAACGGCGGACTCAAGCAATCGTAAGGCTCGAGGCCCAGCTCTTTCAGCCGGCCGCGTACCGCGCCCATGTTCGCCGGATCCGCGCCCGCCTCGATGATGGAGGAGACGAAGGCCGCAAAACCCGGCGCCGCCCAGCCGGATTCGGTCGACAATTCCGGGTGAACGAAATCCAGGCCGTAAAATGCGTGCTTGTTGTTCTCGATGCGGCCGTACATGTGAGTACCGCACACCTTGCACGCATGACGCTGAATGGTCTTCGACGGATCGACGACCGCCAGCTTATCCGCGTTCTGCGTGGCTTTCACCTTGTCCTTCGACACGACCGCGATCATCGAGAACAGCACGCCCTTGGGTCTCCAACACTGGGTGCAGCCGCACACGTGGTTGTGCGCGACCTGCGCACCGACCGACACCTTGACGGGCTTATCCGTGCATTTGCAGGTCAAAGTACCTCCCGCGAAGTCCTTCGATCCCTGCTTGACGCCGTTGTCGACCGACGGATGAATTGAAACTGCCATGACTCTTCCTCCCACTAGTTTTCATACAGCCGCCGAAACGGCATCTCTCAATCAATACTTCACCACGGAGCGAATAACCTTACCCGCATGCATCAGCTCGAAGGCATCGTTGATCGCATCCAACGGCACCACTTCGGTGATCATTTCGTCGATCTTGATCTCGCCGTCGAGGTACCGATCCACATAGCCCGGCAACTGCGAACGACCCTTGACTCCGCCGAATGCGGAGCCGCGCCAGACGCGACCGGTAACCAATTGGAACGGACGGGTCGATATTTCCTGACCCGCGCCCGCAACACCTATGATAACCGATTCGCCCCATCCCTTGTGACAACACTCCAAGGCTGAGCGCATCACATGAACATTGCCGATGCACTCGAACGAGTAGTCGACGCCGCCGTTGGTCAGATCGACGATGACCTGCTGAACGGGCTTGTCGTAGTCTTTGGGATTGACATAGTCGGTCGCGCCGAGCGCCTTGGCCATGGTCCATTTGCTCGGGTTGAGATCGACGGCGACGATGCGGGAGGCCTTGGCCATTACCGCGCCCTGCACGACCGACAGGCCGATGCCTCCCAGACCGAATACCGCAACCGTCGAACCCGGCGTGACTTTCGCGGTATTCAGCACCGCTCCGATGCCGGTGGTGATGCCGCAGCCGAGCAGGCAGACCTTGTCGAGCGGCGCCTTGGGGTTGATCTTCGCCACCGAAATCTCCGGCAGTACGGTGTACTCGGAGAAAGTGCTGGTACCCATGTAGTGCAGTATCGGCTTGCCCTTGAAGGAAAAGCGCGAGGTACCGTCCGGCATCACGCCCTTGCCCTGAGTTACGCGGATCCTCTGGCATAAATTTGTCTTGCCGGACAGGCAGAATTCGCAGGTCCCGCATTCAGGGGTATACAGCGGAATCACGTGATCGCCGGGTTTCACGCTGGTCACGCCGGCGCCGATTTCCTGCACGATGCCGCCGCCTTCATGCCCCAGTATCGCCGGGAACAGTCCCTCCGGATCGGCGCCCGATAGGGTGAAGGCATCGGTATGACACACGCCCGTCGCGACGATGCGTACCAGGACCTCGCCGGCTTTCGGTCCGGCCAGATCGACTTCTTCGATGCTCAGCGGTTTATCGGCTTCCCAGGCAACTGCTGCTCTCGTCTTCATTTGATTTGAGCTCCTCGTGCTTCTCAAGTGATTACCGACAAGCAGCAAGCGTGCCAGGCCGCCCTCGAGCGCACTAGCATTGACCGATCAATTACTTGCGACGCGGGACTTGACGCGCGCCGGTTTGCGCCGTGCCCGGTGTTTCTGAACCGCCACAGTTGTGCTTCAAAAATGTAGCAACGAGGCAAGCCGCCGGGCGCACGCCGGGCTGCGAAAGGACGGCGGACGCATTTTGCCGCCTGTATCTAATCCAACACAGAGTGCGACAAATCTGATCCTCACGAGTGACACTGATCTGCAAGCGTGCGCATCTCGGCGACCATCAGTTGCCCGAAAGACACACAAGGACGCGCATTCTGGAATGCAAGGCGCTTGCCGGGGTGCACGGGCGGCAAGCACAAAGCCGATTTGCGTTGCGGCCTTCGGAATCGCGCTCCGTTGCGCAATTGGTACGCCTCTTGCAGACACAGAAACTAGGCTCCGCGCCGCCGTCATATGGCTTTTGGCGAGCGGGAAGAGCTGCGATCGGCTGCCGCAACACCTTGCCGCAGCCTTAGCGTCACGACAAAAAACTCGAACTGGAGGGAGTTTTCATGAATACGCGTACCAAGCTTGCCATCGCCGTTAGTGCCGCGATTTGGATGGTTCCGATGTCCTGCGCGGTTGCGGGAATCGACGTCAACGCCGGCGATTGGAAAATAGATTTCGCCGGCAATGTGAATGCGTTCTACGTGAACGCCGGTTGCGATGATGGAGCGAACACCGCCGTGATCGGCGGTCTGGCCTGTACCGGCGACCACGCCACGTCCGTGCGTAATGGTTTGCTGCCTGCGGCATTGGTATTCAACGCAACGACGCGACAGGACGACTTCGATATCGACGTCACCGTCGGCCTGTATCCCGGCATCAATAGTTCCGCTGCGGCAGGCGTCAACGGACCGGGTCTGCCGTCCGCGTTGGGAACGCCCGGCATCGATGCACGCCAAGTTTATTTCACCTTCGGCGACGCGAGTTGGGGTACGGTCAAAATGGGACGCGACATCGGCATCTTCGGAAAGGATGCGATTCTCGACGACATGACCTTGCTCGGCGTGGGGTCCACCGGCGGCAACGCAGCGCCGGGCAATACCAGCCTGGGAAGAATCGGCATCGGCTACATCTACACGGATTGGCAGCCGCAAATCACCTATACCACGCCGACCTACAGCGGCTTCGCCGGATCGCTGGGCGTTTTCCAGCCTCTGGATGCGACCGGGTCGGCATCGTACGTGTCCCACAATGCGCCGCAGGTGCAGATCGGAGGCAGCTATACATGGGGCGACGCCAAGGCCTCCGACACGCTGAGCGGCAAGGTCTGGGTCGACGTCGTCAGCCAACAGGCGAAGGAGTCCAAAACAGACATTGCGAGCAACGGAGCGGGCGCCTCGACGAAGTTCACGGGCACGGCCGTCGATGGCGGCGTCAAAGTCGATATTGCCGGCTTCGAGGCGGTGTTGTACGGATATACGGGAAAGGGCGTCGGTACGACCGGTTTGTTCATTCTGCCGACTTCCGCATCGGGCGATAAGCGCAAGTCCGACGGCGGCTACATCCAGGGGACCTACAAGATGAACAAACTGAAATTGGGAGTGAGCTACGGCCTGTCGGAGCTGAAACTGGCGAATGATGAACGACCCTTCCAAGCTGCGAGCGACCTGGTCAAGCGCAATTCTTCCGAGGTGGCCGGGGTCTATTACAGCCTGACCAAGAGCGTAACGCTCGCCGGAGAGTACGCTCACACCAAGGCCGAGGCTTGGAACGGAAACGCGGCCAAGGAGAACGATATTATAGTCGGCGGTATTATTTTCTTCTAAAGGCGCAAGGCGATCTTCCGAAGGCGATAGGCGAGCGGCACAGCAGCGGCCGGAATCGGCGACGCAGTCACGGTGCGTCGCCGATTTATCGGACGTTCATCTTCCGCCAGCGGGTGCGCGCGCGCTCGAGATTGGCTTGCGGCTCGTCCAGGAAGAACTCGAGCGACGTGCCGCTCGAGAAGCAGTACAGTTTGCCGTCGTCGGGATCGATCCAGTTGAGGGAACAATCAGCCTTGATTCTTGCGCCCGCCGCGACTCCGATCGGATCGAGACTGTCGAATTCACCGTGCATCGGCTTTGACGGCACGGCGGCTTTCCAGATTCCGCCGCCGGGGGCCGTGCCGGCGGAGGCGGTTTGCGCATGGGAGACGGCCGCCGCCGAGAGGCCGGCAAGCAGCGCGCATACGCATGAGGTCGCGATGCGTCGATTGATCATGTGCCTACTCCGTCAATGACGTGCCTATTCCATCAATGACCGGCGTTGCATGCAACTGTTTCGGCGCCGAAAGACCGGTTCTCTACGGTTACGGGGGCGAGTATCATCGTCCAAAGACAAATATTCCCTGGCCCAGGTCTCCCTAGCATGTGGCGCTACTGCGCTGTCATTTCCCTCCTCGGGACAATCGCCGGATGCGTCCAATATCACGCGGCGCCGCTCGAGCTTGGGGCTCGCGCCGATGAGTTTGCGGCGCGCCGGCTCGCCGACGT
>DASYFQ010000220.1:0-4145 GCA_036498345.1 Steroidobacteraceae bacterium
CAGAAAATGACCGAAACGGTGGCCATGAGTCTGGGCATAGAGAATCGCCTGCGAAGAGCGCTCGAAAGAGACGAATTCGTACTGCACTACCAGCCCAAGATAAACATTGTCAGCGGCAAGCTCACCGGGGCCGAGGCGTTGATCCGATGGAATGATCCGGTGTCCGGCCTGACGCTGCCCGGTCGCTTCATTCCGATCCTCGAAGAAACCGGGCTGATTCATGATGTGGGGCGTTGGGCCCTGCGCAAAGCGATTGAAGACTATCAGCGTTGGCGCAATGACGGGCTGCCCGCCGTGCGCATTGCGGTGAATGTGTCGCCGCTCCAACTGCGCAATCAAAATTTCGTTGCAGAGATCCGGCAGGCCATCAGTGTTGCCGCAGACGCGGCAGCGGGACTTCAGCTGGAGATCACGGAGAGCGTGATCATGCAGGACGTCAATCACAGCATCGACAGCCTGCTCGCGATTCGGGCATTGGGGGTCACGATTGCCATCGATGACTTCGGCACCGGCTTCTCATCGCTCAACTACTTGGCAAAGCTGCCCGTGGACGCGCTCAAGATCGATCGCTCGTTCGTGGTAGAGATGGTTTCACCAACAGGTGGACTGACATTGGTCTCGGTCATCATCAATCTGGCGCACGCGTTGAAGCTCAATACGGTGGCGGAAGGTGTCGAGACGGAGGAGCAACTGCGCCAGCTCCGATTGCTGGGCTGCGATGAAATGCAAGGTTATCTCTTTGGCAAGCCCGTGCCCGTCGAGAGTTTCGAACAGAAATATATGCCGTTCTCCCCGAGCGCATAAGGGCTACAGCTTCGGCCGGTCGTGACAATTGAAACATGCGTGGGGTCATTTGGAAATCATCTGGCTCACGCACACAGGCATCCTTTGACCCGTGATGAACGTGCCAAACCTGTTCCAAGGAGCCTGCAATGACGATTTCGACCCGTGCCAAGATTCTGAGCGCAAGCCTGCATGCCGCATTCGCCAGCATGGCGATCGCGGTGTTGGGCGCCGGCGCCCACGCTGCGGAATCCAATGAAATCATGGTTCAAGCGCCGATCACGAAGACTGTCGGATTCGACCTTCCCACGGGTGCACCCATTCGGGAGACCACGGTGAAGATCGCAGTGACCTACGATCCGGCGACTCTCACCACCGAGTCCGGTGTCGTGCGGCTGAACGAACGCGTCGCCGATGCCGCACACAAGGCATGCGACGCGGCCGCTCGGGTCACGTCGGATGACGGCACGTGCGTACGGACGGCCATCGACTCTGCGCGGGCTCAGATCTCCAGGATCGTTTCCCAGGCAAGGAGCATGACGAACGGCTGATTCGAGCGGCCCCCGCCGCGTCGCCGATTGTTAATCACACGACGCGGCGGGTTTCGCGGTTCAGGCTATATATTATGACCGACGACGTAGGTCGGCGCCGCGCCCAAGTGCACGCGAAGCCGCCCATTGGTCGGCGCGTAGGCGCGGCAGTTGCCCATCCAGTCGCAGATCTCGGGCACTTCGCCCGTTACTGGGATACTGACCAAACTCGCCGCGGCTTGGTAATCCCACATCGCCAGAATCGTGGTGTTGCCGCGCTTGAAACGATAGCCGAGTTGGGTGCCCGTCACTTCCGATACCACTCCGGTCGTGAGCGTGCCGTCCAAAAAGTTCGTCATGGCCGCATACGCCGGAACGGCGGGCTTCGGGCCGACCTTGTCGGTTCCGAACGGCATGCTCGGATTCAAGTTCCAGTAGTAGCCGAACGTGCCGCTCGTCTCGCTCGCGCTGTGGCTCCAATAGTCGGCAATATAGAACGCGAAATCGACCTTGAACCCCTCGCCGAGCACAATAAGGGTGGATCTGATATTCCCCAGTGCCTGGTCGAGTTCGCCGGGGGCGGCAAGACTCGATCCCGGCCCGGATGCAAATCCATGCTCGGTTGAGATAAAGGGAATACTGTGACCTTTAGCCGCCCGCGCCATCGCAATTTGAGTGCGAAGATTGAGGGGCAATGCATGAGTCTCGACGGGCCAATGCGCATACGTGTGCACTGAAACGGCGTCGATATAGTTGGCAAGGCCCGCTGCATATAAAGGCGCAAGCGAAGTATTGTCCATGGGAAGCATGGTGGGGCCCATCACGATGGCCTTGGGGTCAGCCTGATGAATGGCGGCATGGGCAATACGGTAGAACTCGACCAATTGCGCCGGGCTACCGCCGAAACCATTGGGTACCTCGGGCTCCCAGGTGATTTGGTAGTAACGCGACGACTGCGTCGGAAAATCGGCCGCCGTGGCCGCTGCACGCTCTTTCGTGTAAGCAAAGAACGCGTTCTGCCCGGTCGGATTCAAGATGCCCATGGTCGGCCAGGGTATCGTACCGGTGCCAGGTTCGATGGCCCACGCCGGCTCGGCCGACGTCATCATTATGGTCATGCCGTAAGTGGGATAGGCTGCAGTGTTGTTCGCCATATGCCACGGGAAGACCTGGCCTTTTGCCGCCGCTGCGCTGTGCGCTGCGGCAAACTGGCCCGGATAATCCTTTTCAAGCGTTGACCAGCCCGGCCCGTCCAATAGGTATCGGGCGCCCAGTAACTGCAACAGGTTGCCTTGCTTGTCGCTGAATCCACCACAGAATCCGAAACGAGAGCCGGCATCTCCATAGTTCACGCGCTTATTGGGATCAGGAATAACCGCGTAAGAGATAAACCCCGCCGGTCGCGTGCCGAGATTGGCGACAACGGCGCCGTTCGGCAGCTTGGCCTCCACCCGATAGTATCCGTACAACCAACTTGGAGCCTTGTAGGTGGCGCTCGCCCTTCCGGAAGCATCACCGGTCAGCATCAGCGAATGACTTGCAATTGTCACACCTATTTCATTCACCACAGTGACGGCGAGCGAGGTTGCCGTGTAGGGAGCGAGCCCGGTCGCGCCGAAATGGAGTTCGACATCTTCGTCGAGCACGTAAGTACTGTTGTTGGGGTGATTGGTATCGACCGTGAATCGCGCGCCCGCTGGCGTCGACGCGTTAACTGGCTCACATGCGCTGAAGCAAGCGGCGGCAAGTGTGAGTGAGGCTATGAAATGGCTGAGACGGGGCATCCGTGTTCGCTCCTAAGGTGATGACGATCGGCGCGGAGTATGCACACGAGTTTGCGAACGCGCAGCATGTCGCCGTGAGGCGACGTCCCACTAGTTATCAGGCAGACCCGGCCGTGCCCGGTTTGCCGCCGGCGGCACCAAACAGTTGCACGGGATAGGGCACGAGCGCCCGATTTTGGGGCCGACACCCGTGGTCGCGGATGCGGTGGAAAATTTTGTACGTCACCGACGCGAACAATCATCTGTTCCGCACGATCACACCCACCGGTGTACTCGTCACTCTCGCAGGGCTGCCGAGCGTCGCCCGCGAACGCAGCGACGACGGTACTGAACACTCGCTATCGGAATGCTGCGGTCGGGATCGTAGTCGCCGCAGACGGCAACCTGTGTCGGACCGCGCACGCATCGCTCGCCGTCGTCGGCTCGAAAGTTTGCGCTGCGCGCGGCATTGTATGAACACCCGTAGGACCTTGCGGCGGGCATTGTTCACGAAGTGTATTCTCCAAAATCACACTTCGATGGCTAGCGCTTCGGCGGGATCGGACTAGTCTCGCGCCAGACCGCAGCTATTACTCACGATCCAAATGCGGCCGTTAAGAAAAAAGTAAGAGCAACTATAGATAGCGTTGATCGGCCGGGGATAAGGAATCGATCACTAGAACTCGATTCCCGCTTTGGGCGCGATCATGGGGGAGCGGTCATGCCAGACAGTGTGTTCGGGATAATCCGTGCGTGCGCAGCACGCCTTTCAGTCATCTTCGCGCGGCGCGGCCGATTCACGCTTCGCGCTGCTTATCTCTCGGCTGTGCTCGGCATCTGCAGTCCGCACGTCATTTACGGCGCCGAGCCCGATGAGGGCATGGTCGAGATCGTCGTCACGGGAACCCGTCTCGGGTCCGCGAACACCACCAGCCCCAGTCCGATCGCGGTGCTCGACTCCGAAGAGCTGCAGCGACTGGGCACGCCGCGGGTGGAGGATCTGGTCAACAGCCTGCCGCAGATAAACTCGACCTTGAACCTCGGCGCCAACGGCGCCGCGGTGGCACCA
>DASYFQ010000221.1:0-9842 GCA_036498345.1 Steroidobacteraceae bacterium
TAGCCGACCGCACCGCCCTGGTAGAGTTGCAGCGCCAGGTCCAGCTCATGCTGTGCCGCTTTGACCGCCAACTGCTGTGCACCCGACTCGTCAGCGAGTACCCGCAGCGCCGCGAGATTATCCTCGACCTCCTGGAATGACGTCAGCACCACCTGCCGATAGTCGGCCACCGACGAGTCATACATCGCCTTGGCGGCGTTCAATTTCTGTTTGCGCAAACCGCCGTCGAACAGCGTGCCCACCAAGGGCAGGCCCACCGCCCAGAAGCGGCTGGGTGCGTTCGCCCACTGCGAAAAGCCCCCCGATTCCAAGCCGCCGGCGAGCGACAGCATCAGGTCGGGAAAGAATGCGGCGGTGGCCGAGCCCACGTCCGCGTTGGAGGCGGCCACCAGGCGCTCCGCCGCCGCCACGTCGGGTCGCCGTTCCAGCAGTTGCGAGGGAACGCCGGCGGGAATATCCGGCGGCGCGAGCTGCGAGGCGTTCGCCGGCAACGAAAATGTCGAGGCGGATTCGCCGACCAGCGTGGCAATCGCATGCTCGAGCTGGGCGCGCATGACGCCGAGGTCGATGAGTTGCGCGCGCGCCGTCTCCACTTGGGTCTGCGCCAAGGCAACGTCCGAATCCGAGGCGGCGCCGGCGTTGAATCGCTGGGTCGCGATGTCGAGTGCCGCCTGGAAGGCAACGACGGTTTGCCGCAGCAGGTCGGTCTGCGTGTCCACCCCGCGAAGGTCGAAATAATCCACCGCGAGTTCGGCGTGCATGCTGAGTTGCACCGCGGCCAGATCCGCTCCGGTCGCCTGCTCCCGGGCCTTGGCGCTGTCGACGGCGTGGCTCACTTTGCCGAAGAGATCCGGCTCCCAGGAGGCGGTCACGCCCGCGGTGTTGTCCCACACGGTCTTGCCGGCCAGACCCGCGCGCCCGACAATCGTCTTCGAGGTACGCATTCGATCGGGCTCGATCCCCGCTTGAATCGTCGGGTAATAGGCTGAGCGCGCCTGGCCCACCACCGCGCGTGCCTGCTGGAGCGACGCCACCGCCTTGACGATGGTCTGATTGGACACGGTGACGCGCGCTTCGAGCTTATTCAACGAGTCATCCCGGAAGATCTCCCACCAGGTGCCGCGATCCTGAGCGTCCTGCGGGGCCGCGGGCTTCCAGCCTGGCTGCGCAGCCGGTGCCGGGGCGCCGGATGGCTGTACCGCAACGGCGCCCGCGGGCCGCTCCTTGAACGCTCCGGGCACCTCGACGGTCGGCCGCACATAGGCGGGTCCTGTCGCGCAACCGGCGAGTATCAGCGTCAGGGCCAGCGCTGCGGCGCCCGCGCGAATCTTAGTATCGAGTTCGATTTTCATGATCATTTCTCCGGCGAAGGGGACCTGCGGCGGTATGACGCTAGGCCGACGGCGACGATGTCGCCGGCTTCAGAGCGGCCGGCTTCTGGACGGTCGAGGGCTTCCCGGCGTCCGGCGGATTCTCGACCACGCGCACCGCATCGCCGGGTGCGATGGCATCGCCCGGGTTGGCGATGACTCGCTCGCTCGCGTCGAGACCGGAGGTCACTTCGATGGTCGTGCCGAAGTCCCGTCCCAAGGTCACCTTTCGCAGCTGCGCCTTGCCCGTCCCATCGACGATCGACACCTGCACCCCGTCCGGGCGGAACAGCAGCGTATTTACGGGTACGGACAGCAGCGGGTGAGGCGCGGTCACCTCCAGATCGATCAGCGCGTAAGCACCCGGCAGAACGGCACCGTACTGGTTGTCGACGTCGACCTCGACGCGCAAGGTACGGCTGGCGGAATTGATCGCTCCCGAGGTGCGCGCGACCGTCCCGTGCAAGGGGTGGTCGGGCTGCTGGGGAAGCGCCAGCGTGGCCGGCACACCGGGCTGCATGTCTTGTGCGTAGGCCTGCGGGACGTCGACGAAAACCCGCAACTTGTCGGTTTCTGCCAAATGGAACAGTTCCATCTTGGAGCCGCCGGCGCTGCCCGAATCGATCAACGCCCCGACGTCGACGTTGCGCGCGGTGACCACTCCTGCGAAGGGCGCGACCACTCGTTCGTAGGCCTGCATTTTACTCAGGCGTTGCACGTTCGCTTGCATCGAGGCGAGCGTGGCCGCCCGCGCCTTCATCGTGGCGACGTCCGTTTCGGCGATTTCGCGCGACACTGCATTGGTCTTGAGGAGAGCCATCCAGCGATCGGCGGTCACCTTGGCGATGTCGTACTGGGCTTGGGCCGTATGCTCATCGGCCCGCGCCTGCAGGAGCTGCGCATCGACTTCGGGCGTCTCGATGGTGGCCAACAGCTCGCCCGCCGGCACCTGGGTACCGATGTCCTTGTACCAGTGGGCGAGGTAGCCGTTGGTGCGCGCGAAGATCGAGGCTTCCTGATAGGGCATCACGTCGGCCGGCAACTCGATGCGCTGCACGGCCGGCGCCGCCGTCGGGTTCACCACGGAGACCACGGGGACGCTGAACGACTGCGTTTGCGTACGCAGCGCGGCGTGCGCCTTGAGGCGCGGCAAGATCCCGATCCCGAGGGCCAGCAGCACCAGCACGAGCGGCGTGAAACGCAGCAGCCGTGTTTTCAGGGATGGAACGACTTTCGGATCATTGGCATTCACGTTACTTCTCCCAATCAATTCGCGGACAGGGGGGCCATCGCGGCCGAATGCGCCTCGCGGCGCTTGAGCCATTCGTGCGCCGTCGCAAATACGACGGGCACGAACAGCAAGGTGGACAGGGTTCCGAACAAGAGGCCGCCGATCACGGCGCGCCCCAGGGGAGCGTTCTGCTCGCCGCCGTCGCCCATGCCGAGGGCCATCGGCATCATGCCGATCACCATGGCGAGCGCGGTCATCAGCACCGGGCGAAATCGCCCGAGGCCGGCGTCGAGGGCGGCGCGCAGGGGCTCGGACCCCTGCGCCAACAAGTCGCGCGCAAAACTCACCACGAGAATGCTGTTGGCGGTGGCAATGCCGATGCACATGATGGTCCCGGTCAATGCCGGCACGCTCACCGTCGTGCCGGTGATGAACAGCATCCACACGATGCCGACCAAGACAGCCGGAAGCCCGCAGATGATGATCATCGGGTCGAGCCACGATTGGAAGTTGATCACCATGAGCAGGTACACGAGCAGAACGGCAAAGACGAGCCCGGTCAGGAGGCCTATGAACGAGGACTGCATGGTCTGCACCTGTCCACGCACCACGATGCGGGAACCCGCCGGCAAACTGCCGCGCGCCTGATCGACCAAGCCGGTGATCTCATGCGCCACCCCGCCGAGATCTCGCCCCTGGACCGAACCGAAGATATCGATCACCGGCTGGACGTTGTAGTGGGAAACCACGGCCTCCTGCGAGCCGCGATCGAGCGTGCCGAGCGAACCCAAGATCTGCGACCGCGCCGCTCCGGGGGCTCCGGGGCTTGCGCCCGCCGCCGTGCCCGCACCGGCGGCGACACCGGTACCGGCGCCGGCAAGCGGAATGTTGCGCAGCGCGTCCAATGAATCCACCGTGTACTGCGGAGTCATGGTCATCAGCGGATAGCTCACCCCGTTCTTGGGATTGAGCCAAAAATTGGGCGAGGTCTGAGAGCTTCCCGACAACGCGATCAGCAGGTTTTGCGAGATCTGGCGCTGCTGGAAGCCGGCCTTCATCGCCTCGGTGCGATCGACGTCGATATTGATCGCCGGCGCATCATCGGGCTGCTGGATGCGCAAGTCCACCAGGCCCTGCACTTGGCGCAGCCGCGCCACCAACTTCATCGCCGCCGCCCGGTTGCCGTTCACGTCGGCGCCGACGACCTGAATGTCGATGGGTGACGGCAGCCCGAAATTGAGAATCTGGCTGATGATGTCCGCCGGCAAGAAGCCGAAGGTCACACCGGGGAAATCGGTGTTGAGCACCGTACGCAGCTTCTCTACGTACTGCGCCGTCGGCCTGTGTTTGGCGTTGAGTGTGACCAGGACATCGGCGTCCGCATTGCCGATCGGCGACGCGGAGTCGTACGTCAGGTTGATGCCGCTGACCGGCAGACCGATGTTGTCGAGGATATTGCCGAGTTCATCTTTCGGAATCACCGAACGAATACGCGTCTCCACGTTGTCGGTAATCCGCGCGGCCTCCTCGATGCGCGTTCCGGTCTTGGCGCGCAAATGCAGCCGGATCTCTCCCGTGTCCGAGGTCGGGAAGAAGTCCTGGCCGAGGAACGGCACCAGTATGGCAGTACCCAGGCACACGCCCAAGAACCCGAGTGTCAAAGCACGGGGCCGTGCCAACCCCCACTCCAGACGGCCGCGGTAGAAGGTGCGGAACCTCTCGAACCCGCGCTCGAAGCCCTGCTGAAAGCGCATGAAGGGTCCAGGCGGCTTGCCGGCGTCGGCAGCATGCTGCGCGGCGCTGCGCAGCAAATACATGGCCAGCGTCGGAATCAATGTGCGCGAGAAGAAGTACGAGGCCAGCATGGCGAAGACTACGGCCTCTCCCAGGGGCACGAACAGATAACGAGCCACCCCGGACAACAGAAACATGGGAATGAACACGATGCAAATGGACAATGTCGAGACCAGGGTCGGCACGGCAATCTGCGCGGAAGCCAAGAGAATGGCTTCGCGCTTTTCAGTGCCGGCCTCCAGGTGATGACTGATGTTTTCGATGGCGACCGTGGCGTCGTCCACCAGGATGCCCACCGCCAGTGCGAGTCCGCCCAACGTCATGATGTTGATGGTCTGCCCCAGTGCCGACAGCGCGATCAACGAGGTCAGGATCGAGAGCGGAATGGTGACGGCGATGATCAAGGTGGCACGCCAGTTCGCCAGAAACAGCAGAATCATGAGCCCGGTCAAGACGGCGGCGATCAGCGCTTCACGCACCACGCCGCTGACGGCGCTGCTGACGAACACCGACTGATCGGATACCGGCTGGATGCCGAGCGCCTTCGGCAGCCCCGCGGAGATTTGCGGCAGCATCGCCTTGACCTGCGCGATGATCGCGAGTGTCGATGCGTTGCCGCTCTTCTCGATTTGCAGCAGCGCCGAGCGGTTTCCGTTGGTGCGCACGATGTTGGTTTGCGGCTCATAGCCGTCCCGTACGTGCGCGACGTCGCGCACGTAGATCACCTGGCCGCCGGCGGAGGTGCTCACCGGCAGATCATTGAGGGCCTCCACCGTTTGGGTGCTGCCGTTCATGTTGACGTTGTATTCGAGCGCGCCGATCTTGGCAGTGCCGCCCGGCAGGATGAGGTTCTGGGCATTGACGGCATTGACCACATCGGCCGGCGACAGGCCGCGCGCCTGCAGAGCTCGGGAATCGATATCCACCATGATTTGCCGAACTTTGCCGCCGAACGGCAGCGGCACGGCGGCGCCCTGCACCGTCGCCAGTTGGGTCCGGAGGAAATTATTGCCGTAGTCGTACAGCTGTTGTTCGGGCAAGGTCTTGCTCGTCAGGGCGAGCTGCAGAATGGGCACGGTGGAAGCGTTGTAGGAAAGGATCAGCGGCGGCAGTATTCCGGGCGGGAGATTTTTCAGCAGCGACGACGAATTCGCGGCCGCCTCCGCAATCGCCCGATTGATGTCCGCGCCGGGATGAAAAAACACTTTGATCACCGTGACGCCGTTTAAGGTCTGCGACTCGATGTGTTCGATGTTGTCAACGTCGGTGGTGAGCGCGCGTTCTACGGGAGAGGTGACGCGGTCAGCCATGTCCTTCGCGGAGAAGCCGTTGAACGTCCAAACGATGCTCAGCACCGGTATATCGATGTTCGGAAAAATATCGGTGGGGGTGCGCAGCACGCTCAAGGGACCGATGATGAAAATCAACAGCGCGACCACGATGAACGTGTAGCGGCGGCGCAAGGCAAGTTCGACGATCCACATGGCTGATTGCTCCCGTTGGCAGTGCCGTCACTGGTATTTGCGTGCAGGTTCGCCCAGCCGTGTTGTCGATCGATGTCGGCGGCGGTGGCGCAGGTTTCAACAGTAATGAGCTCGGCAATACGGCCGGCGGCGGGCGGCACAAGGCGCCATCACCGGTCCCGGCCGGCGCAGTGCAGCGATGACGGCCGGTCGGGGGCGCGGCGCGCGCGACGCCGCCAGGTATTTCAACCGTAATCTGCGTCTAGGCCCGCCGAAATCCCGCCGGAACGGACCCCGGCGACCCTATGTCACGAGACAAGAAACCATTGCGAGGGCGTATGCGTAAATTGAGTCGGCCTGCTGTCATCCTCGGTATCTTGCTGACCATGGCGGTCAGCGCCACGGCTGTCGGCGACGATATGCTGGCGCTGCGCATCAGCAACGATGGCTCTGACGATATCCTCGTTACCGTCTACGACATGAATGCTGATCCGCCCGGAGCCGTCGTGGTCCGCCAGCGAATCAATGGTTTTGCCTGGATTCCCGCCTCGGTGACCACGGACTCCACGGGAACCGGCCATGTACGCTGGACGGCAACGAGTGCCGCGGCAGGCCAGCGTCTGTGCGGACACCATGGCAACCGCGGGCTGGGGAACGACGACTCCGTGCGAGTATTTGCGGACTCTCCGTGCGTCGCGAGGACGAGTCAACCGCCGCCAAGGATGCCCTGATAGGCCCGCTTCAGATTGACCGAAGATTCACGCGCGTCGAGAGTTCCTCCGCGCTCTCCCGGCGTTCGCTATATCGATCGACCAGGTAGGGTGCTACGTCTCGGGTCAACAAGGTGAATTTCACGAGTTCCTCCATCACATCGACCACCCGCTCGTAGAACGATGAGGGCTTCATCCGCCCGGCGTCATCGAACTCTGGGTACCGAGCCCGGCCAGGTCACGACACACGTGACCACGACACCCTCGCAATCGCCCGATCAGTTAGACCAAATCAACGTTACCGCGCAGGGCTCACACGCTTTCAACTGGTGGAATCTGGCGCCCGGGTGGGCGGCGTTGAATTGTGCGTACTATGGGTGCGGGGGTGGAAATTGGTCACTTGCTGCGATCGGTGCGATACCGTTTGCTAGTGTGGTAAGCGCGACTGCGAGGGGTGGGACTGGCGGCTGTGCGCGCTGGACAATCTGGTGAGGCGGCGGTTCGCGGGGCGTACAATATCGGTCCGAAGACGGCGATCGATATTGCGGGGCGTACGCGCATTCCCGATGGCCTTCTGCCTGATGTTCTGAGCGAAGTCAAAAATGTGGGGTCGCTAAGTTACACGCAGCAGCTTCGCAATTTTACGCAATTCTCACTCGACAATGGGTTGCGGTTTGATTTGTATGTGAGACCCGGAGCGGAGTTATCTGGCCCATTATAAGATGCGATCGACAGTAGTTTCATCAATCGATTGTATATTCCGCAATGAGTGCAGGAGGAAAGATGCGTTCCGTCAGATCGCCGCTAACCGACGAGGAATTGACCAGGTTGACGGCGTATGATTTTGGGAAAATAAAGCTAACTGAAGGCGAGAAGTTGCGGCTGCGCGCGATCAACGAAAGGAGACGGCAAGAAGGTCAGAGCAAAGCAGCGGAGTGGGCACGCGCGGAAGCGCCCCTGGTGGAAGCGCTCAAGTTTGCTGGCGTGCCTGTATCCTCGGTCTGGAATCTGGTAAATGTTGCCGGTAGGAAGCGGCCCTCCCGACCTTTCATGGTATCTACTGATCCACCGGAAGCACTCTGGGATTGGCTGGATGCCAACGGAGGGTCCTATGCCGCTGTCGTGCCGCTGCTGCTAGATCACCTTCGGCGGCCGTATCCGGATCGGGTTCGCGAAGGGATTGCTAGGGCATTGGCGGTTCCCGAGTCGCGCGCGCATTGGGACGAGTTGGTAAACCGCTACCTGGCCGAGACGGATACGACGACAAACGGCATAAAGTGGGCGCTGCATTTGGCGATCTCGGCAGCGGCCGATATCACGGTTCTGGATACGTTGATCAGGCTGGCGTGCGATCGGCGGCACGGGAGGAACCGAGCATTGTTTGTTGATGCGCTCGCACGAATCGACGACCCACGAGCGCGAGCTGCTCTGGCGGAGCTGGCAAGCGATCCCGACTTGGCTGACGATGTGCGCCGCGTGACAAAGAAGCGACGACAGTAGCGCGGATCACGTCTCGATCGCCGGGTGGGTCTCATCTCGGTGGCTGGTTGGGGTGAAGCGGCGCCGTGACGGTCAGCGCCTCGGTGCCGTGAGGTCGGGGGTCAGGGCGGCGGCTGGCCGTCGCAGCTTCGGTGGGGGACGGCAGCCGGATGGGCATCTTCCCCTTAGCCGTTTTCTGGGCTCTTGGGAGGCCTGGGAATAGCACACCCGACACATCTGGCGATAGCTGAAAGAAAGACACCCCCATATTGAGCAGGTTACGAGAAGCCCATCGCCATACGATCAGATTGACCGAAGATTCACGCGCGTCGAGAGTTCCTCCGCGCTCTCCCGGCGTTCGCTATATCGATCGACCAGGTAGGGCGCCACGTCTCGCGTCAACAAGGTGAATTTCACGAGTTCCTCCATCACGTCGACCACCCGCTCGTAGAACGATGAGGGCTTCATTCGCCCGGCGTCATCGAACTCGAGGAACGCCTTCGCCACGGACGATTGATTCGGAATCGTGATCATGCGCATCCAGCGTCCGAGAATACGCAGTTGGTTTACCGCGTTGAAGGACTGCGAGCCGCCCGAGACCTCCATGACCGCCAGTGTTTTACCCTGGGTGGGCCGGACGGAGCCGATGCTCAAGGGAATCCAATCGATCTGCGCTTTCATGATCCCGGTCATCGCGCCATGTCGCTCCGGCGAGCACCACACCATGCCCTCGGACCATTCGGCCCATTCACGCAATTCTTTGACTTTAGGGTGGGTCGCCGGCGCGGCGTCGGGAAGCGGCAAGCCATGCGGATCGAACACTCGCGTCTCCGCCCCCATCGCAATCAGCAAGCGCTGCGCCTCCAGCGTCAGGAGTTTGCTGAATGAACGCTCCCTCAAAGAGCCATACAGAAGCAAGAATCGGGGCGCGTGGGTAGAGGTTGCAACCTGAGCAAACCGTGCGTTGTGGGGCGGTTGAAGCAGATCGGGTGCGACGTTCGGTAGATCAGGAAGCAGTTGGGACACGCCGGCCTTCCGAGTCAATGAGGGGTTCGCCGTCTTCCTTGGCGAACGGCCCTTTCTGTGGGACCGGTAGAATGTCCAAAACCGCCTCGGACGGCCGACATAGCTTCACGCCCCAGGGTGTTACGACGATCGGTCGATTGATCAGAATAGGGTGCTTCAGCATCTCGTCGATCAACTGCGCATCAGTCCAGTGATCGGCGCCAAGTCCCAGCTGGTCATAGGGTGTGCCCTTTTGCCGAAGCAGATCACGTGGACGAATGCCCATACGCTGAATCAGCGATTCGAGAGTCGCCCGATCCGGCGGGGTCTTCAGGTATTCGATGACTTTCGGCTCAATGCCGGCGTTGCGGACGAGCGCCAGCGTGTTGCGGGACGTACCACACGCCGGGTTGTGGTAGATCGTCACTGCGATGGGGGAGTCAGACATGGAGGGCCTCGGGGCGCTTGTCGGTGGGTGGTGGTCGTTTCGATATCTGGCGAAATTGCAGTCGGCTTTGCGGCTGGAAAGAGCAGACGGCCGACACCCAAGGCGGCGATGGCCCCGATGAGTTGGGCGGCGACGAAGGCCGGTGCGTCGATTGGACGGATTCCGGCAAACGTATCGGTCATCGAGCGCGCGATCGTGATCGCTGGATTCGCGAATGAGGTCGACGCCGTGAACCAGTAGGCCGCGCCGATCCAACAAGCCACCATCCACGACGCCTGTTCAGCCCGGCGGTGGCCAATGACCACGAGCAGGAGTCCAAAAGTGGCAATCGCCTCGGCAAGC
>DASYFQ010000222.1:0-23078 GCA_036498345.1 Steroidobacteraceae bacterium
TCCTCGAGCCGCAGCCTGCCGCGCAGGGCAGGCATCAGCTCCGGCAGCAATTCGCTCAAATCGCGCGCCAGCGCGCTGATTCGCGCCGCGTTGCCTGCGTACGCAGCGTCGCCGGACAGCGCATGGCCGTATTCCTTGACCGCAAGAGCGCAAGCCGACGCGGAGCTCACGATCGCGTGGCACTCGCCCGCGGTCACCATCGGCATCCAGGCATCGATGTTGCGGCGCATGTCGTCGAGGCCGCCGTCGTGATCGCCGCCATGGGTGCGGACGGCGCCGCAGCAGCCGGCACCGCGCGCGTACACTATCTGGATGCCCGCGGCATCGAGCACGCGTGCGGCTGCGCGGTCGATATTGGGCATCAATGAAGGCTGCACGCAGCCTTGCAGCATGAGCACCTTGCGCTGATGCACGCGGGTCGGAGTGCCGGCCGCGCGTTGACTCTTTCGCGCCGGCAGCTTGTTCCTGAGCACGGCCGGCAACAGCGGCCGCACCGCCTGACCCATCCGTATCGCAGGCCCAAAGAGCGGCGACGTGAGACCCTCCTTGAGCAGCCAGCGCACGGTCCGTTCTGCCGGCGGGCGCTCCACCCGTGCATCCACGATCTTTCGGCCGATATCCACCAGATGACCGTACTCGACGCCGCTCGGACACGTAGTTTGGCAATTGAGACAGGTCAGGCAGCGGTCCAGATGTTGCTGCGTACTGCGCGTGACTTCCCCGCCCTCGAGCACCTGCTTCATCAAATAGATTCGCCCGCGCGGTCCGTCGAGCTCATCGCCCAGCAATTGATAAGTCGGACAGGTCGCGTTGCAGAACCCGCAATGCACGCACTTGCGGATGATGGCCCGCGCCTCTTCGCCGTCCGCGGTGCCCGCGAATTCGGGACTCAAATCGGTTTGCATGGCAGCATCATAACTCGGCGTAGAAACGCCCGGGATTGAACACGCACGCGGGATCGAAGGCCTGTTTCAATCCCCGGTGAATTCGCATGAGAACATCGCTCACCGGCGTAAATACGCCGCTGGATTTGTCGGCGCCCCGGATCAGCGTGGCATGTCCGCCCGCGAGAGCCGCAGCTGCGTGCATCTCCCGGGGGTGGGCGGCGGTGCGCCACCAACGCTGCGCACCGTGCCACTCGATGAATTGCCGGCCGGGCAATTTGACGGGTGCGGCCGTGGCCGGCACGGACAATCGCCACAGACATTCGCCGCGAACCAAGTCGGCTTCGCTCAGCGAAAAGAAATCGGCGGTCTGATCGCGCAGGCTCAGCCACCATGCCATTGCCGCATCGGGCGCGACCGCGGCACCACCCAGCTTGCCGCACGCCGCGCTCACGGCCGCGACCGCACCGGCCAGACGCACATGCAGCTGCCCGTCGTGCCAAGCGCTGGCATTCACGGGCAGGGGTTGCGACGCCCAGATGCTGAGTTGCTCGAGGGCCCGGTTCTCATTCCAGTCGAAAGATAGAGTCGCGGTGGCCCGATAAATCGGCAACACTTTGAGCGACACCTCGCACACGACTCCCAAAATCCCCAAGGATCCCACGATCAGCCGCGACACATCATAGCCGGCGACGTTCTTGGCGACCTGACCGCCGAAGGTCAGCACCTCGCTGCGTCCGTTCAGCAAGGTCATCCCCAAAACATGATCGCGCACCGTTCCGGCGTTTGCGCGCGCCGGTCCCGACAGGCCCGCCGCCACCATTCCCCCCACGGTGCCGCCGCGAGCAAAACGCGGTGGTTCGAACGGCAGGCATTGGCCCTGTTCCTCGAGTGCAGCCTCCAGCTCCGAGAGCCGAGTGCCCGCGCGAACCGTCACGACCAGTTCCGAGGGCTCGTAGCAACTGATCCCCGTAAGACCGGTCACGTCCAGCGGTTCGCCTTTGGGCGGTCCGCCGTAAAACGCTTTGGTACCCCCGCCGCGAATGTCGACCGGCACCTCATGCGACCGCGCATGATCGACCCGGTCGATCAAACGTGCGAGCACCGGATCTCGTTGATCCATCAGAACCTCGGCAAATCGGCAAACGGCAGCATGCCGCGATGCACGTGCATTTTCCCGTACTCGGCGCACCGGTGAAGAGTCGGTATCACCTTTCCCGGATTCAACGATCCGAGCGGATCGAAGGCATGCTTCACCGCCAGAAATTGCGCGCGTTCGGCCGGCGAGAACTGCACGCACATGGAGTTCAATTTCTCGAGGCCCACTCCATGCTCGCCGGTGACGGTGCCTCCCAGCCGCACGCTGGTTTCCAAGATATCGGCGCCGAACAGCTCGCAGCGGCGCATTTCGTCCGGCGCTTCCGCGTCAAACAAGATCAGCGGATGTAGATTGCCGTCGCCGGCGTGAAAGACATTCACGCAGCGCAGACCATACTTGCTCTGCATGTTCTCGATCGCGCGCAACATCTCCGCCAGCCGGCGCCGGGGTATGGTGGAATCCATGCACATGTAATCCGGGCTGATGCCCCCGGACGCCGGGAACGCGTTCTTGCGGCCGCTCCAGAACTTCAAGCGCTGCGCCTCGTCGCGGCTGACCTCGATTTGCGATGCTCCCGCGGCACGCAGAACCTGTTCCATTCGGGCAATCTCTTCGGCTACTTCCTCGGGCGTGCCGTCGCTTTCGCAGAGCAGAATGGCGGCGGCCTCGAGATCGTAATCGGCGTGCACGAACGCTTCGACCGCGGCGGTCATGGCCTTGTCCATGAGCTCGAGGCCCGCCGGAATGATGCCCTGCGCGATCACACTGGCCACCGCAGCACCGGCCGATTCGATGTCATTGAAGCTCGCCATGATGCAGCGGGCAAGCTGCGGTTTGGGAACGAGCTTGACGGTGACTTCCGTGGTGACCGCCAGCATGCCCTCGCTGCCCACGACCACCGGCAAGAGGTCGAGCCCCGCCGCGTCCAGCGCATCCGAACCGAACTCCACCGGCTCTCCGTCCACCATGAAGCCGCGCACCCGCAGCACATTGTGCAGAGTCAGACCGTATTTGAGGCAGTGCACGCCGCCGGAGTTTTCAGCCACGTTGCCGCCGATGGTGCAGGCGATCTGGCTGCTGGGATCCGGGGCATAGTACAAACCGTAGGCAGCCGCAGCCTCGCTGATGGCCACATTGCGCACGCCGCATTGCACGGCCGCCGTGCACGCGGCAGCGTCGATCTTCAGGATTTTATTGAATTTGGCGAGCGACAGTACCACCCCGCCATGGTGCGGCGTGGCGCCGCCCGACAGACCCGTGCCTGCACCGCGCGCAATGATGGGTACCCCCATCCGATGACAGATCTTGAGTATCGCCGCTACTTGAATCTCGGTTTCCGGGAGCGCCACGACCATGGGCGAGGTGCGGTAGGCGGTCAGTGCATCGCACTCATAGGGTACGGTGTCTTCATGACGATGGAGGATGGCCCCGCGCGGCAGCACCTCGGCGAGCGCGGCCACCATGTCCGCTTGACGCTGATCGCGCGACGCTTCGGTCGTCGCTGCGGCGCCTGCCGGTGCGGCGCCCGGCATTGCGGCTCTCGGTACGTCGGTGCCCAGTGAGATGTTCATGCCCCTATTATGGCATCCAGCCCACCCGCCGGTCGCGGGAACCGGCGCGCACGCTACGACAATGACAGAGCCCGCAACTGTGGAGTACGATTCGGCAAAAGCAATACCGGCCGAGCGCAAGACCGCAAACGGGGAGAACGAATGTTTCACCAGTTGTTGACACCGGTCGGTGACAGTCTGTCACTGTCCTTCCTGGTCGCGATCCTACCTATTGCGACCGTTCTGGTACTGCTGGGAATTCTCAAGCGGCCGGCATGGCAAGCCGCCCTGGCGGGTCTCGCCGTCGGCTTGGGTATAGCGGTCACGGTGTGGGGCATGCCGGCGCACATCGCTTTCGGCTCCGCCCTCAATGGCGCGGTGTTCGCACTCTGGCCGGTGATGTGGATCGTCATCAACGCGTTGTTGCTCTACAACGTCGCCGTCGCGTCGGGCCGCTTCGATGCGTTCCGCGCCTGGGTCATCAGACACTTGCCGAACGACCGCCGGGTGGTGTTGATCGCGATCGGTTTTTGCTTCGGCGCGCTGCTCGAAGGTGTGGCCGGATTCGGCGCGCCGGTTGCCATCACCGCTTCCCTGCTCATCATCTGCGGATTTCCGGCTCTCGACGCGCTGGTGTTCGTGCTGATCTTCAACACGACCCCGGTGGCGTTCGGTGCCCTCGGTGCGCCCGTCACGGTCTTGGGTGCGGTGACGGGGCTGCCGGCGCCGGCGCTGGCGGCCATGATCGGCCGTCAGCTTCCGCTGATTGCCGCCTTCCTGCCTTTCTATGTGATGGCGCTCTACGGCGGATGGCGCTCGATCCGCGCCCTCTGGCCCATGCTGCTGGTGTCGGGGTTCAGCTTCGGGCTGGCGCAATTTGGCGCCTCCAATTATCTCGATTACACGCTGACCGACGTGTTCGCCGCGCTGGGGTCGCTCATCGTGACGCTGCTGTTCCTACAAGTCTGGCATCCCGCGGCGGATGCGGAATTCATGATCTCGCTGACGCCGCTGGAGACCCCCGTTGCCGTGTCGCGCCCGGTGCCTGCCTGGCAGGGTTGGATGCCCTGGTTGATCGTCACAGCCATCGTGATCGTGTGGACCTATCTCAAGGTCGCCACCGTCGGACAACAGGCGATTCATTGGCCGGGATTGGATAAGGCGGTATCGATCACGCTCTACCACGACAAACCCTACGCCGCGGTCTGGAATTTCCAGCCGCTCGGCACGGGAACCGCGATCCTGCTGGCGGCGATCATTACTGCCCTGCTGGTCAGACTGTCGCCCGCCGAGTTTTTTCGATGCGCGGTGCGTACCATTCGCCAGATCTGGCAGGCGGTCGTCACCGTCATGCTGATCGTCGCACTCGCCTACGTGATGAACTATTCCGGTCTCGCCTATACGCTGGGCCTTGCGGTCGCATCGACCGGACATGCGTTCGTTTTGTTCTCGCCCTTCCTCGGGTGGGTCGCCGTGTTCCTCTCGGGCAGCGACACCTCAGGCAACGCACTTTTCGGCAATTTACAAGTAGTCGCAGCCCGGCAGCTCCATCTCAATCCCTTGCTGTTCGCCGCCACCAACTCCTCCGGAGGCGTCCTCGGCAAGATGATCTCGCCGCAGAACATCGCCACCGGGGTGTCGGTGACCGACCTCAAGGGCAAAGAAGGAGCGGTGCTGGCGCGCACGTTCGTTCACAGCGTCGTGCTGACGCTGGTGCTGGTCGTCATCGTCATCATTCAGCAGTATGTGGTACCCGCGATCATCCCGAGCTTCGTCGCGGGCCAATGACCGCCGTTTGCCGATACCCGATTTGAATTCCGGTATCCGCGAGTCACGCGCGCCGCGTTCCCGAAGCCGGAACGTCGGCAGTGAGCGCCGTTTCCCCCCGCATCGGGCGCGAGAAGCCCAGGAGCCGCTCGAATTCCGCCTTCGGCACAGGTCGACTGTGGAAATAGCCTTGCGACTCGTCGCAGCCTTCCCGGATGAGATAGTCGAGCTGTGCCCGGGTTTCCACCCCTTCGGCGACCGTCGTCATGTCGAACGCGTGCGCCAAGCCGATGATGGTCGAGACCAGCGTACACCCTTTGCGGTCGGCGGGCAGACGGGCCGTGAAACTGCGATCGATCTTCAGAGTGTCGATCGGCAGCTCGGACAGGCGGCCAAGCGACGAGAAGCCGGTGCCGAAGTCATCGATCGCAACACGCACGCCCGCAGCGCGCAGCATGCGCAGCGTGTGGACGCACGCCGAGGAATCGCCCACCAATGCGCCCTCGGTGACCTCGATATCGACTCCCCAATCGGGATCGCCGGCCAAGTCGCCGATGCCGTCGAGGATCTCGCTCGCAGTATTGCGGCGTCGCAGTTCCGGCGGAGAAATATTGACGGCGATTCTGATGGGCGGCAAGCCCATGCGGCGCCAATGGCGGCAATCGGATGCTGCCTGCCTCAGGACCCATGCACCCATCGCCGTCATTAGACCGGCAGATTCGAGCGTGGGCAGAAATATTCCCGGCGCGATCAGTCCGTTTTCCGGATCGTGCCAGCGCAGCAAGGCTTCGGCGCTTGCAGTTTTTCCCGTGCGCAGCGTGATTTTCGGCTGGTAATGCAGCACGAACTGTTCGTCATCGAGCGCCGTGCGCAACCGATGTTCCATATCGACGCGCCGCGCGAGCTCGGAGTTCATCTCGATGCGGTGATGCAGGTATTTCTCGCCCGAAGTCTTCGCCTCTTTGAGAGCCGCTTCGGCGTTTTGCACGAGCTCATCGGGCTCCTTTCCGTCGTCGGGATAGCACGCAAGCCCGCTCTTGATTTTTGCCACGATCTCGTGACCGTCGACGCTGAACGGTCGATCGAATACGTGAGTGAAGTCATGATGCAGAATTTGATTTTCATCCTCCACTCGTTCGGGCAAGGCGCACATGCCGACGAAGGTTCCGCCGCCGAGGTGCGCGAGCTGTTCCGTGTCGGGGAAATGACCCTTTAGCCGGTCGGCCACGCATTGCAATAGGCGATCGCCGGTGTGCCGCCCGAAAGAGTCGTTGATGACGCTCAAATGCTCGATGTCGAACACCGCCACCATGAGCCTCGGCAAGCTCGCCGTCCCGCGTTTCAGCAGCCGGCTCAAGCGCTCGCAGAAGAGCGCTCGCTTCGCAAGCCCCGTCAGCGGCTCGAAATACGATAGAAACCGCACCGCATCCTGCTTATCCAGGTACTGAAGCGCAAACGACAGATTGGAAGCCACTTCCTCGAGCAGCAGTAATTCCTCCTGCCCAATGACGTCGCTCGTCACCGTGCCGCAGAGAAATGAGCCAACCGGCGTACCGTCGACGCGCAACGGAAGACATGCCAATGAACGAACGCCCGCGGCAATGAGCGCCTCTCTTCCGTCGATGACGAACCGAGGCCGATTGATATCCTCGCAAAGCACGGCTTGGCCGGTGCGGATGACGCGCCCCATGAGACTCGCGTCGGCAGCCTCGTGATCCGCGACGGGGAACTCGTGACCCGCCCCGGAGAGAAAATCGTAGCCCGCCCATCCGATCGGGCGCGCCATGCGAGTCGTGGGATTGATCAGCGCCACCATCGCGATCGCATAGCCGCCGACACGGTGCGCCAACCGGCACGTCTCGTTCAACAACTCGTCGCGGTCTTGAATACGCAGGAGCGCCGCGTTGATTCCCGAGAGCATCTGCAGGACGCCGGTCAGGCGGACCACCTGCTGCTCGGCCAGCCGGCTGGTGCGGCGAAGCTCGACGTCGGCGAGCGCGCGCTTCACGGCGGGCACCAGCCTTTGCGGATTTGCTTTGAGTACGTAGTCGATCGCCCCGCACTTCAACGCCTCGATGGCCCGCTCTTCTCCGATTGTCCCGGAGAGAAAAATGAAGGGAACACCGGCTGCCTCGACGCGCGCCACCGCAAGCGCTGCCATTCCGTCGAATCCCGGCAAACTAAAGTCCGACAGTATGAGATCGGGCAGCCAGGCCTCGAGCGCGCTGCGCATTTGCTGCTCGTTCACCACGCATCGGCAGCTGCATCTGTATCCCGCCGCCTTCAATCGCCTGATCGTCAACTCGGTGTCCGCTGCTGAATCTTCGATCAGCAGCACTCGAAGCTCCCGTGCCATCTCCTGAATTGGCCTCTCCATGCAAATAATTCCTGCCCCTACCGGGGATAGTATGAACGCGCGGTCAGCACCACAACCTGCATCTGCTGTGGGGAAAACGCAGCGCCGACGCATTACACGCCCTTGAAATGAGGTGTTTCTCGCGCCCACGTCACAATCCGAGCAGAGACCCGGAAAATCAGGGGGTTGGCGTGAAAATCGCGATGTTTGTTGCGTTGCGGAGCTCAGAGCCCCGGTAGCGCGTCGAAGTACTCGCGGATTTGTTCCAATTCCACGTGGCTGGCATCCCACCACTGGTCGTGACAGCTGGCGTGCAGGCGAATATTGGTGCACGTGTTGAGCGCGCTTGCCAGTACCGGGACGGGCAACACCATCAGGACCTCGTTTCCGCACCTCGGGCACGTGACCGGAAACCTGATCGTAGGTTCGCTCATGGCCCCCTGCCGTTATGGCCGCCGCCCGCGGCATACATAGGACGCCGCTTCGCCCTCAGGGTTCGAACCTCGTGCATAGAAACGGACAAGGTCGTTACATGTGTTTCATTCCCTTAACGCATCGGCGCTCCGCGGCGCGAAGCAATGCCAGCAGAATCAGCGCCTTGAGCGCTCAGTGCGGGCGGCACGATTGTTGCTGAGTCATTAGTCTGCGGACCACGCGACGACGAGATGATCCTTAAGCCTACTGGTTCTAAATTTTTTCCCCGCACCACAACTTATGAATGGAGAGATTGCGATGAGTAATAGAACTTTAGCGACGGCGATAGCCTTCATATTGGCGTCGGGGTCCGCGTTAGCGAACCCGACCAACACCAACGGTAACAACGGCAAAGGTGGAACTAATACGCAGACTGCAACTGCCACCGCCACTCAAGGCGGCGCGGGTAGTCCGCAAGCAAACGAAAATTCGACGGCGTCGAGTTCCGACGATCACAGCACGAGCGACAGCCACGACACGACGACGACCAACACGCCCACCGACAGCCACAACATCATGACGACCGACAGTCACAACTCGATGACGACCACGGACCAGGTGTGGAACACGACGGTCACGGCGACGTCGACGCTGAACGGCACCGTGTCCGGCAACACGGTGCAGAACATCGGCAACAATGCTTGGAATACCGGAAATAGCAACGGTGGCAAGGGTGCGAGAGGCGGTGCCGGCGGCAACGGCTACGGCGGCAACAGCGGCAGCAACAGTTCCAGTATGACGACCACCGGCGGGGCCGGCGCCGTGGGTGCAGCAGGTGCAGCCGGCGGCTCGGTCAGCAACGGCAACACGAGCAACGGCAGCGCCACGAACGGCAGCGCCACCGCGGGCAACAGCGGCAATGGCGGCTACGCGAGGAACGCGACCGGCGGCGGCGGCGGCAGCGGCGGCGCAGCCCAGGGCGGCAACGCCGGCGACTCGTACAACACGGGCTTCGGCGGCGCCGGCGCGTCAGCCGATGGGGCAAGCGGTGCTGTGGGTGCGATGGGCGGCAGCGCCTCGAACGGCAGTTCGACCAACGGCAACGCCACTGCCGGCAACGGCGGTGGCGGCGGAAATGTCGGCACCACCTCCGGCAATGGCGGCACGGGCGGCGGCGGCACGGGCGGCAATGCAGCCGGGGGCAACAGCGGTTCGGCCGGATTCGGCGGCGCGGGCAGCGGCGGCAGCGGCGCCTCCGGCGGCAGCGGCGGCTATGGCGGCAGCGGTGGCTACGGCGGTAAGGGCGGCTATGGCGGCAGCGGCGGCTACTCTATCGGCGGCGACGGCGGTAATGGCAAGCACGGCACGGGCGGCGCAGGCGGCAGTGCCACCGGCGGTGCGGGCGCAGGCGGTGGTGCGGGCGGAGCCGGCGGTGCAGGCGCAGCCGGCGGTTCGGGTGCAGCGGGTGGTGCGGGCGCGTCAGGATCAGGCGGGTCCGGTGGTTCGGCCGGAGCGGCCGGGTCCGCTGCGGCCGGCAACGGCACCGGTGCGGGCGGCGGAGCAGGCACAGCGACACCGACTGCAGGAGGGGGAGGAGCAGGTGGCGCGGCCACTAATGGCAGTTCGACCAACGGCAGTTCGACTGCGGGCGGCGGCGGCAATGGCGGCGCCGGCGGCGGCGGCGGCACGGGCGGCTCGGGCGGCTCCGGCGGCACATTCACCCCCAATCAGGGCATGGGCGGCGCGGGCGGTACCGCGAACGGCGCCGGCGGCGGCAATGCCTCGAACACCGGAGGCAACAGCGGCAACGGCGGCTCGGCAGCCAACGGCAATGCCACCAATGGCGGCACGACGGCGACCCTGGGGGCCGGCGGCAGCGGCGGCAGTGGCGGTAATGGCGGCAACGGCGGCGCGGGGACGGGCGGGACGCAGAGCCCGACCACGGGCGCGGGCGGCGTCGGCAACGGCGCTACCGGCGGCACGGGAGGTGCCGGCGGCGGAGGCGGCTCCAATGCAGTGACCGCTGGGACGTTCAACATGTCGAACACCATCACCAGCGGCTTCAGCAACAGTGCCGGCATCACGGTCGCGAGCCAGAACAGCGGCATCGCCTCCATGGTCCAGCAGAGCGTCAACGTGCAGGCCAACCTGGCCCTGCATTGATGACGGCCCGTTGCCTGGGCGGGACGCAACAGTGCGTCCCGCCCAGGCATCCGCGATGAGGAGGCTTACTATGATCAGCTCAATTGCGCAGCCGAGTTCCATGAGCCGCGTGGCCGCGATCCTCGGCCTGATCGGCATAGGCATGGCGCAAGCCGCCGCAGCCGAGGACGCGCCGTCGGCATCGGCCGAACGACCGGCAACATCCGCCGAGACACCGGCTCCTCGTATCAAAGCCACGGTTGTCAAAGCCAAGATTGCCGACACGGCTGTGCGCGGGAAGACCAAAACCACGGGGCGGGAGGCCCGGAACACCGGTGATCCGCTCACCGCCGACGTCTTGGGCGACGCCGAATTGGCGAATCAACGCGGCGGGTCCGAGACTCACATCAATCAAAACAACGCGACCGGTACGGTGTCCGGCAACGTCGCATCGCAACTCAACACCGGTTCGAACACCATCAGCGAGAGCGCATTTTCCAACACGAACGGCATACCGATCGTCATTCAGAATTCGGGCAACAACGTGCTGATTCAGAATTCGACGATCTTGAACCTGCAGCTCACGAACGCGAAATGACGACGATGACGCTTCGAGTCGTGCCGTTTGCGATGTTCGCGCTACTGGCGGGCCTGACGGCCGCGTCGGCGCCCGGCCCTGCAGCCCCGGCGGCCTCGATCGTGCAGATCGGCGCTCTCGAAAACGCCGCCGTCCGCGTGCATACCATCAAAGAGCTCAAGCTGCTGCGCGCCTTCAAGAGAACTCTACACCAGCAGTATGACTTCAGCTGCGGCTCGGCCGCCGTGGCAACGCTGTTGACTTTCCAGTACAGCCGCCCGACCGACGAAACGGCGGTTTTCACAGCCATGTTCGCCGCAGGCGATCAGGCGCAGATACGCTCGAAAGGGTTTTCGCTTCTCGACATGAAGCGCTTTCTGGACGCCAGCGGCTACCAAGCCGACGGTGTCAGAGCTTCACTGGATACGCTCGCAAAAGTCGGCGTTCCGGGGATTGCATTGATCTCGGACCACGGCTACCGGCATTTTATCGTCGTCAAGGGACTCAATGAAGATCGCGTCCTGATCGGCGATCCTGCGCTCGGAGCCCGAATCCTGCCTCGCCGCGAATTCGAGCGCGCGCGAGTGGGTGACCTCTTCTTCGTGATACGCAGCCATCGTGATATTGCGCAGTTCAACTCGAAAGCCGATTGGAGCGCCACACTGACCGCTCCGCTGTCCTCCGCCGTCGACCGGAATCTGCTCGGACTGGAAATTCTGACCATACCCGACTCGAGTCGCTTTTAATTCGGGAGTAGCGCACATGCGGACGCTCAAAAATGCCGTTACCGGACTTTGTTCCATGGCGTTGATGCTGGCCCCGGTGGCCGCACCGCTGGCCCGCGCGCTCGCCGAGGAGCCGTGGGAAATAGTGCCCGAGGACAGTCTGCGCGATCTTCGAGGCGGAATGGACATGGGTGATCTGGTCGCAAGTTTCGCGATCGAGCGGGTGGTCGAGATCGACGGCGTGGTGGTCGCCCGCATGCAGCTGGTCATCTCGAACCTGGACCGCCTCGCCAAAGGCGGCATGCCCACCATCACCGTCACGGGCCCGATGGCTGAGATCGTGCAGTTCATGAAGACCGCCGGCAACGTGAGCGTCGCAGGAAGCAACACCGGCATTCCGGCGAGCGTGGCGTCGCTGCCGACGACACAGTCTGCCGGCGCGGCAGCGGGCGCAGCCGCGAGCGCCCCCGCTTCGACGGGGGCCTCCGTCGCGTCGACAGGTAACTCGGGTACTGTGTCGGCGACGGGCACCCAGTCGGGCTCGATGGCGCAGATGGGGAGCGCACTCACGCAGGCCGTCACGACCGCTGCGAATGCGACCGCCCAGACTTCGGGAGCCCCCGCAGCGGCCTCCCCTTCCACAGCGAGCAGCGTGCCAAACACTGCGGGCAGCTTGGCAAATACCGCGAGCAGCGCCGCCAATGCTCCGGCGATTGCGGCGTCCAACACACATTTGCAGGCTTCCGCAACACCGGCGGTGAGTGCTCAACCGGTTTCCACGAACGCCGTCCCGGCCAATACGACCAAAACTATTCCAGTCGGGACGACCGGTCAGGCGGTTGTCTTGAGCAACCTGCCGAACGCAGCGGCCCTCACCACGGCTGTCCAAAACGAAGTCCATGCGGCGACCATCCAAACGCAGACCACCATTTCGGCAACCATCAACAGCATGCCGGCTCTGAACGCGATTTCACTGTCCAATTCCATTCGTGCGGCGGTGAGCGGCGGCGGTTGATCTAGTTAGAAGCGATAAGGTAGCCGGATCGTCGCCTCGAGATCCGGCGAGTCACGCGTCACGCCGATGCCGATGGTCGTGTTGACATTGAAGCGCTCGGTGAGCGCGTACGCGACACCGAAGCGCAATGTACCCAGCTGCAGAGTTCCCGTGCGCGCCAGCGCGCGTCCGGTGGCCGGAACGGGTTGGGATGTCTGGTAGACCACGCTGTGCTGATACCCGACGCTGAACGACGCCTTTTCGTTGAGTGCGAGGCCCATACCCATGTTCAAATCGAGTATTCCACCCGGGTTCACCCGGCCGAAGCCGAAGCCGACGTCGCGCGCGAAACTGTACGTGTACGCCGCTCCTCCGAAGAAGACCGCCGGATCGGAGGGAAAGAGAACCGTGAAACCCGGCTGGACCGCGTGGAATCCCGATCCCGTCGCCAGCCGCGTCTGCAATCCGGAGGTGGCGTTCACCGGCTCTTGAAACACATCGGTCCCCGTATGCGTTTTGTAGCGCAGCGATCCAATCCACACCGCGTTATCGCCGCGGAAGTGGTTGAGCTGCGTGCGCATCGCCACTTCGACATCGCCGATACCGGACCCACTGCTGTCGAAAAATGAGTTGGTGACGGATGCCGTCGCGAGCGGACGGGTCTGCGTGCTCGAGTTCGCAAAGATGTACGGCGCCTTGACTTCGAGTTCCAGACGCTGCGCGAGACCGTAGCGCGCCGTCAAGGCAACATCGGTGAGATTGCTTTCGATTCGTTGAATGTCGATCAAACCAATCGTCAATGCCGGAAGCACCGTGTAGCCGACCAGCGCGACCTGATTGTTGGTCGAGTGTACGTACTGCGTCGCCGTTTCGAACACGAACTTGCCGCGCGGCGTCAACGCCGTAGGTTCTTCGAAGATCTGTGCCGTCGCCACGGGCGCGTCCGGCTGACGGGGCGCCTCGCCGACCGGGGCAGGCTGGTCGGGACCGGAAGGGGCTCCTTTGCCCGCTGTTCGCCGCAGCTCGGATTCCGAACCGTGCTGATAGGCGTCGAGCAATCGGCGGTCGACGTCCAGTTGTCGCTGCTCTACGGCGATTTGTTCCGCCAGGTCGCGCAGCTTCTGCTCGGATTGCTCGAGGCGGCGCTGCAGTTCCGCCGCGTCCGGACTGCCGCTCGGCACCTCCGCGCCGAGCGCACGCGGCGCGGAGGCAGCGAAGAAGGTCGAGAGTATCGGAATGCACATTGGGGAAACGCGATGCATTATTCATTTTCCTTGTGCGGCACACGCGGGATCGCCAAAGAAAGCGGATCGATGAACCGGGTCTCGCGCTTGGCTCTGATGGCCAGCCGTCGCAGCAGGCGATAGATGGTGACGCGCGAAACGGCCAGGTCCCGCGCCGTAGCGGCAACGTTATATCGATTGCGGGCCAGGGCTGATTCGATGATGGTGCGCTCGGTTCCGCTGCGCGCCGAGGCAAGCGAGCCGCCATTCGCGGCGGCGGTGCAGCCGTCCAACAGCAGGTCGGGTGCGGTGATCAGGCGGCCGTCGCACATCACGATCGCCCGCTGCACGCGGTTGAAGAGTTCGCGGACATTGCCCGGCCAGAGGTGCCGTTGCATGGCCTTGAGCGCGTCATCGGCAAAGCCGCGCACCTCGGGCGAGGTTTCCGCGTAATTGTTCACGAAATAATGCTGCGCAAGCGATAGCACGTCGTTGCCGCGCTGGCGCAGCGGCGGCACCTCGAGATGCAGAACGTTCAGGCGATAGAAAAGGTCTTCCCTGAACCGGCCGGCGCGCACGGCCGCCTCGAGATCCAAATGCGTGGCCGCAACGACCCGTGCGTCGATGGGCAGCGTACGTGTCGAACCCACTCTGACCACGGTCGACTCCTGGAGAAAGCGCAGCAAGCTGACCTGAGCCCCGAGCGGCAGGTCGCCGACCTCGTCGAGGAAGATCGTGCCGGTGTTCGCGGCTTCGATGCTGCCGATCTGCTTCTCATGAGCGCCGGTAAAGGCCCCTTTCTCATGACCGAACAATAGAGAACCGATCAGCGGCTCTGGTATCGCCCCGCAATTGACCGGGATGAAAGGTCCGTTCTTTCTGGCAGAACCGCGATGTACGGCGAGCGCGACGAGTTCTTTGCCGACTCCGCTCTCGCCGGTAATCAGCACCGGTGCTCGGGTTCGCATGATCTTCTCGATTTTGCAGTAGAGCGCAAGCATTCGCGGGCTGTCGCCGATCATGCCGTAGCGAGTTTCCGGCGGTGCGATGGGCGGCGGCGCGGACTGTCGCAGCAGAGCTTTGCCGTGTGCGTGTCCGATGCTGTACAGCAAGCGGCCGCGATCCAGCGGCACCGTCAGATAGTCGAAAAAACTCGAGGAGAGCGCCCGTGCGACGGCGGGCTCGTGGGCTCTGTGCGGCGGCAAGATTGCAATCCACTCCATCGCCGAATTCGCAGCGACATCGCTGAACTCGCTCGGAGAGCATCCCAATGCTTCGTCGAAAACCACGATGCCGACGTGACATTTTCGGCCGCGCAATGTCGGCACGATCTGGTCCGAATGCATGACGCGCCGCGAGTCCCAGTCAGCGGCAATCAATCGCGTCAGCTCAACGCTCGAATACTCCCCCTGTAAGACGACGACGTTCCGGCCCATATGTCGCCCCTCCCCCGGCCAACCCGGCGCGAGTTATTATTCGGACGCAGAACACACGTTGCGCCCTGCGCTAACGGGGAAAGCTAGCACAACGAATGAGTAAAAGTATGTAGAAAGGGTTAGGGGCCGCTACAGTAGTTTCACTTGTGAAACACACTTGCGCGAAAACCGCGCGGTTGCGGCACTGCGAAAAACATTGCGGCGCAATAGGATGACCACCCGGCGGATACTCATGCATCTTTCTTCGCGCGCCATCGCTCTGTTGCTCTGTGTCACAACGGCGGTCACCGACGCGTCATCGCAGAGCGCAACTCAAGTGGACCGCCCCGAGTGGGCGCGCACGCTCGGGCAAATTTCTCGCGGAGTGGTCGCGATACAATTCGATTTGACGCGCAGTTTCGATACGGAAACGAACGCATCACTGCAGGCCACCGGGTTCGTCGTCGACGCCAAACGGGGTTTGATTCTCACCAATCGCCACGTCGTCACGACGGGCCCCGTCATTGCCGAGGGCATCTTTCTCGACCGCGAAGAGGTGCAATTGTATCCCGTGTATCGGGATCCGGTTCACGACTTCGGGTTCTACCGATACGACCCGTCGCAGTTGCGCTTCATCACGCCGGAAGAGATTTCGCTGTACCCGTCGGGTGCGCGAATCGGCACGGAAATCCGGGTGGTCGGCAACGATGCGGGCGAACAACTTTCTTTTCTTTCCGGCACGCTCGCCCGTCTCGATCGTCAGGCCCCGGTGTATGGGGCCGGCAAGTACAACGATTTCAACACGTTTTATTATCAAGCTGCTTCGAGCACCTCCGGCGGCTCATCAGGCTCTCCCGTCATCGATGTTCGCGGCCGCGCAGTTGCGCTGAACGCCGGTGCTGCGACCGGAGCGGCGTCGAGCTTTTATCTGCCGCTCGACCGCGTAGTACGGGCGTTGCATTACATCCAACGGAACGAGAAGGTGCCGCGCGGAACGCTGCATGCCGTCTTCAATTACACGCCTTTCGACGAGTTGCGGGAACTGGGTCTGCCTGCTGAAACGGAAGCGCAGATGCGCGCGGGATTTTCGGGACAGGTGGGCATGCTGGTAGTTTCGCAGGTTCAGCCGGGATCCGCGGCACAGGGTGCACTCGAGGTCGGCGACATCCTGCTGCGTGTCAACGGCCGTCCGGTGGTCGAGTTCGTCGCCCTCGCGACGTTGCTCGACGACGCAGTGGGCGCCGCCGTGACCTTGCAAGTGCAGCGCCGCAGGCAGGTGCTCGAGCGCACCCTGCCGGTCGGCGACTTGAATGCACTCAGCCCCGATGAATACATCGAGTTCGGCGGCGCGGTGGTCCACGACTTGTCGTACCAGCAGGCGCGTCACCTGAACTTGCCCGTCGCCGGCGTCTACATCGCAAATCCCGGCTACGTCTTCGGCACGGCCGACATTCCGCGGGGGGCGGTCATCACGCACTTTGCCGGCAAAGGCATCGGGAATCTCGACGATCTGTCGAATGCTCTCGCAGGACTCGCCGATGGCGATCGCGCGATCGTTCGTTACCTGACGGTCGAGGACACGAACGCGCCCCAGCAGCGATCCGTGATGATGGATCGAACGTGGTATCCGACCCGGCGTTGTCGACGCGACGATGCCCTTGGATATTGGCCCTGCCGACGCCTGGTAAGCGAGCAGGCGCCGACGCCGATGACGCCCGCGAGTATCCCGATGGAACGCGTCATCGAGGACCCGCGCGCCCGACCCGTCGCGCGCTCGCTGGTGACCGTTGACTTCGATGTGCCCTATCCCGTATCCGGCGTCGCCGGCCGCAGTTTTCACGGGACGGGACTCATCGTCGACACGGTGCGCGGTCTGGTGGTCGTCGATCGCAACACGGTACCCGTCGCAGAAGGCGACGTTCATATCACCTTCGCCGGGACTCTCGAGATTCCGGGAAAAGTGGTCTTCGTGCACCCGATCCATAATTTGGCCGTCGTGGCCTATGATCCGCGGCTGATAGGCCCGACACCGGTGCGATCCGCGCGACTCGTGGCTCGAGACCTCACGCCAGGCGAGTCCGTTCAGGTGATGGGATTACGGCAGGACCAGCACCTGATGTTTGCAACCACCAGTGTCGCCGCGATCGATGCCATTCAATCGCCGCTCCCGCGTACACCCGCCTTTCGGGACACCAACACCGACGTGGTCACGCTCGTCAACGGTCCGGACGACTATGACGGCGTCATCGTGGACAAATCCGGCGGCGTGCTCGCCTTGTGGGCCTCGTTTGCGCTCGACAATGGGCACGAGGTGACGGAACGAAACATGGGGTTGCCGATCGAGATCGTCGTCGACATGATGAACGTGATCCGACAGGGAGGGACGCTGCGTTCGCTCGAGGCTGAACTGTCGGCCGTGTCGATGTCCAGTGCTCTCAAGCTCGGCTTGAGCCCACGATCGCTGCAGCGTCTGCAACGCCACGACGCCGAACGGGGCCAGGTGCTCAGCGTAGCGCGCTCAGTTGCGGGGACCCCGGCCGCCCACCTGCTGCAAACCGGTGATTTGATACTCAGCATCGACGGCCAACCGGTCACTCGCTTTCGGGAGGTCGAGCGCTGCGCCCAAAAGCCCCGCGTACGCCTCGCGGTTTGGCGCGACGGTGCGGAGTTGCTTCTTGAAATCGATACCGTCGTGCTCACCGGGCGCGACATCGATCGGATCTTGCTATGGGCCGGCGCCACGCTGCAGGCCTCGCATCGGGCGCTGGCGGCACAGCGAGGCATTGCTCCGCAGGGCGTTTTCGTCGCCTATTATCTTTATGGATCGCCGGCGAGCCGCTCGGGGCTTTGGGCGCCGCGCCGAATCGTCGAGGTCGACGGTGAACCCACGCCGGATCTTGACGCCTTCCTGGCGGCAGTGGCCGGGAAACCCGACCGCACCGCTGTGCTATTGAAGACCTTGTCCTGGAACAACTCGGTCGAAGTCCTCACGCTGAAATTGGATCAGCATTATTGGCCGACTTACGACATCCGACGTACCGAGGCCGGATGGGAACGCGCTGAAAGGTGATGGTGCCCCGGGCCGGAATCGAGCCGGCGACCTAGCGCTTAGGAGGCACTGCTGGAATTCGAGCTAGGCACATATTTCGCGTAGCCCGATGACTTGAGACTGCCGCTTTGGTTCGGACGAAGCCTAGGGCCGGGCCGGCTTGAGCGCCGGGAAAGCGGAGTACGCTCGTAGGTTGCTGGTAATGATCACAGAGCCGTCCATTTAAGCGGACATTTTACCGGACTTATAATAGGACTTGTGCGGCGATTGAAATTATATAACTTGGTGATATACAATGGTTAATGGCAAAATTTAAACCGGACTTAGAAGCGGACATAAAAACGGCAAATGACCGGGGCGAATCGGTATCACTAATGGAACCGTTGCTCATTGGCGAGAGTTCAAACCACCGCCCCGCCCTGACGGACCTTGCATTGGAACTTGCGCAGAAGAGCGCTGGGTTCCGCAGTTCATTGCCTAAGAGCCTGCTCGTCTCGCTAGCCGATCTCGTGCGCTCGATGAATTGCTATTACAGCAACCTGATCGAAGGGCACGATACACACCCGATCGATATTGAGCGGGCCTTAAAAGGTAACTACAGCAAGGACGCCAAAAAGCGAGACCTTCAGGTCGAAGCAAAAGCCCACATCGAGGTGCAGCAATGGATCGATGGCGGCGGCCTTAATGGACGCGCGGTCACCACCGATTCCATCCGCGAAATCCATCGCCGCTTCTGCGACCTGTTGCCCGACGATTTATTATGGGTGGTAGACCCCGTTACCAAGGAACGCTTCCGAGTAATCCCCGGAGGACTGCGCCATCGCGATGTCGCGGTCGGCGCCCACGTCCCAATCAGCCCGCCTGCCGTGCCGCGCTTCCTGAGCCGCTTTGAAGACGTGTATAGCCGCCTCGGCAAAACCGAAACTCTTCTAGCAGCGGCAGCCGCGCATCACAGGCTCACATGGATTCACCCGTTTCTCGATGGCAATGGCCGCGTCGCGCGGCTGATGTCGCACGCGACTATGCTCGAGGCGCTCGACACGGGTGCCGTATGGTCAATTGCTCGGGGTCTTGCCCGCAAGGTTAATGAGTACAAAGCGCACCTCGCTGCCTGCGATCAAACAAAGCGGAACGATCTCGACGGCCGAGGCAACTTAAGCGAGGAGAACCTTGCTGAATTTACGCGCTTCTTTCTGACGACCTGCATCGATCAGGTTACATTCATGGAAGGGCTGGCACAGCCCGATCATCTGCGCGCACGCATTATGCTGTGGGCAGAAGAGGAGATCAGGTTCGTTCGTCTACCGCCGAAGTCCGCCGCCATCCTCGAAACGGTCTTGTACCGCGGCGAACTGCCGCGCGGTGACGCCGCGGCCATCGTCGGTACCGGTGAACGCCACGCGCGCCGCGTCGTAGCAGCCCTGATGGAATTAGGCGTGCTCGCCTCCGAAAGCAGCCGCGCCCCGCTGCGTCTTACCTTTCCCGCCTCCCTCGCATCGCGCTGGATGCCAGGACTGTTCCCAGACAAATCTTAAAGAACCTGCGATACCTAAGCCCAAGCTTTACCTTGTTCGGCCAACAAGAGTCGCGTTTCAAGCACCGTGGCTGGCATTTTAGCGCGTTCAAATTGAGCGTTCGGATCAGCCTCCAACTAAACGTCCTCTTGAAAGTATCTGCTAGCCAAATCCGGCGTCATGAATCGGCCATTATCTCCAAAGTAACCGCGACTTCATGTGCGATTCGTCCAATGGTGGAGGCCAAAATTGGGGGCAAGCACATTGACGCTTCCCGCATGCAGGAGGCGCGGAAATAATGGTGCCCCGGGCCGGAATCGAACCGGCGACCTAGCGCTTAGGAGGCACTCGCTCTATCCACTGAGCTACCGGGGCCGAGAACCGGCGGGCCGGAGTGAGGACTCCGGCCCTGGGTTTGGTGGAGGAGAAGGGGATCGAACCCTCGACCTTCGCATTGCGAACGCGACGCTCTCCCAACTGAGCTACTCCCCCGGAAAAGGGCCCGGAATATTAGCAGCAAAGGCGCCCGATGCCAAAGTATCACGCCTCAATCGGTCAAACCTGGGCTAGGATAGGGCCCAGGAGAGGCCATATGATCAAAGTGGACGAACGCGCTCCGGAATTCACCCTTCCGGATGAGACGGGAAAGGACCGGTCCCTGACCGAGTTCCTGAGCGCCGGCGCGACCGTTCTATACTTCTACCCCGCGGATTTTACCCCCGGATGCACGCGTCAAGCCTGCACCCTGCGCGACCTCCACGCCGACATCGAAAGCGCCGGCTTACGCGTGGTGGGCATCAGTCCGCAGAGCCCTGAATCGCACGCCAAATTCAAGGCCAAGTACAACCTGCCCTTCGTATTGCTGTCGGACGAACAGAAAACCGTGATCAAAATGTACGGGGTCAATGGGCCGCTGGGGATCGGCGTTCGCCGTGCCACGTATTTGATCGACGCAAGCCGCCGGGTCCGCGACGTCGTATTGGCGGATTTCAAGATCGGCCGTCACGAGGATTTTGTCCGCAAGGCCGTCATGCTGCGCGCCGCGACGACGCATTGACGCGATCCCTGACCGGGTCCCGCTCGAAGGCTGAGCAATGCTCGCTGCTTCCGCCTAGTAATTCAATCGCAGTAGATTTGCATGACCGATGCGCGGCACCGTCACGATGTACATAGTCCCGTATTCCTGAGCGCCGATTTCGGGCATGTGGGAGTTGCCGCTCAAGACGGCGACGATCTCGGGGACGGTGTCGGTATGCCCGACGATCAAAACCCTGCCGCCTTGATGTTCGCTCAGCGCGCGGCGCGCCAGCGCCCGGGGGCCCTCGCCCGCCACGGTCTCCGCAATGCCCAGCCTAGCCGCCAAGGGCGCGGCAGTCTGTCGACTGCGCAGGGTCGGCGATACGTATATTGCATCCAAGTGACCCAAATCCTTGGCATCGCCGAACATGCGCGCGAGTAGTGCCGCCCGTGCCTCTCCCGCCGGATCGAGCGGCGGATCGGTGGCGCTGGCGCTCAAATCCTTTTCGGCGTGGCGAATCACGACGACGGTGGTCGAGCCCGCCGTTGCCCACACCCACGCGGCGAAAATCATGATCGCGAAGGCCACGCCCGCCGCGATCCCCGTCAGCCAGATCGGCGTCAAGAAGGGCCGGCGCTGGAAGCTCACATGGTCCTTTTTCATGGCACCATCATATCAATGAATGCCGTTATCTTGCCCAGACTGCAAATTCTCATTCTTGCCGCTGGATTTTCCTCCCGACTGGGGCGCCCGAAGGCGCTGGCCCGGGTTCGGTCGGTCAGCTTGCTGCGAAGAACCCTGCTCCTGGCAACCCAGCTCTCACCCGCGAGGATCATGGTCGTGATTCCGCACCGGGCCGCGCGATATCGAGTCGAAGCGCATGGGCTCAATGTGCTCTTTGTCGCCAATCCGCTTCGCGCCGATGGCTTGTCGAGTTCCGTGCGCCTTGGCATTGCTCGGGGCCGCTACTCCCCGGCCCTGCTGCTGCTGCCGGTGGATTTGGCCGCCGCGCGGCGATGTGAGTTAGCCCGGCTGATATCGCGGTGGCGCGGAACACCGCGCCGCGTCGTCGCAAGGCGCATCGGACGGCATGACCGAACTTCGCAGACACCGCACGACGGCGCTCCGCAGGGCGGAGTACCCCTGATTCTGCCGCGCCGGCTCTATCCGCGCGCGCTGGCCGTGACCGGCGACATCGGCCTGCGTGAATTGGTGAACGGACTGCCGGCGGAGGAGCGAGTGCTGGTGGATCTCCCATCCGCGGAACTGGACGTCGATACGCCCCAGGACCTGCATGCGGCGAGGCGGGGTCGGCGCGGTTTCGCTACCAGCCCCTGAAATCAGCCGCTGATATTCTGCACCAGCCGATAACCGACCGCGGTCTCGGTCAGGATATGCCTGGGCTGCGCGGGGTCGTGCTCCAGTTTCTGCCGCAAATGGCCCATGTACACCCGTACGTAGTGACCATCCTCGGTGTGCGAAGGCCCCCAGACCTCGCGCAAAATCTGCCGGTGCGTGAGTACCTTGCCGGAATTGGCAATGAGCAGGGTCAACAAGCGGTATTCGATCGGGGTGAGATGCACCGCCGCCCCGCTCTTGTGGACGGTGCGCAAGCTCAGATCAACCTTGACGTCGCCGAACTCGAATATGGAGTCGAGGCCTGCCCCCGCGTCGCGGCGCCGGCGCGAGGCGGCGCGCACCCGGGCCAGGAGTTCTCCGACTCCGAAGGGCTTGGTCAGATAGTCATCGGCGCCGGCATCCAGGGCGTCGATTTTGTCCTGCTCGCCGACCCGGGCCGACAGCACGATCACGGGAACATTCGACCAGCCGCGCAGATCCCGCAGCAGATCCATGCCGTCGCCGTCGGGCATGCCCAGATCCAGAATGATGAGATCGGGCTTGCGGGTGCCGGCATCGATCAGTCCCTGCCGCAGCGTATCGGTTTCGTGCACGCTCCAGCCCTCCGCCTCCAGGGCGGTGCGCACGAAGCGCCGAATTTGGCGCTCGTCCTCGACCAGTATGGCCACGGGCAAGGGCTCAGCCATGGGCGGCCTCGGCTTCCACGGCGGCCGCGGGCGGCTGTCCGAGCGGCACGGTGAAGGTGAAGCGCGCACCGCCGCCGGGCCGGTGGCTGGCGATGATCTTGCCCTGATGCGATTCGACGATGGCACGGCATATGGACAAGCCCAGTCCCACTCCGGGAGTCGCCGACTCGCGCTCGCCCCGAGTGAATTTCTGGAATACGGCCTCCTCTCTGCCTACCGGCAGGCCGGGACCATTGTCCGACACCGACACGCTGAGCTGATCCGCGACCACTTCGGCAGCCAGAGTGATGTTGCTTCCCGGCGGAG
>DASYFQ010000223.1:0-10023 GCA_036498345.1 Steroidobacteraceae bacterium
GGTGTTCGATCCTGCGAAGATCGCGGACCGCTCGACCTTCAGTTCCCCCAACGAGTTGGCCATCGGCATGCGCTGGGTGCTCGTGAACGGGATACCGGTGATCGCCGACGGGCAAATGACCGGCGCAAAGCCTGGGCGGGTGTTGCGCGGCCCCGGATATCGGCCGGCTCAGCTGCGGTGACGCAACGCGAAGCCGCGTTGTCCACGGCCGGGTAGCCCTCGGCCGAGAAGTCTGTTGCGGATTTGACAAAGCGGCCGGGGGAGATTCTCATAGGCATGACAATGTGCGGGGATCGAGTGGATGTTCAACGTGAACAGCGCTTCGGAGCCCGTTGGGACATTGGATGTTGCATTAGGGCACGCCGCCCGGCTGCTGGAGAGGGATGCTGCGCTTGCTGCCGAGCAGGCCAGTGAGATCCTCAAGGCGGTTCCGGACCATCCGCATGCCCGTCTGATTCTCGGGGCCGCCCATCGCATCGGCGGCCACACGCGGTGGGCACTCGAGGTACTGGAGCCTCTGGCCCGCGAGCAGCCGCGATCAGCCCCCGTGCATCTGGAACTCGCCATCGCGCGAGGCGAGGCGGGTCGCGTGAGCGAGGCGATCACCTCGCTGCGACGCGCATTGCAGCTGAAACCCGACTCTGCCGATGCCTGGCGCCTGCTCGCCGATCATCTGGATCTCGCGGGCGATTCCGGTGGCGCGGATCGGGCGCGAGCGCGCTACCTCGGTGCCGCGACCCAGGATCCGCGATTGATGGAAGCGGCCGCGTTGCTGGTCGAGAATGACCTGCCGCGCGCCGAGGCTCGACTGCGCTCGCACCTTGCGGGGCACGCGACGGACGTCGCGGCGCTGCGCATGCTCGCGGAAGTCGCGGCGCGCCTCCGTCGGTACGGAGACGCGCAAACGCTGCTCGAGCGCTGCCTCGACCTGAGCCCGAGCTTCGATGCGGCCCGCCACAATTACGCGGTGGTACTCAACCGGCAGGGAAAGGCCGCGGCGGCCCTGCCGCAGGTGGATGCGCTGCTGGCGAAGGAACCCCGCAATCCGGGATATCTGAACCTCAAGGCCGCGGTGCTCGCCAATCTCGGCGACTACGCCGAGTCGATCGAGGTTTACGAGGCGGCGCTCAAGAATTTTCCGCGGCAGCCTAAGATCTGGATGAGCTACGGTCATTCCCTGAAAACGGCGCGCCGCCGGGATGATAGCGTCGCGGCCTACCGCCGCGCGATCGCCATGCAGCCGACGCTGGGTGAAGCGTACTGGAGTCTCGCCAATCTCAAGACCTTCCGGTTCTCGGACGCTGACGTTCTCGCGCTGCGCCGCGCACTCGAACGAGTCGACCTGAGCGACGAGGACCGCCTGCATTTCGAGTTCTCGCTCGCCAAGGCGCTCGAAGATGCCGGGTCCTACCCAGAGTCGTTCGTGCACTACGCCAAGGGAAATGCGATACGCCGAGCGCTGCACCCGTTCAATGCCGAGGAGAATACCCGCTATGTCGGCCGCTGCAAGCGGCAATACACGGCTGATTTCTTCGCCGCGCGCAAGTCCGGTGGCGCATCGTCGGCGGAACCCATTTTCATCATGGGCTTGCCGCGCGCGGGTTCCACGTTGCTCGAGCAGATTCTGTCGAGTCACTCGCTGGTCGAAGGCACCATGGAATTGCCGGATCTTCCGGCCATCGCGCGTGAACTCGCGGGACGGGACGGGCCGGATCACGACGCCCCCTTTTTCGACGCGGTCGCCGCGCTCGATCGCGCGGAACTGCGCGGCCTCGGCGAGCGGTATCTCGACGCCACGCGCCATTATCGCAAGACCGGCGCGCCGTTCTTCATCGATAAGATGCCTAACAATTGGCTGTACGTCGGGCTGATCCATTTGATATTGCCGAATGCGAAGATCATCGACGCTCGACGGCACCCGCTTGGCTGCTGTTTTTCGGCGTTCAAGCAGCACTTCGCCCGCGGACAGAATTTTTCCTATGATCTCGAGGATCTCGCCGCCTATTACCGCGACTACGTCGAGCTGATGGCCCACATCGATGCGGTGCTGCCGGGTCGGGTGCACCGCGTATTCTACGAGTCCACGATCGAGAACACCGAAGCCGAGGTTCGCCGGCTCCTCGATTACTGCGCATTGCCGTTCGAGGAGCAATGCCTGCGGTTTTATGACAACGAGCGGGCGGTGCGCACCGCCAGCTCGGAGCAGGTGCGGCGCCCCATTTTCAGGGACGGCATGGATCACTGGCGGCATTTCGAGCCTTGGCTCGGGCCGCTCAAGGAAACCTTGGGCTCGGTGCTGGACTCCTATCCGGCCGTACCGAACTGTCGCCTTCCGTTGATTTGAGTATCCGTTGATCAATCAAAGCGAGGGGAACGTCATGACTCGCAGCCGATTCAACACGAGACACACATACCCGATCGTCGCCCGTCGCTGGCACGGCCATCAACACCGCGTGCTGCGCCAGTTGCCGCTGGCCTCGGCCATTTCGGCGATTCTGGCCGGAGCCCCCGCGGCGCATGCCGCAGAGGCCGAAGCCAATACCCTCGAAGAGGTCGTCGTCACGGCGCAAAAGCGCACGGAGAACTTGCAGGACGTGCCGATCAGCATCGAGGTGCTGGATAACACCAAACTCGAGCAGCTGCACGTGGTCAGTCTGGACGATTACGTGAAGTATTCGCCCAGCATTGCCTACTCGCGCGCCGAGGGGCAGGGCGGCAACGGCCAGCCGGGGACGTCGCATATATACATGCGCGGCGTCGTCAGCGGTGCGAATGAAAACCACTCGGGATCGCAGCCGAGCGTCGGCACCTATCTCGATGAGCAGCCGGTGACGACCATCGACGGCACCGTGGACGTTCATCTGTACGATATCCAGCGCATCGAGGTACTCGAAGGACCGCAGGGGACCTTGTATGGCGCGAGCTCCGAGGCCGGCACGGTCCGCATCATCACCAACAAACCTGATCCGACCAAGTTCTCGGCGGGCTACGATGTCCAGGGCAACACGGTGCATCACGGCGGCACGGGCTGGGAGGCCGAGGGCTTCGTCAACATACCGCTGTCGCCCATTGCGGCGGTCCGCCTGGTCGGGTGGGACGAACACGATGCAGGCTTCATCGATAACGTGGCGGGAAGCAACGCGAGCGCGTGTATCCAGAACGGGATACGCACATTCCCGAGCTGGGCCGGCCAGCCCGCCGGCACCTGGTACAACGTCGTGCCTACCCCGGGAGCTGCGGGCGCTCCCACATCCGGCGGGGTAGTGCCGAGCGCAGCCAACGTCGCACCGTGCCCGGCCGTCGGCAAGCTCGGTGCCGGCGCGATCAGCAATGCAGCTTACGTCGGCAGCAATTACAACACGGCAGAGACCAAAGGCGGCCGCGCGGCACTCAAGGTCAACATCAGCGACAACTGGACCGTGACTCCCACCGTCATGGGTCAGACGCTCTCCAGCAGCGGCTTCTTCGGCTATGACCCCGGGGTCGGCGACCTCGAGGTCGCACATTTCGGTCCCGAGAGATCCGATGACACGTTCGTGCAGTCCGCATTGACCGTCGAAGGAAAGTTCAGCAACTTCGACTTGACCTACGCGGGTGCGTTCATGAAGCGCACCACTCACACGATTGCCGACTACAGCGACTACTCCGAGTTCTACGATCGTGTGTATGGGTCGGGCGCCTTCTGGACGGGCGCCAACGGCGCGCCGATCATGCCGCAGGAATTAGTGGTCACCAAGGGCTACTTCCAAAAATGGAGTAATGAACTGCGCCTGGACACGCCGCAAGATCTCCCCGTACGGGCGACGGTCGGCGTATTCGTGCAGCGGCAGCTGCATAATATTTGGGAGCAGTACGTCATGCCGGGTTATGGGTTCACGAATCCCTACGGCACTCTGAATTCCCCCACCCCCAACCCGAACGGTTTCGCCCAATCGCTCTCGATCCCGACCCTCGGGAACACCATTTGGCTCACCGACGAGCAGCGCGTCGACCGCGACCAGGCGGCATTCACGCAGGTCACCTGGGATGTCACGTCGCAATTGTCGCTGAATGGCGGCCTGCGATACTTTACGTACGACAACACTCTCAACGGCTTCTTCGGGTACTCCAAAGCGTTCTCCCCCAGCGGATCAGGGGAATCGAAATGCTTTGCCCCGGCCTCGACCCCGTCCGCTCCCTGTACCGACCTCAACAATCGGGTGACCAGCAGCGGCAACGTTCCGCGGCTCAACGCCACCTACAAGCTCACGCCCGACAAAATGGTGTACGCCACCTTCTCCAAAGGCTTTCGGCCCGGCGGCGTCAACCGCACCGCCCAGGCGGGCATCGGACCCTATCAGGCCGACTACCTCAAGAACTACGAAATCGGCTGGAAAACGCAGTGGCTCGACCACCGCCTGCGTTGGAACGGCGCGATATTCGACGAAGAATGGAAGAATTTCCAGTTTTCCTTCCTCGGGCTCAACAGCGTGACCATCATCGTGAACGGCGGCAGTGCGCACATCAGGGGCGTGGAGAATGAAATCGAATGGCTCGCCACCAACAACCTGACGCTGAGCACCAGCTTTACGTTCCTGGATCCGCGGCTGACGACGAACTATTGCGGAGTGCAAGGCGTGACGAATTGCCCCACTCAGGTAACCCCGGAGGCGTTCGGGCCCAATTTCATCGGGCCGCAAGCGCCGGCCGGCACCAACCTGCCGATCACCTCCAAGTTCAAAGGCAATATGGTGGCCCGATACAATTTCGATGAAGTGGCGGGTTGGAAGCCGTTCGGGCAAGCCGCCTATGTTTACCAGACAAAAACGACCCCGACGCTGCGCGTGGACGAGACTCGGATCATGGGCGTGCAGCCGGCTTACGGCCTGCTCGACTTGGCATTTGGCGTGAGTTTGAAGCAGTCGACGCTTCAGTTCGTCGTGACCAACGCGACCGACCGCTGCGCCCAACTTTCGCGCTTCGCCCAAACCGCTCCGCCGGCCGACAACCAGATATATATCATTCCGGCGCAGCCGCGCACCTTAGCGATCAAGTTCGGACAGAAGTTCTAATTCCCAAATGAGCGCGCCGCACGGGCTCTCCACGGCTGTTGCAAGAAAGGCCTCTGAACGGTCGTACAGTTGCCACCCAGCAACGCGATACCATGGCGCGGCAATCGCTTTTCGTCCGGACACAATTATTTATTAATCAGCAAGTTACAGACAATACCTCCACCGGTACAGGGGATGAAATCACCCGAATTGCGGCCCGCTCTTGATCGAATCCTAGGCCGAGAACACCTGTTGCGGATTTGACAAAGCGGCTGCGGGAGATTCTTATAACGCGATAACGAACGACGGGGATCGATTGGATGTTCAATTGAACAGCGTTTCGGAGCCCGTTGGGACACTGGATGTTGCGCTGGGCCATGCTGCACGACTGCTGGGAACGGACCCCGGACTCGCGATAGAGCAGGCGGATGAGATTCTGAAAGCTGTTCCGGGGCATCCGTATGCCCGTCTGATTCTGGGAATCGCTCATCGACACACCGGACAAACGAGCGCTGCCCTCAGCGTTCTCGAGGCTCTCGCGCGTGAGCAGCCGGGGGCACCGGCCGTCCACATAGAACTCGCCATCGCCTTGGGCGAGGCCGGCCGCGCGACCGAAGCGATCTCGGCCGTGCGGCGCGCGCTGCAGCTGAAGCCAAATTCGGTCGACGCATGGCGCGTGCTCGCCGAGCAACTGGATTTGATCGGTGATGCGGACGGGGCGGATGCGGCGCGGGCCGCTCACATCAAGGCTGCCACCAAGGATCCGCGGCTGCTGGAAGCGGCGGCGGCTCTGGTCGCAAATGATCTGCCCGTGGCCGAAGCACTGTTGCGCACCCATCTGAAGGCATTTCCGACGGATGTCGCCGCACTGCGAATGCTCGCCGAAGTGGCCGGCCGTCTGAAACGATATCCGGATGCACAGGTGCTGCTGGAACGGTGCCTGGAGCTTGCGCCGAGCTTCGACGCGGCCCGGCACAACTATGCGGTGGTGCTGAACCGCGAGGGGAAGGCGGCGGAGGCGTTGCCGCACGTAGAACGGCTATTGGCCAAGGAGCCCCGCAATCCCGGCTATCGCAATCTGCAGGCCGCGATCCTCGCGAATGCCGGCGATTACGGCGAAGCGAGCAAAGTATACGAGGCGGTGCTCAAAGACTATCCGCAGCAATCCAAGATTTGGAGCAGCTACGGTCATTCGCTGAAGACGCAGCGGCGCCAGACGGAGAGCATTGCCGCTTACCGGCGCGCTATTTCGTTGGAGCCGACGCTGGGCGAAGCGTACTGGAGTCTCGCCAACCTCAAGACGTTTCGCTTCGAGAGCGCGGACATCGCTGCCATGCGCGAGGCGCTCGTGCCGCAGAACTTGTCCGATGATGACCGCTTGCATTTCGAGTTCGCGCTCGGCAAGGCGCTCGAGGATGAAGGGGAGTACGCCGAGTCCTTCAGCCACTATGCGCGGGGCAATGCGATCCGCAAGAAGCTCTTTCCTTACAGCCCGGACGACAACTCGAAATTCGTGCGGCGCGCGAAAGCGGTGTTCACGAGGGAGTTCTTTGCCGGGCGCGCCGGCTCAGGCACCGACGCACCGGATCCGATCTTCGTCGTTGGTTTGCCCCGTGCCGGTTCGACGCTCATCGAGCAGATTCTGTCGAGTCATTCCAAGGTCGAAGGCACGATGGAGCTGCCGGATATTCCGCGCATGGCTGCTGAAATATTTCGCAGCGAAGCATCGACCGATGGCCAAGGATTTGCACACGCGGTCGCCGCGTTCACGCCGGAGGAATTGCGGGCGCTGGGCGACCGTTATCTCGCCGAGACGCGCAGCCAGCGCAAGACCGATAAACCGTTCTTCGTCGACAAGATGCCGAACAATTTCCTGTTTGCGGGCTTCATTCACCTCATGCTCCCGAATGCCAAAATCATCGACGCCCGGCGCCACCCGCTGGGCTGCTGCTTTTCGGGATTCAAGCAACATTTCGCGCGCGGCCAGAATTTTACCTATGACCTCGAAGACATTGGCCGGTATTATCGCGATTACGTAGAATTGATGAGCCACTTCGATGCGGTGCTGCCGGGCAGGGTGCACAGGGTTTTCTATGAAACGATGATCGATGACACCGAGACCGAAGTGCGGCGTCTTCTCGATTATTGCGGCCTGCCGTTCGAGGAGGGGTGTCTCAAGTTTTACGAAAACGATCGAGCGGTACGTACCGCGAGTTCCGAGCAGGTGCGGCAGCCCATTTTTCGCGAAGGGGTGGATCACTGGCGGCATTTCGAACCGTGGCTCGGGCCTCTGAAAGAGGTGCTGGGCGGGGTGCTCGAGCGCTATCCGGCCGTGCCGGACTTTCCGTCCTCTGTCGGTTTGTAGGTTACTGATAATTATTCATTAGGGAGCAAGGTAATAATGACTCGTCGTTTGAACACTACCGGCCTCAAGGCCCTCGACGCCGGCCGCACGCGCAGCCGCCACGCATTGCGCTACGCGCCGCTCGCCTCGGCAATCTCGGCGATCCTTGCCGGCGGAATGCCGATGGCGCATGCCGCCACCGAAACCGAAGTCGGCGGCCTCGAGGAAATTGTGGTCACGGCACAGAAGAAATCTGAAAACATGCAGGACGTGCCGATCAGCATTTCCGTGTTCGACAGTGCGCAACTCGACAAGCTGCACATCAACAATCTGGACGACTACGTCAAGTACTCGCCCAGCGTCTCCTACGTTCGCAGCCAGGGTCAGGGCGGCAACGGCCAGCCCGGCAGCTCGCATGTCTACATGCGCGGCGTCGTCAGCGGCGGTGACGGCAACCATTCAGGCTCGCAGCCGAGCGTGGGCACCTATCTCGATGAGCAGCCCGTGACCACGATCGACGGCACGCCGGAAGTTCATATCTACGACATGGCGCGCATCGAAGTCCTGGAAGGACCTCAGGGCACCCTGTACGGAGCAAGTTCCCAAGCCGGCACCATCCGTCTCATCACCAACAAGCCGGATCCCACCAAGTTCGAGGGCGGCTATGACGTCAGCGGCAGTTCGGTGGATCACGGCGGCCTGGGCTATTCGGTCGAAGGTTTCGTCAACTTGCCGCTGTCGCCGATTTTAGCGGTACGCTTGGTTGGATGGGATGTCCACGATGCGGGCTACATCGATAATGTCGCAGGCACCAACGTGTCCGCCGGCATCATCAATGGCGTGCGGACCTTCCCGACCTGGGCCTCGAACCCTGGTAATAACGGCGGGATCGGCCAGGGCTCGATCAGCAATGCGGCCTACGTCAAGAACAACTACAACACGGCCGAAACCAAGGGCGGCCGCGCCGCCCTCAAACTCGATCTCGGCGAAAATTGGACCATCACGCCCACCGTCATGGGCCAGAGACTGACGACCGAGGGATTCTTCGGTTACGACCCCGGGGTCGGGCGCCTCCAGGTGGCACACTTCGGTCCCGAGTCTTCGGACGATTCGTGGGTGCAGTCGGCGCTGACCGTCGAAGGCAAGATAGCCAACTTCGATCTCGTGTACGCGGGCGCCTACATGAAGCGCACAGGACATTCGGTGGCGGACTATAGCGACTACTCTTATTTCTACGATACCAAACTCGCTTACGGCAAGTTTTGGCTCGGCAACAATGGTCTGCCGATCATGCCGCAGGAATTGGTCATTGCTAATAATGCGTTCGAAAAGTGGAGTCACGAAGTTCGCCTGAGCACTCCGCAGGATCTGCCGGTGAAGGCGACGGTGGGTCTGTTCGCGCAGCGTCAGCTGCACCGGATTTCGCAGGACTACTTGATGCCCGGATATGGTTTCACCAGCCTTGGCGGTGGGAACCCCAACGGCTTGGCCGACACCGATAATACGGCCACCGGCGGACCTCCGGATCTGTCCGTCCCAGGGCATTCCAACACCATTTGGCTCACGGACGAAACGCGCGTCGACCGCGATCAGGCGGCCTTCGCACAAGTCACGTGGGACATCACGTCGCAGTGGGAACTGAGCGGCGGTCTGAGATATTTCAAGAGCGACAATACCCTGGAGGGCTTCTACGGTTATTCCGCAGCCTTAGGCGGCTCCGGCGTCAATAAGTGCTTTGCGCCGTCCACAGTGGTCGGCGCGCCTTGCACCGACTTGAATAATCGCGTGAGTGAAAAGGGCCATGTGCCGCGGGTCAACCTGACGTACAAGATCACGCCGGACGCCATGGTTTACGCGACATGGTCCAAGGGATTCCGGCCGGGCGGCGTCAATCGCACCGCGCAGGTGGGCGTGGGGCCCTACCAGGCGGATTTCTTGACCAACTGGGAAATCGGCTGGAAGACCCAGTGGTTCGGGCACCGCTTGCGCTGGAACGGCGCCGTGTTCCAAGAGGACTGGAAGAACTTCCAGTTTTCGTTCCTCGGGGTCAATAGCGTGACCATCATCGAGAACGGCGGCAATGCCCGCATCAGAGGCATCGAGAACGAGATCGAGTTCCAAGCAACGGATGCCTTGAACCTCGCGGCCAATTTCACCTTCCTGGACCCGCGCCTGACGTCAAACTATTGCGGCGAGTCGGATCCCGCCACGGGACAGCCGGCGCAATCGAATCCCTGCCCCGCCGGGTTGGGAAGTCCGGATAAGAAGAATCCGCAACCGTACGCGCCGCTCGCTCCGCAGGGAACGAACCTGCCCGTGACACCGAAGTTCAAGGGCAATATCATTGCGCGCTACACCTTCCCCGAAGTCCTAGACTGGAAACCGAACGTGCAAGCGGCATTCGTCTACCAGACTCAGACGGCGCCGCAGTTGCGCATCGCGGACGCAAACGCGATCGGCATGCAGCCGGCGTACGGTGTGGCCGACGTGTCGGGCGGGATAGAGCGGAATGGGATGAACATTCAGCTGGTCGTCACCAACGTGACCGACAAGCTCGCCCAGCTGACGCGGTTCGAGCAGTGCACGATATCGGTCTGCACACAACCGTACGCGATCCCGATTCAGCCGCGCACCGTCACGATCAAGTTC
>DASYFQ010000224.1:0-3130 GCA_036498345.1 Steroidobacteraceae bacterium
GTTGAGGTGGTCGCGGCGACGGCGCGGCCGAACTCGACTTGCCCTTGGGAAGCCGCTCGCGCCAGTCCCCACGCCCCCTGTTTCCCCTGTTTTATCTGGTCGAGATCAGGCATCGGCAACTCCTTCAATCGCAATCTCGCATCCGCTCACGGGTGCCGATGCCCAGGAGGTTACAATACGAATATGGCAATTACATGATTGCTTATTTTATCATCCCTCCGCCGAGAACTGCCCCCAGAATTTGTTGCATATCCGGCATTCTGGAATTTCACGCCATTGCAGAGTGAAACACGGCGCGGGCATGCGCCGGGGTTGATGAATTAAAACCTTCGTGCGCCGAGATTTTAAGCGTCGCTGCGACGTCGCCGATCGGGCCAAGGGTTAAGTTCTTAAAGGCGGCGCGCCTCCCGCTTCGCTTCGGTGAGGCTTTCGCCGAGGTCTGAGCGGCGGGTGACGATCCGATAATGCGGCTCCCTTCATAAGGCCCGCAAACGATGACCTCGCATAGGCGATCGTCGGAAAATCGGATCGTCAAATCAACATCCATGCGCTGGCACCCTCCGCTCCCGGACCACAGATACCTCGCGATACATCACTGCAATAATTTTCGAATTATCTCTTGACCGACGACGCATCGCGCATGATTTGACGATCGTTGAACCATGGAACATCTCGTTATGGACGAGAAGCATGCGATTGCAGCCCTCGGTGCGCTTGCTCAGGAAACCCGGCTTGCGCTGTTCCGGCTGCTGGTAACTTGCGGGCCGGCAGGGCTGCCGGCCGGCGTTATCGCTGAGCGCCTGGGCGTTCAGCCTTCATCGCTCTCCTTCCACCTTGCGCAGCTCCTTCACGCCGGACTCATTACGCAGCGCCGCCTGAGCCGGCAGCTCATCTACTCGGCCGAGTACGGCGCGATGAACGCGGTGCTGGCCTACCTCACCGAAAACTGCTGCGGGCGGGGTGCAGTATGCGTGCCGGCGTGCAATCCCTCCGATGCTTTCACCAAGGGAGAGGCCGATGAAACGCTTTCATTTGCACGTCAGTGTTGAAGACCTAGCGCAATCCGTCCGGTTCTATTCGACCCTGTTTTCGACACGACCGACGGTGTTAAAGGACGACTACGCCAAATGGATGCTCGAAGACCCGCGCGTCAATTTTGCGATCAGCACCGGAAGCGGCGAGGCTGGGATTTCGCATCTCGGCATTCAGGCCGAGGATGAGGGTGAGCTTGCCGAAGTTTACGAGCGGCTGAGCCGCGCCGATCGGCCCGTCATCGAAGAAAAGGACACGACTTGCTGCTATGCGCGATCCGACAAGCAATGGATCGCCGATCCTCAGGGCGTGCCGTGGGAAACCTTCTTCACGCATGACGAGGCGACCGTCTACGGTCAAAGCGGCGCGCTGACAAAGCTCGGCGACGCGAGTGAGGGCCTGTCCACTTGCGGCTGCGCACCGGCGGCGCTGACCCAGCCGGCGGCAGAACCGGAAACGGCTGAAGCATGCTGCGCTCCGTCCTGCTGCGCCGCGTGACTGTCGCATCATCGCGCAACAGAGACTACAGCGTCCTGTTTCTGTGCACCGGCAACTCGGCGAGGAGCATCCTTGCCGAGGTGCTGATCGACCATTGGGGACACGGCCAGTTCAAGGGCTATAGCGCCGGCAGCTTCCCCAAGGGCAGCGTGCATCCGCTGACAATCGAGCTGTTGGAAAAGCTCAATCTGCGGACAGACGGTCTCCGAAGCAAAAGCTGGGATGAATTTGGCCGCGTCGGCGCGCCGGTAATGGATTTCGTGTTCACCGTCTGCGACCAGGCCGCCGGCGAGGTCTGCCCGATCTGGCCAGGCTGTCCGATCACGGCACATTGGGGGGTTCCCGATCCGGCGGCGGTCGAGGGTACGGACGATCAGCGTAGCCAGGCTTTCCGCGATGCTTACCGGCAGCTTGAAGCGCGCATCAAGCTGTTCGTCGCCCTGCCGATCGACAAACTCGATCGGCTAGCGATCAAGCGGCAGGTAGATGAAATCGGCCGCTTCCATGTCGTGCGTGAGCCGTCGCCGTGACCGCGATCGCAACCGCTGCACGGCCGGCCGCACTCGCGCGGCCAGTTGTGCATGCGGCCTTCGCCGAGCTGGTGGCGACAGCTTTCTTGCTGATCGCCGTCGTCGGCTCAGGGATCATGGCCGAACGGCTGTCGGCCGGGAACGCTGGCCTCGCCCTGCTCGCCAATGCGATTGCGACCGGCGGCGCACTCGTCGCGCTGATCTTAGCCTTCGGCCCGCAATCGGGCGCACACATGAATCCAGTCGTCACTCTCGCTGCCGCTGCGACGGACGGGCTGCGCTGGCACGCGGTGCCGGCCTATCTAGTGGCGCAGATTGTCGGCGCGATATTCGGTGTGTGGCTCGCACATATCATGTTCGATCTGCCGCTTTGGCAGCTCTCACAGCATGTGCGCACCGGTGTTCCCCAATGGGTAGCGGAGGTGGTGGCGACCTTCGGCTTGCTGATGGTGATTTGGGGATGCCGCGCGCATCGCGAGCCGGTGACGGCTTTCGCGGTCGCGGCCTACATCACCGGGGCATACTGGTTTACCGCCTCGACCTCATTTGCCAATCCCGCCGTGACGATCGCGCGTGCGCTTAGCAATACTTTCGCTGGCATTCGGCCGGCCGACGCGCCGGGGTTCATCGTTGCGGAATTCGTCGGTTTGGCTTTGGTGCTTCCGTTCCTGCGACGATTGTCGACGACCGGGGAGAGGTGAGCAGAGAGTGAAACGCAACGTCGTCGTTGCCGCCCTCGGGACGACGCAGGCCCTGGCATGGGGATCGAGCTATTACCTGCCGGCGATCCTTGCCGAACCGATCGCCGAAGGGCTTGGCCTCTCGCGAGCCATGGTGTTCGGGGTCTTCTCGGGATCGCTCTTGCTGTCAGCGTTCCTCGGCCCGACCGTCGGTCGTGCGATTGACAACCGTGGAGGTCGCGGGGTTCTGGTTCTCTCCAATGTCGTCCTCGCGGCCGGGCTGGTTTTGCTTGCTCTCGTGCAAGGCGTCATCGGCCTTGTCACGGCTTGGGCAGTGTTGGGCGTGGGCATGGCTTTGGGCCTCTACGATTCCGCTTTCGCCACGCTCAC
>DASYFQ010000225.1:0-3520 GCA_036498345.1 Steroidobacteraceae bacterium
CGTTCGTCTTGATACGAGCGATCATCATCTGCCGCCGCTACGCGCCGGGATGAGCGTGGAAGTCAACGTCGATACCGGTCATGCCCGGGGCTGGCCGCATTTCCTGAGCGCGTTATTTGGCCGTACTGGGCGAGAAACGTAATGCCGGCTCACGGCGCGTCGATGGGTGGTAATCGGGTGGCGATCACCTCGTGCGCGATTCTCGCCACCCTCATGCAGGCGCTCGATACGACCATCGCCAACGTCGCCCTGCCGTATATACAGGGAAGCGTCTCGGCGAGCCAGGATCAGATCAACTGGGTGCTGACCTCCTATATCGTCGCTGCCGCGATCATGACGCCGCCGACCGGCTTTCTCTCGGGGCGGTTCGGCGTCAGGCGCGTCTTTCTGGTCTCGATTGCCGGTTTCACCATTGCGTCCATGCTGTGCGGCTTGGCGCAATCATTGGTACAAATCGTCCTATTCCGGATCTTGCAAGGCTTGTGCGGGGCGGCGCTGGTCCCGCTTTCGCAATCCGTTCTGCTGAGCATCTATCCGAAGGAGCGCCAAGGATCAGCCATGGCGCTCTGGGGCGTCGCGGTAATGGCCGGACCCATACTCGGCCCGGTTCTCGGCGGCTGGCTCACCGCGAATTACAGTTGGCGCTATGTCTTCTATATCAACCTGCCCATCGGAATTCTCGCCTTGCTGGGGATGGCAACTTTTCTGCCCGAGACGAAGCGTGACGCCGCGGCGAAATTAGATTGGTTCGGATTCGGAACCTTGAGTATCGCAATCGGCGCGCTGCAGCTCGTGCTCGACCGCGGCGAGGAACTCGACTGGTTTGGCTCCGGCGAGATCATCATTGAAACCATCATCGCCGGCTCAGCGTTCTATCTGTTCCTCGCGCACATCTTCACGGCGGACAAGCCCTTTATCAAGCCGGCGCTATTCCGGGACCGTAACTTCACCGCGGGCGTGCTCTTCGGCGTGATTGTCGGCCTCACCTATTACTCCTCGCTGGCACTGCAGCCACCCTACCTTCAAAACCTCATGGATTACCCAATCGTCACGGCGGGCCTGGTGATGGGGCCTCGAGGCATCGGCACCATGGGCGCCATGATGATGGTCGGCCGGCTGGTGGGGCGAGTCGATACGCGCGTGCTGCTCGCCACCGGCTTGGGGTTAACGGCCTGGTCGTTTTATGCGATGACGGGCTGGACCCCTGATGTGTCGCAGATGACCATCATTGATGTCGGCATCATTCAAGGCATTGGTTTGGGCTTCTTGTTCGTGCCGCTGAGTGTCGTGACGTTGTCCACACTGCCTCCGGAGCGGCGCACCGAAGGTACTGCCCTCTTCACACTCACGCGCAATATCGGTTCCAGCGTCGGGATATCGGTCGTCAGCAGCCTGTTGACGCAGAACACCCAGGTCAATCATGCCAACATCGCGCAATACGTAACCCCCGTGAACCGGGCGTTCGAGAATCCGATGGTCGCGCAGTTCTGGAATCCCATCGCAGCCGCCGGACGCGCTGCGCTCGATGGCGTCATCACCCGACAGGCGCAGATCATTGCTTACATCGACGATTACAAGCTGCTGATGTTTGCGACGCTCGCCGTGATTCCGCTGCTCATCGTCTTCAAGAAAGTGGCGGCCGGTGGCGGCGCAAGCCATGTGGTGATGGGGGAATGATGATACCGGACAGATCTAAACGCAGTAATACTCGGCGTCCGCGCGACGCGGCCCGAATCATCGGCGTCATTCTTGCGTTAGCATTGTCCGGTTGCGTCGTTGGCCCGGAATTCAAGCCGCCTGCGCCGCCGTCCACTACTCGTTATACATCCCCCGGTGAGATGAAGGCCCCCGACGGCGGCGCCGGTCCGGCACCGCCGCAACAGACCATCGAGCTGGGCGAGAAGGTAACAGTCGACTGGTGGACGCTCTTCCAATCCCCGGATCTCGACCTACTCGTGAAACAGGCAGTCGCCGGCAGCCGCACCCTGGAAAGCGCAAAGGCCAGGCTGGCACAGGCTCGGGAAGCAATTGTCGCCGCTTCGAGCGCGCTTTACCCGCAGATTGGCCTCAATGCCGGCGCGGCGCGCGAAAAAGTCAGCGCCACCGAGTTTGGCTTGGGCTCGAACGCATTTCCCCTTCCACCGAATTTCAACTTATTCCAGGTGGGTCCCTCCGCGAGCTACGCGCTCGACCTATTCGGCGGTACGCGTCGGGGCATCGAGCAGCAGTCTGCATTGGCCGATTTTCAACACGACCAGCTCGACGCGGCGTATTTGACTCTCACGGGCGATACGGTGACCCAAGCGATCCAGGTGGCGTCTGTCCTCGCCCAGCTGAAAGCCGTCGGCGACATTCTGGACATTGATCGGCACAATCTGGATCTCGTGCGCAAGGAACGCCAAGCCGGCACCGTCCCCGATAGTGATGTGGTCATCGCCGAAAGTCAGCTCGCGCAAGATGAAACAGCGGAGCCCGGGCTCGACCAGCAATTGAGCGCGGCTAAACACGCGTTGGCGGTCCTGCTCGGCCGCGCGCCGGGCGATTGGTTGGCACCGGACTTCGATTTGACCTCGCTGACGCTTCCGATCCAACTACCGGTCAGCCTGCCGTCGGAACTCGTCCACCAGCGCCCGGACATTCGAGCCGCCGAAGCAGAGCTTCACGCCGCAAGTGCACAGATCGGCGTCGCGACGGCGCAACTTTACCCTGCCGTCACGCTTTCGGGCGGAATCACCACCTCGGCGCTGGACGCGGGGACTCTGTTCAACCCGGCGGGCCTCGTATGGAGCATCGCGGCAGGTCTCACGCAGCCGATCTTCGACGGCGGTATGCGACGGGCCGAAAGGCGCGGCGCGCTCGCGGCTTTTAAGGCATCCGCCGCCGACTACCAACAGACCGTGTTACTGGCCTTCGGGCAAATCGCCGATATCTTGCAGGCTCTCACCCATGATGCGCGCCTTTTGGCTGCGCAGCAGCATGCGCTCGACATGGCTTCGGAGTCCGTGCGTTTGCAACGCATCAGCTACTCGCGGGGCGGCACTGGACTTCTCAACCTCCTGGATGCGCAACGCCAGTACCAGCAGGCACGGCTTGGCTACGTCCGGGCACAAGCCCAGCGCTACCAGGACACGATCCAGCTGCTGGTCGCCATGGGCGGCGGTTGGTGGGATGCCAACCTGACTGCGACCAACGCAGGAACCGTCTCGCTCCAGGACCGCACCTCAATTAGTACGGCGTCTCGCCTGCCCCGATGACGAACGGCGAAATGGGAGCCGAAATCCCGTTCACGGTCGCACCCCCATGATGAATGGACGGGAACATCGGCTGCATGTTTTGTGGGAAACCAAACGTCGGTGGAGTCAAAGCATCCAGCCGGGCACGCTCTTCCGTCGTCAACGTCACCTCGAGCGCCTTGACGTTGTCCTCGAGCTGCGCCATCCGCCGGGCACCAATGATGGTCGATGTCACGCCGGGGCGCCCCTGCACCCACGCGAGCGCAATGCGCGCGGGCGTTGAATCG
>DASYFQ010000226.1:0-19261 GCA_036498345.1 Steroidobacteraceae bacterium
CCAGGAAGTCGAGGTCATGGTGCTCGACATCGACGAGGAGCGTCGCCGCATCAGTTTGGGCGTGAAGCAGTGCAAGACCAATCCGTGGAAGGAGTTCGCCGAGAACTACAACCGCGGCGACAAGGTCAGCGGCCAGATCAAATCGATCACGGATTTCGGCATTTTCATCGGACTCGCCGGGGGTATCGACGGCCTGGTGCATTTGTCGGACATTTCATGGGATATGCCGGGCGAAGAAGCGGTGCGCAGCTATCAAAAGGCGCAGCAGGTCGACGCCATGGTGTTGTCGATCGATCCGGAGCGTGAACGCATCAGCTTGGGCGTCAAGCAGCTCGCGAAGGATCCTTTCTCCGCCTACATCGCCGAGCACCCGAAGGGCAGCATCGTCACCGGAGTGGTGCGAGAAGTGGACGCCAAAGGAGCGATCATCGATCTGGGCAATGGAGTCGACGGTCAGTTGCGGGCTTCCGAGCTGTCGCGCGATCGCGTGGAAGACGCTCGTTTGCTCCTCAAGGTGGGCGAGGAAGTCGAAGCCAAATTCACCGGCGTGGACCGCAAGGGCCGCAGCATCTCGTTGTCTATCAAGGCGAAGGACATCCACGAGGAACAAGAAGCCATGCAGAATTATCGAACCGATTCGCCGACCGGAACCAGCCTGGGAGACCTACTCAAAGAACAAATCTCAGGTCAGGATTGAGAGGAAAGGCTTAAGCGCGGCGGCGGGTCCGCCGCGCTTTCCCTCTTAAGTATCATGCAGAGTGACGCCCACGGATCGATAATGACGAAATCGGAACTCATTGAGATCATTTCGGCCAAACAAAAGCACTTGCCGGCGAAGGATGTCGAACTCGCCGTCAAGCAGCTGCTGGAAATCATGAGCGATGCGCTGGCGACGGGCGAGCGGATCGAGATTCGCGGATTCGGCAGTTTTTCCCTGCACTTCCGGCCGCCGCGGCAGGGCCGCAATCCGAAGACCGGAGAGGCGGTCGCACTCGCGGGTAAGCATGTCCCGCATTTCAAGCCGGGCAAAGACCTGCGCGAGCGGGTCAATGACGGTGCGGATCAGCCGATCCGCGATTAATCCGGCCGCCATGGCGGTCCTCCGTGACCCATGACCGAACTACCGCTGCTGACTTGGGCTTTGGTGGTTGCGGCGCTGGTCCTCGGAATACTGGCAGGACACTTCGGCTGGGGTAAGCGCTGGCCCGGCTCTCTCGGCAAGCTGCATCCCGATTATCTGACGGGACTCGATTACCTCGTGACCGAGCAGCCCGACCGGGCGCTCGACATGTTCTTGAAGCTGATGGACGCCAACGCCGATACCATCGAGACCCATTTTGCCTTGGGCTCGCTGTACCGGCGCCGAGGGGAAGTGGAGCGCGCCATCCGCATTCATCAAAATCTATTGGCGCGCGCTGCATTGGCTCCCGAGCACCGCGAGCAGGCACTGCTCGCGCTCGCGCAGGATTATCTGCGCGCAGGACTCCTCGACCGCGCGGAAGGATTGTTTCAGCAAGTCAGCGAGGTCCCGCGCTTGCGCGCAAGCGCGCTCGATGCGCTGCGCTTGGTCTACGAACAGCAGCATGATTGGCAGCAGGCGCTCGGCGCCTACCGGCAACTGGCGCGCATCAAAGCGGCGCCGCCGCGCATCGTCGCCGCCCACTATCTGTGCGAGCTGGCTGCGCTCGCGATCGAGCGCGGCGACACCATGGATGCGCGGCGCCTGTTGCGCGAGGCCCGCGACGAAGCGACGCCGTTTCCGCGTGCAGCTCTGCTGCGTGCGCAGATCGCCGAGCGCGACGCGCAGCCGGACCTGGCCGTGCGCCTGCTCAGGCAGGCTCTCACCCAATCGCCCGAATTGCTGCAGGACGAATTGCCGCATTTGCTCAAACTTGTTCAGCCGCAAGCGCGCGATACGGTGCTTGCCGAACTCGTGGCCCAGGCAGAGTCGCGTGATTTCAGCGAACTGAAGCGCTTGGTGTTTGCCGCGATCGCGGCCGATCTGGTCGGCGCGGAACCGCTTCGGCACTCGATCGAAACCGTGTTCTCGCAGGACCCAACATTGCAGGCGGTATGGCGCGCGGGTCCGGCGCATTACGAAAGCACCGCGCACGAGATCGGGGCGCTGCTGGCTCACGCCGAGAAGTATCGTTGCAATGAATGCGGTTTCTCCGGGCGCAGTTTTTACTGGCATTGCCCCGCCTGTCACACGTGGGACAGCTTCGAAGCCTATGCCATCGTCAAGCTTCGCTAGAGAGACAGGGCCCTGTGTGAGATTTGTCCGACGGCGCGCGCCGGTGAAATCCGTTATTATTTCCCCATGCCACACAAAGCCGTAAAGACAGTCGTATTCCCCGTTGCCGGCCGCGGCACGAGATTTCTCCCCGTCACCAAGGCTAGCCCGAAGGAAATGCTTCCGGTCGTCGACAAGCCGCTCATTCAATATGCGGTCGACGAGGCGCTCTCCGCCGGTGCCGAAACGCTGGTGTTCATCACCGGGAGTTCCAAGCGCGCCATCGAGGATCATTTCGACAGCAATCCCGAGCTCGAGTCGGTGCTGCAGGCGCAAGGCAAGCAGGAATTGCTCGATACGCTGCGCGGGATTCTGCCGAGCTGGGCCTCGTGCGTGTACATCCGCCAGCCGGCGCCGCTGGGTCTCGGCCATGCCGTGCTGTGCGCAAGGCCCGTGGTCGGCGATGCTCCCTTCATGGTGCATCTCGCCGATGATTTGATCGATGCCGCGGTGCCATGCCTCAAGCAGATGGTCGACGTATTTGAGGCGTACGGGTGCAGCGTGCTCGGCGTGCAAAACGTTCCCAAACACGACACGGACAAGTACGGCATCGTGACTCTGGAGCGCAAGGTCGCGCCTCGCATCGGCAAGATGTCGCACATCGTCGAAAAGCCCAAGCCGGAGAAGGCGGCGTCGACGCTCGCGGTGGTCGGGCGCTACCTCTTGACGGCCGGGGTGTTCGACGATCTGGCCAAAATCGGCAAGGGTGCCGGCGGCGAGATTCAACTCACCGACGGCATCGCCCAGCTGATGCAGCGCGAATCCGCGTATGCCTTCGAATTCGAAGGCAAGCGCTACGACTGCGGTAGCAAGCTCGGATACTTGCAAGCGACCGTGGAGTACGGCCTGAAGCATCCGAGCTTGGGTGGGGATTTCGCCAGCTACCTGCGCGAGTTGGTCCCGAAGCTGTCCTAGGAGATAGGCTCCTAGCGGAAACGTCCGCGCTGCTGCTGGCCGAAGCTTCTCGTGCCGCCGCCGCCGTTTGACGCGCGGCGCGAATCGCGCCCCCCGTGATGGCCTTGACGACCCTGGCCCTGCGCCGGACGGTTGCCCTGACGATGATCGGGGCCGCGCTCGCCGGGGGCGCGGTTACCCTGAGAGGCCGCCTGCGGCGCCGACTCGACCATCTTGAATACCGGCGTGGGGACGGTGGGGATGCTGCGGCGTAGGACCCGTTCGATGTCGCGGAGCAATCCGGATTCATCGGCGGAGACCAAGGAGACGGCTTCGCCTGCGGCGCCGGCACGGCCGGTACGGCCGATGCGATGCACGTAGTCTTCCGGCACATTGGGCAATTCGTAGTTGACTACCTGCGGCAGCTCTTTGATATCGAGCCCGCGCGCCGCGACTTCGGTGGCTACGAGAGCCGTAACCTGTCCGCGCTTGAACATGTCGAGCGCCTTCACTCGGGCCGCCTGGCTCTTGTTGCCATGAATGGCCGCCGATTGAATGCCTGCGCCTTCCAACTGCTGGGCCAAGCGATTCGCGCCATGCTTGGTGCGCGTGAAGACCAATACCTGGCGCCATTGGCCTTCTTGAATCAGGTGCACCAAGAGATGCCGCTTCTGTTCTTTTTGCACGCGATATGCGCGCTGTTCGACCAGTTCGATGGGCGCGTTGCGCGGCGCGACCTGGATCGACAGGGGATCATGCAGCAGCCGTTCCGCCAGACCGCGAATGTCGTCCGAGTAAGTCGCCGAGAACAACAGGTTCTGGCGCTTCTGAGGCAGCAATTTGATGATCTTGCGAATGTCGTTGATGAAACCCATGTCGAGCATGCGGTCGGCCTCATCGAGCACCAGGACCTGCACATTGGAAAGATCCGCGGCGCGCTGCTGCGCAAGATCGAGCAGGCGGCCGGGGGTTGCCACCAAGATATCGCAGCCGCTGCGCAGGGCGCTGATTTGCGGATTGATGCTCACACCGCCGAACACCTGGTAGGTGCGCAGCTGCATGTGCTTGCCGTAGTCGCGCGCACTTTGCGCCACTTGCGCGGCCAGTTCGCGAGTAGGCGTGAGCACGAGCGCCCGCGGTGCTCGGCTGGTTCCGTTCGCCGGATCCTGCTTGAGCCGCTGCAAAATAGGCAGCACGAAGCCGGCGGTTTTGCCGGTGCCGGTTTGGGCGCCGGCGAGCACATCGCGGCCGGAGAGCACCGCCGGTATGGCTTGAATTTGAATGGGGGAAGGCGAGTCGTAGCCCTTATCGGCGACAGCACGCAGCAATTCGGGCAATAGCCCGAGATCGGAAAATGACATTGAATGATCCTTAAAAATGGATGGACTCGCACGACGGAAGCATTCGCTTCCGCAGCGGTCAGCAGCGAGGGGAAAAACGAGCGTTGCGTCAGAGACGGACCGCGAGCTTAGGGTGGTACTGACCGAGCACCGACCCGAATTAAGCTGGGCGCACTGTACAGGATTGAGCCTGCTGCGTCCAGGCGGGTTGAACGACTATCCCCCGAGGGGAGGGCGTAATCACCCCCGGTGAGGGGTGGTTACGCCCCGAAGGCCACTGCTGAACGATCAGTTCACCGAACCATTCGCGGCTCCGGCGGCCGCGCCCGACGTCGATCCGCTCGAGTGTTGCGCGGCGAATGATCCGTTGGCGCTACCCGACGCGCTGTGACTGCCGGCGGCGGCTGTCTGATCCGCGCTTCCCGCGAGGCTGGTCGACGCGTTGGGTTTGGCCGGCGCGGGGGCGGCGGCGGTGGCGGGTTTTGCCATCGCCGGAGCCGGGGCGACGCCCGCGGATTTTGCGGGCGCGGCGGCGCTGGACTTCGCGGGTGCGGCGGTGCTGGACTTCGCGGGTGCGGCGGTGCCGGACTTCGCGGGTGCAGCGCTCGCGGCATTCGCCGCTGCATCATGGGTGATGGAGGCCGTTGACGCCGCATCGAGAGACTTCGACGCGTCTGACGCAAGGTTCGTGCTCGTCGCGCCGGCGGTCGTTTGCGTCACGGAAGCGGTGGTGCCCCCGGCCGCTTGCGTTGCCGAATTGGCGGCGCCCCCGGTCGTTTGCGTCCCCGAATTGGCGGCGTCTCCAGCTGTTTGCGCCGCTTTATTGGCAGCCCCGCCGCCGGCTTGGGCCGCGGACGTTGCTGCGCCGTCGACCTTATTGACGGTCTTGGAAATCGGCTTTTTGTTTACTGAGCCGTTGAGGTCGCCTTGCGAATCAAAGCCGCCGGCTCCGCCCAGCCTGCCCGCGCCGCCCAAGCCGCTGAGATTGCCGCCAAGGTTGCCGCCGAGATTGCCGCCGAGATTTCCACCAAGGCCACCGAGGCCACCCAATTGACCGGCGTACACCGGGGCGGCCACGGCCAATACGGCGGCGACCGCTGCGCCTATTAATAGTTGTTTGCTGTTCATGTCGTACTCCTGCGTGGACGCGGACATCCCGCGGCCTTCACTGTTGATACGACCCACCGGGCAGGTTTCTTCCATTTCGAGAAAATAATTCGCACCACGCCGTTACGCGGCGATTCCGGGCGGTTTAGCGGCGAATCAGCGGTGCCGGATCGATTCGATAATCCGCGCCCACGAGTCCAAAGCCATATGTCAAATCTCGGCCCGGCGGCCCCAAGTCGACGGCGGTTTTCACGAGTTGCTCGACCGCCGCGGCCGCGTCGGCGGAGCTGGGTGAGGCGAGTCCCGAGGCCAGCAGCGCTGCGACAAAGGGCGCGGCAAACGAGGTACCGCGCACGGCGGCATAGGCGTGATCACTGCCGGCGGCCGCGAGATCAGCCCCGGGCGAGGCGAACATGACCTGCGGTCCGCGCGCCGCCTCGATCAATACGCGGCGATGCGCGTCGACCGCCGTGACACCGACGACATGTTGATACGAGGCGGGGTAGAGCGGAGGGGCGGCCGGTCCATCATTGCCTACCGCGGCGACGATGACGTAGCCGCCGGCAATCAGATCGCCGATCACTCTCTCCAGCATGGCGTTCTTCGGCCCGACCAGACTGACATTGATGACGGGTACCCTCTCTTGCACCATCCAGCCTAACGCCGCCACCAGTGTGTCCACGGCTCCGCCGGTGGGGCGGCCGCAATACACGTCGGCGGCGTACAGTTCGGCATCCGGGCGCACGCCGTGAAATACCTCGCTGCGGCCGATCAACAGGGATGCGACAGCCGTCCCGTGAGCGGCGGGAACCGCATGATTGTCGCAGCCCCATGCGTGGACCACCGATTCGCGGAACACCGGATGAGTCAGGTCGACACCCGAGTCCAGCAAACCAATGCGCACGCGGGACTGAGCAGAGCTCGCGGCCGGGGGCGCGGGGGCGGGCCCATCGCGCGCGGTGCCGGCAGTTGCCGCGACGCCTCGGGACAGCGCGCGACCGTCGCTCGCGCCGGCGTCGATCGCACCGCCGCCGCTATAGATATGGTTGTAATCGTAGCTTCCGGTGGGGTCGGCATCCCGCAACGTGCGCAGCGCTTTTGCGATCGTCATCCCCTGAGGTGCGCGGAGTACCACCACGCGAATGTTCATTCCGGCGATGGTTTGTTCGCGGTCGACGATGAATCCGAGAGTACGGGCACGATCCAGCGCGGCATCGGTCGGCGCCAGGCCGAGAATTTCATTCCGAACGACCGGCTCGCCATTCGGATCCGCATCCACGACTCGGGGGTTGGCGCGAATCAAGCGCCCGATCTCGAGATGACGCAGCCCGCTCAATCGATCGAGGGGCTGGGACTCTGTTTGGCCGAGTGTTTGCTGCAGGGTTTGCAGCGGCACGGCAGGCAGCGCAACAGAGGGAAGGCGCACCTGCGCCGTTGCCCCCGTGGCGACCAGGGTCATCGCTAAGATAGTGTATGTCGAACCCGGCATATGGGACATTCTAGGCGGATATTTCCGGTCGGCTGATAGAATGAATGGAAGAAACCTCACATCTCGAACGTCTATCCCATGAAGAATACGACTGAGACGTCGCAAAGCATCCATGAACAAATCGTCACGTTATTGCCTCGGCTGAGACGATTTGCCCGCAATTTGACGCGCAATCCGCATGACGCGGACGACGTGGTGCAGATTGCCCTGGAACGGGCGCTGACGCGACTGGACCAATGGCACAGCGATGCGCGGCTGGATAGTTGGATGTTCAAGATCGTCAGAAACGCGTGGATCGACGAGCTTCGCGCGCGCGGACGACGAGATAAGATTTTCCTCGCGGAGGAGGCGGGCGACAATGTCGGTACGGACTCGATGGCGAGAGAAACCGAGCTGTTATCCGTACAATCGGCGATGGCGCGGTTGCCGGAAGATCAGCGGGAGGCGGTCAGCCTCGTGCTCGTCGAGGGGCTGCCTTACCGAGAAGCCGCCGAGGTATTGGATGTGCCCATCGGCACGCTGACCAGCCGACTGGCGCGGGGTCGCGAGGCCTTGCAAGCGCTGTTGGGAGCGGAAGGTGAATCCATATGACGATTTCCGATGAAACTCTGATGGCCTACGCGGACGGCGAGCTGGACGCGGCGGCGCGCGCGACGGTGGAATCGGCCATGCGCGATGATCCGCAAATCGAAAAGCGCGTCGCTGCGCACCGGGCGCTGCGCCTGAAAGTGCAGGCCGCTTACTCGGCCGAGCTGTCGGAGGGCATTCCGGAACGCCTGCTGACGGCGGCCCGGGACGCAAGCACGCAGCGGAGCAAGGTCGTGAATTTGCAGGATGCTCGTGCGGCAATGGAGCGCAGCAAGTCGCATGCGCGGCCGCTGCCGGCGCAGTGGCGAACAGCCGGGACGATTGCCGCCAGTGTGATCGCCGGAGTGGGACTGGGATTTTTCATGTGGGGCGACGCCGGGTCGCCGCTCATGCAAGGCGCCGGCGGCGCGCTCGTCGCTCGCGGACAGCTCGCGAAGGCGCTGTCGAACCAGCTCGCCGCGGACCAGGCGCCGAACTCGGCCGTGCACATCGGGGTCAGCTTCCAGGCAAAATCCGGCGACTACTGCCGCACGTTTGCGCTCTCGGGCGCGGTGTCACCGTCGGGCCTCGCATGCCGGCGTGGCGGCGAGTGGCAGGTCCAGGCCCTGACTCAAGAACCCGGCGCGGTCGGCGGCTCGGACTATCGAACCGCGGGCTCAGCCATGTCCTCGACCATCTTGAAGTCTGTGGAGGGAGAGATCTCCGGGGAACCGCTCGACCAAGCAGGAGAGAGGGCGGCGCGCCAGCGAGGTTGGACGAAGGCTCGCTAGATGCTGGGCTTCGCGCTGCGCGCATGCGGAAATTGTGCTGCCAACGGAAGGCAATGACGCTAGGCTAGTGGCCAACATGAATGCCCCGCGAAGTCTGGATGTCGCGCATGCGGCCTGAAGAGTATGTCGGGTTCGATGCCATTGGCCTTGCAGCGCTCGTTCGCCGCGGCGAAGTCACTCCGCCGGAACTCACCGAAGCTGCGATCGAGCGAATCGAAGCACTCAACCCTCGCTTGAACGCGGTCGTGGAACGCGACTACGAGGGAGCCCGAGCCGCCGCGGGCGCGATGGATTTGGGGGCGCCTCTCGCCGGCGTGCCGTTTCTCGCCAAGGACATCAATATTGAGGTGGCGGGACTGCACCTCACCTCGTCGTGCCGTTGGCTCCGGGGGCTGCCGCCTGCAGCCGAGGACGCACCGCTGGCGGCGCGCTGGCGAAGCGCCGGACTCTCGATTTTGGGCCGCACCAATACGCCGGAATTCGCCACAGAGTTCGTGTGCGAGCCTACCTGGCGTGGATCGACGCAGAACCCCTGGGACCTGGGCCGCACTCCGGGCGGGTCGAGCGGCGGTGCGGCTGCGGCGGTGGCCTCGGGCATGGTGCCGATCGCTCACGCCACGGATTCGGGTGGTTCGATTCGCGTTCCCGCCGCGGCGTGCGGTCTGGTCGGATTGAAGCCCAGCCGCGGGTGGGTGCCGGTGGGGCCGCAACACGATGAATTGGCGGGCGGTTTGGACTGCGAACATGTCTTGGCGCGCTCGGTACGAGATTCGGCGCTCATGCTCGATTTGACGAGCGGTGCCGAAGCCACCACCCGCTATCCCTTTAGGCCCGCCGAGTCATTTGCCGCGGCGGCGGGCGCGGCTCTGCCGCCGTTGCGCGTCGGGATGGTGCTGCGCGCACCCGGCGGGATGATGCCGATCGACGAGATCGGCGACGCGGTGGAGCAGGCAGCGACAGTCCTCCGGCGCGCCGGCCATGTCGTCAGCGAGTTTCAATTTCCGGACTCGGCGAACATAGGCGAACAATCGGCCTTCGTTTGGATGGCCGCCACCGCCGAGGAAATCGACTTCTATCGCGGCCAAGTGGGCCGAGATCCGCGGCCCGATGAATTGGAGGCGCTGACCTGGGCATGCGTGGCGCTCGCCAAGCGCGGGACCGCGGTCGACTTCCTGCGTGCACGGCGCGCCCTCAGCGCGGCGACCCGCGACATGGCCGACGCGTTCCGGCGCATCGATGTGCTGCTGCTGCCGACGACTGCCGATCTGCCGGTACGCACCGGACAAATCGACGGCCGCACCGAGGCGTTCGATATGGACCGCTGGAATCGGGATTCTTACCGCTACGCGCCCTACACGGAGATATTCAACGTGACCGGGCAACCCGCCATTTCTCTGCCCCTCGCCATGTCGAGGGGCGGGCTGCCCATCGGCGTGCAACTGGCGGCGCCCTTGGGTGAGGATGCGCGCCTCCTCACGCTTGCGGCATGGTTCGAGCGCGACCAGCCGTGGGAGCAGCGGCTGTCGGCACTACGCGGGCGGTTCCTCACTGCCGGCGGCTGACCGCGAAGCGGGGAGGTCAGGCTCTATCATGCTGATGCGACGAATGTCAGCCGAGGTGCGGCCCTGGTCATCCCACGACACCGCGTCCGAGTAGCGCATGCCGAATGCGATGGCCTCGGCCGGATAACTCTTCAAATCGTGGACTTGCACCGACAAGGCGGGATCTCTGGCTTCGAGGTTCAGCATGAGACGAACACTGTCGCGGGCCAGGGTATCCGCGGACAGACCATGGAGCGGGCTCTTGACGTCGATTTTGTGCATCAACGTCCACGTCAAGGCAAACAGGGGGAAGTGAGACAGCGAAAGCTCCAGACCCTGCAAACGGCGAAACTGCTGTCCCTCGGGAGTCGATTCCATGATGAGCGCGCTCAGCCGAACCGACGCGTCGGTCAACATGTGGGTGCGGCCGTTGGCGATCCGGATCATCAGTGTGGGCACGCCATTGTGATTCGCCACCACCGGCCGCTCGGCATAGACGATTTTGGCCTTCGGCTTGGAAAATCGGATGAAGATGACGCCGGTCACGACGGCGGTGTAGACGATGCCGCAGATGATTTCGACGGCGGAGATCACATGTCCATAGCGGGTTGCAGGGACCATGGTGCCGTAGCCCACGGTCGCCAGCGTCTCGATGCTGAAGAAGAACGCATCGATGAACGAGCCGGCCGGGACATTGGCGATCGATCCTGGAACCGCGATATAGAGCAGCGCGAATCCCGAGTTGATGAGCAATTCGGAGACCACCAAACAAAGGAAAAACATCGGCCAGCTCATGGTGGCGATGAAATGATACGGGTCGCGCAGGTCGAAACCCGACGCGCCGGTGGTAAACAAATCCAAACCGCCGACCCGGACCGGGCGGGCCGCGTGCCGCCTTCGGAGCGGTGGTTGGACGCCATTGTCGCCGCTCATGATGATCGCGCAGCCGGTGCCGGCGCTACGGTGCGCGACGTGCCAGCGCCTTTCGCTCGATCCGGCGGGCATGCAGGATCGCTTCGGTGTAGCCGTTCGGCTGCTCCCGGCCCTTGAATACCAAATCACACGCGGCCTTGAACGCGATATTGCCGTCGATATCGTCGGCGAGCCGGTGATACTCGGGATCGGAGGCGTTCTGCCGGTCGACCACCAACGCCATGCGGCGCAGCGCCTGCATCACCTGTTCGGCCGAGCAGATGCCGTGGCGCAGCCAGTTCGCGACGTGTTGGCTGGAGATACGCAGCGTGGCGCGATCTTCCATCAGTGCGACGTTGTAGTAGTCCGGTACTTTCGAACAGCCGACGCCGGAATCGATCCAACGCACGACGTAGCCCAAGATGCTCTGCGCGTTGTTGTTGAGTTCTTCGTCGATGTCGGCCGCGCTCCACCGGGGATCGGCAGCGAGGGGCGGCGTCAATATATCATCGAGCGAGGCACGCGGCCGGCGGGCAAGCTGTGCCTGCACTTGCGCGACGTCCACTTTGTGATAGTGCAATGCATGCAGCGTGGCCGCGGTCGGGGAGGGTACCCAGGCGGTATTCGCCCCGGCTTGCGGCTGCGAAATTTTGGTCTTCAGCATATCCGCCATGAGGTCCGGCATGGCCCACATGCCCTTGCCGATCTGCGCCCGTCCGCGCAGACCGACGCTCAGTCCGACATCGACGTTTTGCCGCTCATAGGCATCGAGCCAGACGGCCTTCTTGAGTTCGCTCTTGCGTGGTACGGCCGCCGCCTCCATCGACGTGTGAATTTCATCGCCCGTGCGGTCGAGAAAGCCGGTGTTGATGAACACCACACGGTGCCGCGTGGCGCGAATGCACTCCGCCAGGTTGACGCTGGTGCGCCGTTCTTCGTCCATGATGCCGATCTTCAAGGTGTTCGGCGCCAGATCCAGCAGGGCTTCGACGGCGGCGAATAACTCATCGGCGAACGCGGCCTCTTCGGGTCCGTGCATTTTGGGTTTGACGATGTACACGGATCCGCAACGCGAGTTGCGGCGTGCCCCTGGGCCGCGCAAGTCGTGCAAGGCAATGAGTGCGGTCACCGCCGCATCGATAAAGGTCTCCGGTACGGCCTCGCCGTCCATCGTCACGGCGTCGGACATCATGTGGTGGCCGACATTGCGCACCAGCATGAGACTTCGTCCCGGCAACACGAAGTCCTCGCCGTTCGGCGCCCGGTACCGCCGGTCCGCGTTCAAACGGCGCTGCAAGGCCTTGCCGCCCTTCTCGAGGCGCGCCTCCAGACTGCCATTCATCAGTCCCAGCCAGTTTCGATAAGCTTGGACCTTATCGTCGGCATCGACCGCGGCAACCGAGTCCTCGCAATCTTGAATCGTCGTGATCGCGGATTCCAGCAGCACGTCGCTGATGCCCGCGGGATCGTCGCGACCGATGTAGTGCGTGTGATCGATGTGCAGTTCCACATGCAGTCCGTGGTGGACCAGCAGCACCACCCCCGGCGAGTTGTCATCTCCCTGCGAACCGCGGAATGCCGCGGCATCTTTCAAACCGGTCACGCCGCCGTTATTCAACTGAACGGCGAGGCCGGGCCCCGAGATACGGTAGGCCGCCGCATCGTGGTGCGAGCCGTCCGCGAGAGCAAAGTGCTCGTCCAAGAAATCGCGGGCGAAGGCGATGACCTTTGCTCCTCGTTGCGGATTGTATTGGCCGGTGCGCACCGCGCCGTCCTCCGGTATGACGTCGGTGCCGTAAAGGGCGTCGTACAGGCTGCCCCAGCGCGCATTGGCCGCATTCAGCGCATAGCGCGCGTTGCTGACCGGCACCACCAATTGCGGCCCTGCTATTAGGGCGATTTCCGGGTCGACGCCGGCCGTATCGACGGTGAACGGCTGCCTCTCGGGCACCAAATAGCCGATCTCCAGCAGATACCCTTTGTAGCGCGAGTGATCGAAGGCCGCACCCGGGTATTGCCGGTGCCAGCCGTCGATCTTTGCTTGCAGCTCGTCCCGTCGCCGCAGCAGTTCGGCATTTCGCGGCGCCAGCGCTCGAACCAGCGCGGAAAAGCCCGTCCAGAAGGACCGCACGTCGATCCCCGTGCCCGGCATGGCTTCGCGATTGATGAAATCGTATAGAACCTCGTCGATGGCCAGGTGATCGACGGTGATTGTCGGGCGCATTCCATTGTCCTACGGTGGTTTCAGAGCTGACGTGAGTTATCAGGCCAAATAATCTACTATATTAGGAATAATGTCGCTCTGCGGCACGCTGAAAACGCGTTTCAATCATAGAGACGCCGGGGACGCTCACACTGCGCGGTTATAGCATGAGTTTGCTGATTCGAATCAATCTGGCGCTCGGCGCAGTGTTCGTTGCCGCCGCCGTGATCGCGGGCTACGCCTGCCGGACCATACTCGAAGCGAATGCGCAGCGCGAAGTATTCGTAGAGGCTGGCCTGATGATGGACAGTGCCCTGGCCATCCGCGCCTACACGGCCAACGAGATCCTGCCGCTGCTGAGCGAGCGAATTCAGGAGGCATTTCCGCCGCAAAGCGTACCTTCCTACGCGGCAACCCAGAATTTCCTGAGCCTTCACGAACGGCATCCCGAGTACACATACAAGGAGGCGACGCTCAATCCGATGAATCCACGCGATCGACCCGCGGATTGGGAAGCCGACATCATTCAACGCTTCCGAAACGACGCGCACGCGCAAGAAGTGATCGGGGAGCGCGATACCCCCCTGGGCAAATCACTCTACCTGGCCCGGCCCATCCGTAACGGCGCGGAGTGTTCCGCCTGCCACAGCACGCCGTCCGCCGCGCCGCGCACTCTCATTGCGCGCTACGGCAACAATAACGGGTTTGGTTGGCAAACCGGCGAAATAGTGGGCGCGCAGGTCGTTTCGGTGCCCATTGCGAGCGCGGCGGCCAATGCCGACAGGGCGTTCCGCGCCTTCATGACGTCTCTGGTGACGGTATTTGCCGCGGTATTTCTCGTGGTCAATGCCGTGCTCTACTACATGGTGGTAAGGCCGGTGCGGCAGATCGCGCGGGTGGCGGATCGATTGAGTCTGGGGGATATGTCGGCGGAGGACTTCCCGCACGGCGGCGCCGGGGAAATCGCATCCGTGGCCCGCTCCTTCAATCGCATGCGTAAGAGCCTCGAAAAGGCTCTGCGGTTGCTGGAGAAATAGCGGATGGCGCGCGACGTCTTCATCAGTTACTCGCAGCCGGATCACATATGCGCGTTCGAATTGGTCGCACGGCTCGAGGCGGAGGGCATCAACTGTTGGATAGCGCCGCGCGATATTGCGCCGTCGGCGGATTGGGCGGCCGAAATCATGGATGCCATCTCGTCGGTCCACGTGATGATCTTGGTGTTCTCCGCCAACAGCAATTTGTCGCCGCAGGTACGCCGTGAAGTGGAAAGGGCGGTCCACAAGCAGCTGAGTGTTCTGCCGTTTCGCATTGAAAATGTGTCCCCGTCCAAGAGTCTCGAGTTCTTTCTGAGCGCGCAGCATTGGATGGATGCCTTTCCGCCGCCCCGAGAACCGCACTACGCGCGGCTGTGCACTTATCTCAAGACTCAATTGGCCGCAGAACCCGCCCGACAGCCGCTTCCCCCGATCGCGCCCGCGGCAGGCGCGAGTACGCACGCTTTTGATTCCGCTCAACTGCTGCATATCGAGCGGCAGCTGGCCGGATACATCGGTCCGCTCGCCAAACATCTGGTGAAAACCGCCGCGTCGCGGGCCGCCGGGGTCGACGAGCTCGTGGGCCGTCTCGCGACGGAGCTTGATACCGAATCGGAGCAGCGCGAGTTTACACAGCGCTGCCGGTTGCCCAAGCCCCGAGTCTGACTCCGACGTCCCGTGCGGGAGCCGGAAGGTGATCAATCTGGCTCGACGTATATGGCAACCCCATCGCCTGATTTTTGAAAAAAGAATGCCGAAACGCCGAAGCCGAGCCCATAAGGCGAGTGCGGGGAGTTCGTTTCAGTGCTGATTCCCGCGCCAACCGATCCGCCTGCCTGATCGCCCACACCGTGAAGCAAAACGCCGTTCGCGCCGAGCTTCGCCGCCTCGTCTTTGAGCCGTTCGATGACCTTGTCTATTTTGGCTGCCGCCGTCATCGAAAATGATCCGCGGCTCGATGCGCTGAGGTTTGCGATCTCCTGGTAATTCGACTCGGGCGGCTGCAAGTAGATCTGCACTTGGTCCGCAGATATCGCCGGCCGCGGGCGGCCGACGAGCGCGACTTGCGAGGAGGCGCAGCCGCACAGAACCGCAATCATGAGAGCGCTGGGTCCTCCAAGAACGATAACCGGGCTTGATCGATTGCTCATAAGGCTCGCTGCGGGGCGGATGATTGTCGCATACCGCGTTTCGAAACCAAACTGCGGCCCGGGCCGATATACGTCCTCTATTGAAAGCATCAAATCAATCTATTTCCATAAGCGGCAGCGATAGCCTAACTTCTCCTGGCATGGCACTAACTTCCACTGCCATGACACACAAGGAGTTTCCGATGAGCAAGGCGACCGACGACGTTTCCCAGCCTTCCGGCGCTCAGCTGACCACGAGCGCAGGCAATCCGATCGCGGACAACCAGAATGCGCTCAGTGCCGGTCCTCGCGGCCCGTTGCTGATGCAGGACTACCAGCTGATCGAGAAGCTTGCGCACCAGAACCGCGAGCGCATTCCCGAGCGCACGGTGCATGCCAAAGGCTGGGGCGCGCACGGAACACTGACTGTCACGGCCGACATTTCGGCTTACACCAAGGCGAAGGTGCTGCAACCGGGCGCCAAGACTCCGCTGATCCTGCGGTTCTCGACCGTCGCCGGCGAGCTCGGCGCGGCGGACGCCGAACGCGATGTGCGCGGTTTCGCGGTCAAGTTCTACACCGCGGAGGGCAATTGGGACCTGGTCGGCAACAACACACCGGTGTTCTTCGTGCGCGACCCTTACAAATTCCCCGATTTCATCCATACGCAAAAGCGCCACCCGAAGACCAATTTGCGTTCACCCACTGCGATGTGGGATTTCTGGTCGCTGTCGCCCGAGAGTCTGCATCAAGTGACGATCTTGATGTCCGACCGCGGACTGCCGACCAGCGTGCGCCATGTCAACGGCTATGGCTCGCACACCTACAGTCTGATCAATGCTGCCGGTGGGCGCGTATGGGTGAAATTTCACTTCAAGACTCAGCAGGGTCACCGGCACTGGACCAATGCGCAGGCGACCGAAGTGGTCGGGCGCACGCGCGAATCGACGCAGGAAGATCTGTTCAACGCGATTGAGAAGGGCGATTTTCCGACGTGGAAGGTGCAAGTACAAATCATGACCGACGCGCAGGCAGAGGCATGGTCCGGGCGCACCGGCTGGAATCCGTTCGACCTGACCAAGGTCTGGCCGCATGGCGACTTTCCGCTGATCGACATCGGGACGCTGGAATTGAACCGCAACCCGGATAATTACTTCGCGGAGATCGAGCAGGCCGCCTTCGCGCCGTCCAACGTCGTTCCCGGCATCAGCTTTTCACCGGACAAGATGTTGCAGGCGCGCGTGTTCAGCTACGCCGACGCGCACCGTTACCGGCTTGGTACGCACTACGAGGCGCTGCCGGTCAATGCACCGCGCAGTCCGGTGCACCATTACCACAAGGACGGTCCGATGCGTTTCTTCGACAACAACACGAAGAACCCGGACGCCTATTACGAGCCAAATTCGTTCAAGGGGCCCAAGGAGGATGAGCGCTTCGCCGAACCGCCGCTGCCGCTGCACGGCGACGCCGACCGCTACAACCACCGGGACGGCAACGACGACTTCACGCAACCCGGCAATCTGTTCCGGCTGTTCGATGCCGGGCAGAAGCAGCGCCTGTTCTCCAACATTGCCGCTGCGATGCAAGGCGTGCCGGAGGAAATCCAGCGCAGACAGGTCGCGTTGTTCGCCCAGTGCGATCCCGCCTATGGGGCGGGCGTCGCCAGGGCCTTGAAGCTCGAGGTCCGGGACGATCGCATCAAAGGAACCAGCGCAACCGACCAACCCAAGGAGACGTCGGGTGCCGGCGGCAGCTAGGGGGTGGGGCGTCCAAGAAGCTCCGCCAGCGCGCGCAGCAACTCGGCACGCTTGAACGGCTTGGTCAGCGCCCGAGCCGCGCCGAGCGCGATGGCGGCCTCGGCATCCACCCCGCGCCCGGAATCGAACAGACCGGAGATCACAATGATTACCACCTGCGGGTAGTGCCGCTTCAATTCCGAGATGACCGTGGCGCCGTTCGTGCGGGGCAGGTGAAGGTCGGTGATTACCAGCGCGGGCGGCGCCAATTTCACGGCCGCAAGTCCGGCTGTGCCGTCTGCCGCTGTGCGCACGTCGTAGCCGGCCGCCTCCAGCCAGTCCGCCAAGGCTTCGCGCATGATCGGGTCATCTTCAATGACGAGGATATTGGGGGTCGCGGCCATGTTCATGTAACACCGAATAGCGAGTATGTTACGTCCCTAGGGTTAGATGGGTCACATCTGTGACCAACGGGGAGCTGCGTGGCTAGACTCGTACGCGCGACAAACGTTCAGGCGGTCATGAACAGGCAACTTCACACCCCCGCCACCGGCCGGTTGCATGTTCTCGCCGTGGACGACGATCCGGTGATTCGCGAGGCGGTCAGCGACTACCTGGGCCAATATGACTTTCGCGTCACTGCGGTCGCCGACGGGCGCACGATGCAGGGCGTGCTCGCCCAAGACGTGGTCGACCTGGTGGTGTTGGATCTCAAGTTGGGTGACGAGGATGGGATGGCGATCGCGAGCCGACTGCGCGAGGAGTCGGCGATCCCCATCATTATGCTGACCGGCCGGCGCGAAGAGGCGGATCGGGTAATGGGGCTCGAGTTGGCCGCGGATGATTATCTGACCAAACCATTCAGCCCGCGCGAGCTGCTGGCGCGCATCCGTGCAGTGCTGCGGCGTCGCCAGCCGGAGATCCAACAGGGGCGGCCGGAGGGCGTGCGTGCCTATCGTTTCGACGGCTGGGAGCTCAACCTCAACTCGCGGCGCCTGAAGGCACCGACCGGGAAGGTCGTACGACTCAGCAACGGGGAATTCAGCCTGCTCGTCGTTCTGCTCGGAGCGGCCAATCGTATTCTGACGCGCGACCAGCTCCTCGACATGTCGCGCCTGCATGGCGATGACGTCTACAACCGTTCGGTCAACACGCAGATCCTGCGGCTGCGTCGCAAGCTCGAGAGTGATCCGGCGAAGCCGCGCTACATCTGCACCGAGCGCGGCGCCGGGTACGTCTTCAGCGCGCGAGTCGACATCATCTACTGAGCGGCGGCATCAGTCCGCAGCCATGATGGCGAGGCCATCCACCTCCACGTGGCCGCTGCGCACCATGTCGCGCGCAAGGAGTTGGACCCGGCCGACGGTGGTGATCCCAATGAGGCGAATTATGCCGAGACTTTCGACGTTGGTATCGTTGAATATTGCCCGCTTGTCAGCGGACGCTTCCAGACGTAGGTTCCGTACCTCGTTGTTCGCGCTCAATTGCAGGCCATCGACACCCCTGACAAACGAGATAGAGGCGTTGTCGCCACCGCCTGTCAGCGTCTGACCCGGCGCAAGTCGAAACGAAGGTACATTGGCGAGATTGCCGCAAACGACGAGGTGTCGAGCGCGTGGGTTGTCGGTCACCGCTACGAGTTGCTCGGCCGTGGCGATGAATTGACGGGGTGACGACAGAGTCGACACCTTCGCCCATTTGGCGGCTGTGCTGGCCTCAGCGGTGTACGCGAGCGCGGATGCAGTGAGGATTTTGGCGTAGCGATTCATGGTCTATGTACGCGATCGATGCCAATCCTCTGATTCCGGATCGTCATCAGAAAAATCGTCGAAGAACGAAGGCGGCCGACGGCTGGTCAAGGCCAGAAGATCCCTGACGACACTCAGCACGCCCACGACGGCAACGAATGTAAAACCGATGACGATGGCGATGGAAAGTAGCAAGCGCATGGTTATCTCCACGATTCTTGACATCGCTCACACTAACCGCCTCCGGTTACCGACTGATTCCCGGCCGCTGCCATGAGGTTACGGATGTAACCGATGCGGACGGCCTCGCAACGACTTCGGCACCTAGGGTACGCTCGCGTCCTGCGCCGCGAGGCCGCCGACCGCGGCCCAATCGAGGTCGTCGCCGCCTTGCGCGAGCAGCCGCAGAAATCGGTCGCGCAACAGACTGCCGAGCGGCATGGGCACGCGCAGAGATTCGGCGGCAGCCAAGG
>DASYFQ010000227.1:0-4293 GCA_036498345.1 Steroidobacteraceae bacterium
GTCGCATTTTCCGGCAAGGCCATCATCGTCAAGCTGGCGTATCGGTACGGGGTCGACGCGGTCACGTTGATCATGTATCGCATGCTGTTCGCACTTCCGATGTTCGTGATTCTCACCTGGTGGGCCGGACGGGGTAAACCGCGGCTCACGTGGCGCGATGCCAGAGCCGTGCTCGGCCTCGGCTTCTGCGGCTACTACTTGTCGAGTTTTCTCGATTTCGCGGGGCTGCGCTACATCAGCGCCAGCCTGGAGCGCCTCATCCTCTATCTCAATCCGACCCTGGTGCTGGGGTTGGGGGTGTTGCTGTTCCGGCGCAAGGTATCGCGCCGGCAGATCATCGCGCTTGCCGTGAGCTACGCCGGCGTGCTGTGCGTGTTCGGCAAGGAGGCGACCCTCCAGGGCGCGAACGTGCCGCTGGGCGCGACGCTGGTGTTCGGCAGCGCCATCAGCTACGCGGTATACCTCGCGTACAGCGGCGAGGAAGTAAAACGCCTCGGCGCCCTGCGCCTCACGGGGCTCGCGACCACCGTGGCATGCGCCATTTGCATCGCTCAGTTCTTCCTATTGAGACCCTGGAGGGCCATCATCGTGGCACCGCAAGTTCTCTGGCTATCGGCATTGAACGCCACCGTATGCACCTTCGCGCCCGTCCTCATGGTGATGATGGCGATCGAACGCATCGGCGCCTCGCTGACCGCACAGGCCGGCACCATCGGGCCGCTGTCCACGATCCTGATGGCGGTCATGCTGCTGGGCGAACCCTTCACCGCGTGGGTGGCGGCGGGTACCGCGCTGGTGGTCGCGGGGATTTGGCTGCTCGTGAGGCAGCCATTGCCGAAGAAAGCGCTCTAGAGATCTCCAAGGAATTCGCAATATGGATCGGCGTGACTTTCTCCTGGCAACCGCGGTTGCCGCCGCTGCGGCTCCCGAAATCGCCCGGAGCGCCAAAGCTTCGGTCACGGCCCTGGAATTGACCCTGGCGGACATCGCCGCGGCCTACGCCGATGGCCGTTTGACGTCGCGTCAGCTGACCCAAATCTATCTCGATCGCATCGGCGCCCTCGACCGCCGCGGTCCGGAACTGGGTGCGGTGCTCGAAACCAATCCGCGGGCGCTCGACCTCGCTGCTGAGCTCGACCGCGAACGCCGCACTCACGGGCCGCGCGGACCCCTGCACGGCATACCGGTATTGATCAAGGACAACGTCGAGACGGCGGATCGCATGATGACGACCGCCGGGTCCCTGGCACTCGACGGCTGGTACGCGCCCAAAGACGCACCGCTCGTGGCACGTCTGCGCGCCGCGGGCGCCGTGATCCTCGGCAAAACCAACCTGAGCGAGTGGGCCAACTTCAGGTCCACTCATTCCTCGAGCGGCTGGAGCGGCAGAGGCGGTCAGACCCGCAATCCTTACGCGCTCAATCGGACGCCGTCCGGGTCGAGTTCGGGCTCGGCGGTTGCGGTGGCCGCGAACCTCTGTGCCGTGGCGGTCGGTACGGAGACTGACGGCTCGATCGTGAGCCCCGCCTCCATCAACGGCATCGTCGGCTTGAAACCCACCGTCGGACTCGTCAGCCGCGGCGGTATCGTGCCGATATCGCATAGTCAGGACACGGCGGGACCGCTGGCCAGGACCGTGCGCGACGCCGCGGTGCTGCTGGGCGCGATGGTGGGCCTCGACCCCGCGGATCCGGCCAGCGCCGCCGTGGGGGAACGATTCGAAAGCGACTACGTGCGCTTTCTCGACTCTGACGGTTTGCGCGGCGCGCGCCTGGGGGTGGCACGCCGCTTCTTCGCCGAGAGCGCGCCCCTCAATGGCTTCTTGGACGGCTGTGTTGCGGCACTCAAACGCGCCGGCGCCGTCGTGGTCGATCCGGCCGACCTACCCATGCACGGCGCGGCAGGGGCAGCGGAACAGGAAGTCTTGCTGTACGAATTCAAGGCCGATCTGAATACGTACCTTGCGCGTCTGCCGGGCGATTTCCCGGTTCGATCCCTCGCCGACTTGATACGCTTCAACGAAGCGCACGCGGCCCGCGAAATGCCGCTGTTCGATCAGGAGCTGCTGCGCCAAGCGCAGGCGAAGGGCAATCTGGATGAGGCCGCGTACCGGGACGCGCGCGCGACCTGTCTCACCGCAACCCGCAGCGGCGGCATCGACGCGGTGCTGTGCGAGCACAGTCTCGACGCGATAGTGACGTTGACGTCGGGTCCTGCCTGGCTGATCGATCCCGTGAACGGCGATTCGGATACCGGCGGGTGCTCCGCCCCTGCGGCGATCGCAGGCTACCCGCATATCACGGTACCCGCCGGCCTCTATCGAGGCCTTCCCATTGGGCTGTCGTTCTTCGGCACGGCTTTCAGCGAGCCCAAACTGATCAAAATGGCGTCGGGATTCGAGCACACCGTCAACGCGCGAGCGGCGCCGCGCTTTTTGCCCAGCGTTTGAATTCGCGCGGAACGAGGCCGCCGCGTCGCTACCTGCGAATCGGGATCTCGATGTAGCTGTCGGTATGCCAGCGAATTTTGACGGGAATCTTGCCGTCGGCGATCGATTCCTCGCTCACGTCGTTTCCCGTGCCGTAGTTGATCTCGCGATCGGGCCGCTTGTTGATGCCGAGAACCATCACCAGCCGGCTGCCCTGCTGAAGCCGTCGGCTCGTCATCCGCTCACTGGTGAACGTCAGCTGCTGGCGCTCGCCGGCCTTGAGGAGATGACGATGTACGCGGTCTCCCGCGTAGCTCGCGCGGATTTCGTCGGTGGGACTGAACAGCCGAATGTAGTCGCCGTCGGCCAGGCGCTCGTAGAGAATGACGTGCAGATCCATGTCCATCTTGTTCACGGTGAAATCCAGCCGGCCGGAGAACAAACCGTTGAACTCCGTCGGCTTCGCCAGCGGCTCGCTCACGAACGTCACGCTGTTGCGGATCGCAAGACTCTTGCTGATCAGATCGATCGACGGCGTCCAGCCGGCATCGGTGCGGTCGGCCAAGTGCACCGTCTGCCGGATGAATGCCGCTTTCGAATTCTTGCGCTGGGTCAACCGGTAGCCGTCGCCGGACGCGGCTGCGTCCAGATAGAATTTCAGCGACCCCTTGGCCATGGCGTCGAGAGACGGCGCATGGTGCCACTCATTGGCTCCCATGACTTCGTAGTTGACCCGGTTCTGGAGCAATGGCGGCATCGTGCTGCCCTTGAAGACGTGGTCGAACCATTGATAACGCAGCTCATGAAGGTCGACCAGCGCGGCCGAATCCACTTGATAGCCCTGGAGGTTCGCCAACGGTCCTTTTTGCATCACGGCGTCGTCGTAAGGACCGATCACCAGCGTATGGTCTGCGTGCGGATTGTATCGATGGTGCTGCGTGAAATAGTACATGGCACCCGGCTCGCTTCCGGAATAGTAGCCGGTCATCGTCAGCACCGGAATATTGATGCGTGCGAATTGCTCCCGGTAAGGGATCATCTCCTGCCAGTAGCGATCGTAGCTCGGATGGTTCAGCCAGCGGATGAAAATCGGATTCGGCTTTCCGTAGAGGCGGCCCAGATCCCGGTATCGTTCTCCTCCGATGTACCACTTCTGATCGAGCGCGCGCCACCGCGCGTCGTCGTAATAGTCGCTTTGATCGGATGGCTTGGTGTTGGTCACGTAGGAAGACCAGCGGTAGGCGGAATTTTGAAAAACATTGCCCGCCATGGGGGCATCGATCCCTGGGGCACTCGGCCCCGAGGTGGCAATGGCCTTGAGCGCCGGCGGCGGGTGTTTCGCCGCCGCCCACGCGGCAAAGCCGCTGTAGCCATCGCCGTACATTCCGACGCGCCCGTCGCTCCAGGGTTGCTTCGCAATCCAATGGATGACCGCACGCGCCTCCTCGCCGTCGCGCTGGTAGGGAACGACCTGGTGAGGGGTGCTGCGCACGCCGCGCGTGTAGGCAACCACGCCCGCGTAGCCGTGCGCGGCGCACTCCTTGGCGTAGTTGCGCGCGTCGTAGATCGTGAATTCCAGCAGAGTGGGAATCGGCTTGGAGGGCTTTTTCGGGCGGACCATGACGGCGGCAACATGCCCTGCGCCGGGAACATCGATGAGAAAGCCATCGTCGAATACATAGCGGCGGCGGTCGTCCTCGGCATTCAAGGAACCGACCAAGGGGCCGAAGCTCCGATAGGCGTCGAAGGACAGGTATGCCCAAATCAGATCCACCGCATCCGACTGCCCGATGCTGTCCTGGGACCTCTGCTGATCCAATGACTTTTGCAGAGCGTCCCGAAATGCCATCGGAGAGGCCCCGAGC
>DASYFQ010000228.1:0-21310 GCA_036498345.1 Steroidobacteraceae bacterium
TTCGCCGACTTGCACGGTCAGGTAGTTGCCGGGATTCAGCACCTCGCAGTCGTGCCCGACGAACAGCCAATCGCGGTACCAAATCATCTCGAGATCGACTTGGTAATCCTCCGGGCTGCAGTAGAAATCTCTTTCCAGGGCGGTTTCGAGATTGCGTCCCCGCAATCGGCTCAACATGGTCTTGCGCGCAGTCATCAGACGTTCGGCATAAACCCGGGCCTCGGGGCCTCGGAGGAAGTGCCGCTCCTTACATTGATGGATACGAGACTACGATACCAATATTTGACGCCAAGGCGGTGTCCCGAAGCGACGCTTTCTAAGAAATATACGACGGTGATTTGCGCCCGCTCGGGTATTGCGTAGACTCTCCGGCCATGGCGGGTCAGCAACGTGAACGACTTCCGCGCCGCCGTGCGGCGCCGGCGATGCGGGTGAGTCTGCTGGCTGCGTTCACGCTGCTCGGTTTTGAATCGGTCGGCTTGGGTCACGTCGATCCATGGCCGACCGCCGCCGGCCGGGCGATCCGGGTGGGATCGATTGAGCTGGGGCCATGCCTGAGTGCGCCCGCCTACTGCGGCAATCTCGATCGCCCCCTGGATCCGACGGGAATCATTCCCGGGCGCATCTCCATTCACTTCGAGTACTACCCTCATTCGGGGCCGGATAAGCCGCTGGGCACCCTGGTCGCCACCGAGGGCGGACCCGGTTACCCCGCCACCCTGTCGCGCGGCGACTATCTGGCTTTGTTCAAGCCGCTGCTGAGGCGGCACGACTTCTTGATGATGGACAATCGTGGCACCGGTCAATCGGGGGCCATCGATTGCCGCGAATTGCAAACCGCCGAGAAATGGACCGTGGATTTGATTGCCGCCTGCGGCAAGTCGCTGGGCGATCGCGCGCCGCTGTACAGCACGGCATACGCGGCGGACGATCTGGCCGCGATTCTCGAGGCGCTCAGCATCCCGCGGATCGATCTGTACGGCGATTCCTATGGAACCTATTTCGAACAAGTATTCGCGGTGCGGCACCCGAATACGCTGCGCTCCATCGTGCTCGACGGGGCCTATCCGCTGAACGGAGCCGACTATGCCTGGTATCCGAGCTACGCGCCGGCCATGCGCGACAAATTCGACATTGCCTGCCGGCGGTTCGGCCCGTGCGCCGAGCTTCCCGGGAGTTCGATCCAACACATCATACCGGTGTTGGAGGAGCTGCGTTCGCACCCCTTCCCTGCCAGCGCCGCCGACGGCGACGGCAAGGTGCGGCAATTTAGTGCGGATGCATCGCAACTCGCCATCGTCATGTACGGCAGTGCGCCCGCCTTGGCAACGGTTCGAGAGCTCGACGCCGCAGCGCGAGCGTTCTCGGCCGGGGATCGCGTACCGCTATTGCGGCTCATGGCAGAGACCATCAGCGGCGTGGATTCTCGCGATCCCACCGCCGATGCCGCCCAATGGAGCGCCGGCCTCGCGGCAGCCGTGATGTGCCAGGACCCGCCGCAGATTTTCGATATGCGCCTGTCGCCGAGCTTGCGTACGGCGGAGCGCGACCGGGTCCTCGCCCAACGCAGGGCCAAGGCTCCGGACACGTATGCGCCGTTCAGTATCGACGAGTACCGCGGCATGCCGCTGGACTACAGTTTCATCGATCAATGCGTCGCGTGGCCTGTTGCTCCTTCCAGCCATCCGGCGTCGCACGTGGCGGCCGCCGACGCGCGCTATCCGGACATACCCGCGCTCATCATCTCCGGAGAACTCGACAACCTGACCACCCTGGCCGACGGCGCGGCGGTGGCCGGCGCGTTCAAGCGCGGTACGCAGATCCGCATCGCCAACAGTTTTCACGTCAATGCGCTGCCGCGCGCGCGCAGCGGCTGCGGCGCACAGATCGTGCGCCGATTCGTCGAGACCTTGAGTGTGGGCGACACGGCATGCGCGGCGGGTGTCCCGCCTCTGCGCCTGGTGCCGCGTTTTGCCGCGCGCGCCTCGCAGCTCGAGCCTGTCGAGGCCATCGCGGGCAATCGGGCGAATGCCGCGCAGTTGCGCTGGGTTGGCGCTGCGGTGATGACAGCCGGCGATGTGCTCGCCCGGCTGGGCGGCAATTCCACCGGCCAGGGCGTGGGATTGCGCGGCGGCAGTTTCCGCGTGGTGAACGATGCCTCGACCGCTCACGTCGCCTTGAATCAGGTTCGGTGGACCGAGGATTTGACGGTCAGCGGGAAGATCGACAAGCCATTGGCGCGAATCGGCACGGTGCGCGCGTCGCTGCACGTGGCGACGGCGGACGGGGTCACCGGCGAACTGACCGTGGAATGGCCCGAAGGCGTCGCGGCATCCGGCGCCGGCATTCGCGGCGTGTTGGGCGGCGACGCCGTGCTCGCGCGAACGCGCGCGCCCTGATTCACGCCACGGACGATCTAGCGGGCCGGCGGCAGGTAGCGGTCGAGCCAGGCCGACATCCGCTCGGCCATATCCTTGAGAAAGCTCGGGCGCGTGAACACGTGGTGCTGACCGGGATACACGATGAGCTGCGCCGGCACTCCCAGCGTCCGCAACGCCTGGTACATCTGTTCGCTGCCGGTGATGGGGACATTGAAGTCCTTCTCCCCGCCCATGAACAGCGTCGGCGTGTGAATGCGATCCGCATGAAAGAAGGGATACGACACCTTGAGCCACAGTGCCGTATTGCTCCACGGCGGACCCAGCTCATTGTTGTATTGGAGCACGTATTCATCGGATCCATACGTCGACAGCTGATTGCCGCTGCCCGCTCCGCTGATCGCAACTTTGAAGCGCCGGTCGGAGGCGATGGTGTAATCGGTCAAAATGCCGCCGTAGCTCCAACCGCCGACGCCCAGCCGTCCTTTATCCGCGATACCGCGCGCGACCAGGTAGTCGACACCGGCAAGGAGGTCCTCGACTTCCTTGTGGCCCCAGTCGGCAGCTATCGCTTGGGCAAACGCCCGTCCGCGGCCGCTGCCGCCTCGATAATTGACGCGCAAGACCACATAACCTTTCGCCGCGAACATCTGCGGCTCGAATTGATAGCCGTCAAGCGCCAGCGCATGTTCGTCCGGTCCATTGGGTCCGCCGTGGATCCACAAAATCGTCGGATACTTCCGGCCGGGGACATACGAGGGTGGCGTGACGACGAGGCCGCGGATCTCGGTACCGTCCTTGCTCTTGAAGCGGATGTCCTCGACCGCGCCCAACTGCACCTCCGCGAGGAACGCGTCATTTTGCGCGGTGAGCTTGCGCAGCTGGCCGGCCTCAAGTGCATATACTTCGGCGAGCGCGCCATCGTTGGCTTCGAGCAGCACCGTATGCCCCGCTGCCGAGGACAGCGCAGAGACGACGAACGGGCCCGTGGCGCCCTCGCCGGTAATGGCGCCGCCCCGCAGATCGACACGGGCTGGGTATGCCCCGCCGTCGTCCTCCACCGAGACCATGATCGACGCCGAGTCGGCCGCAAAAGCGAAAGACGTCACCGCTCGATCGAGCTTGTCGGTCAGCGCGCGCGGCGCACCGCCGCCTGCCGGCACTACCGCAAGACGGTCTTGCATATACGCATAGAACCTGGGCTCGATACCTTGCAGATACGCGATCAGCGTGGCGTCCGGACTCCAGGCGAGCTTCTGGGCGTTCGGTGCGTAGGGACGTGCGATACGGCGCGGCGTTGCGCCGATCGCAGACTCAATGACATCGATATCTTCGCGCCCATCCGGATCCGCTCCCTGTTCTCGCGTGCGAATGAAGGCGATCCGCCGGCCATCTGGAGACCAGGCGGGCAAATCCTCATTGTAGGCGGGATCGTTAGTCAGCGGCTCGGTGTGTTTGTTCTCGACATCGAACAGGTACAGATGTCGCGCGTGCGCTGATCGGAGATAGCCCTCCTCATCCTGCTTGAAGTGCAGCGCGTCGATCACCATAGGTTTGGGCGCGGCGCCGGGGTCGCCTTCCTGCATCGCGAATGCGAGTCGCCTGCCGTCCGGCGACCATGCGTACTCACCGATGTCGCCGCTGACGCCGGTCAGTTGGCGGGCATCGCCGCCGCGGCGGTCCAAGAGCATGATCTGCGGTTTGTCGGCGCCAGGAGGCGTCGACATGAATGCCAGATAGCGTCCGTCCGGGCTCCACCTCGGTTTGCCGGTGCCATCCGCCGCGGCCGTCAGCGCCAACCGCTCCTTGCCGTCCCAACTCACCATCCAGATCGCGCTGCGGGCCTCGTCGGGCTCGCGGTCGTTCGTTGTCACGACATAGGCCACCCATTGCCCGTCGGGCGATACCTGCGGGTCGCTCACGTCCTGGACGCGGTAAAAATCATCCGGCGTCAGCGTGCGGCGCACCGGCGCCGCCTGCGCAGTCAGCGCATGCATTGCACACAGCGACACCAACAGGCTCGCGGCAGCCTTGTAGAGTGGTTTCATTGGCATTGGTCTCGACTATCGTGGGCGCACGGCGACCTACTCGCCCGTGTGGCCCTTGTCTCCCTTGCCCCATCGGTAGCTCAGGCGAAGACCGAACACCCGCGGCTCGTTAGTGGTCAGGCGAAGGTCGAAATTAGAGGTGTTGCTGTAGACGACCGCGTTCTTGTCCGTGAGGTTGGTGATATAGAACTCCGCGAGCCAACTCTGGCCCTCGGGATTTAACCCTAAGCGCAGATTCGTGATGGTGTAGGCCGGCTGCAGGATACGCGGCAGCCCGGTGTTCTTGTCGCTGGGATTGATGTTGTTCCACATGTCGCCCTTGTGCGCCATGTCCAATTGCGCATATCCGCGCAGGTTGCCGCCGCCAAGCGGGTGCTCATAACGCGCGTTCCAACTCCAGCTGAAGTAGGGTGCGAAGGGCAGTCGTTCGCCTAAATAGGCCTGGTAGTTGGGGTCCGGGCTCGAAACTATGCGCGAGTCGTTATAGCTGGCCGCGGCCTGGACCGATACGTTGTCGTTGATCTTGTAGTTGACATTCGATTCCATGCCATAGATGCGCCCGTTGCCGATGTTGACGTTGTAACTGGACGAGGGACAGACCAAGGCGTTGTAGAGCAGAGTCTGCAGCTTGCTCCAGTCCATGTAGTAGCTTGCACCGTTCCACAGCAGGCGGCCGTTCAACCAGGTGGTTTTCCAGCCGAGTTCGTAGTTGTTGAGAGTGTCAGGACTATAGGTGTTGGGAACCCCATTGGTGTAGCACGACTGCGGACTTCCAGCGTTGGTACCGCCGTCGCGGAAACCCTGCGCGAAATCGGCATACACCAGCGCTTTATCGGTAACCTTGTAGTTGATGCCGAACTTGCTGTTCCACTTTTGCGAGCCGCCCGAATAAAAGTTCGGAGCCGAGGTGGCATAAGCGAACTGCACGAAAGGAGTGTAGTACGCGAAGTGAGACTTGAAGTGCACCGTGCCCGCTTCGACGTTGAGCCGGTCCGTGAGGTCGAAGCTGATATTGGCGAACTCGGTGGTTTGCAAGTAATCGGAACGCTCCGTGTACGCATACCACTCGCCCGCCGGCAGCGTCGGCTGAGTCAGGCCGTAGTAGTTCAGATAAGACTGAAACGCCGCGCCCTGGTACTGCAGTCCCGGCATGTAATAGGTATTACTGTAGAATTTGTCCTGGGTCCGCTCCCAGTAAAGACCCGCGAGCCAGTGAAAAGGGCCGCCCGGCTTGGATACCAGCCGCAGCTCCTCCGACCAGCGCTGAGGGTTTAGGTTGTACGAGTAGTACTGTGTCGCCGCGTTGCAGCCGGTATAGGGGCCGCCGCCGTAATAGGGGTCGTTCAGGCAGGTGAAGCCCTCCTGGGTGCCCGGAAAGCCTGTAGGGGGGTTCGTTTTGGCACCGGCGTTGAAGTTTTGCTCATACTGCGAGTACTCGTTCCACTGGCGCCTGGGCTGCGCCCAGTAGGTGCTCGCAAACACCAGATCGCCGATCCCAACATCGCCGTCCACGTGGAAGTCGAGCATCTTCGCTTGAAAGTCATTGGACTCCGGGCCGAAGCGCGCGACGGTCCGCGCCGGCAGGGTCGGATCCTCGTCCCACGCCCCATTGGTGTGCTGGCGCTGATAGCCATACGTGAGTAAGGCGTTCCAGCCATCATTGATAACCCATTTCAGGGCGACCCGGCCGCCTTCCACGTGCTCGCGGTTGTAATTGTTCCCCGCCCATGGCGCGTTGTTCGAGACGGCGCCGTTGACCCAGGTACGCGTCGTCGGCCGGTTGTTGATGAATCCGCCGTGGGAGTCGCTGAAAGCAGAGAGCCGCAGGCCGAAAACTCCGTCGATGAGGGGCAGGTTCAAAAATCCCTCATAGCTCCAGGTGTTCTGACCTCCATCAATCTTACCGCCGTCAAAGTCAAGGCCGGCGCTGAAGGCTTTCACGTCGGGCTTATTGGTAATGTAGCGGATTGCGCCCGACATCGCCCCAGCCCCGAAAGTCGTACCTTGCGGGCCATTCAGCACTTCAATGCGCTCGATATCGTACAGGTGCAGGTCCGGCTGTGCGCTGCTATCGCTCATGGACATGTCGTCGACGAAGAACCCGGTTGAGGAGGTGTTCCCGTAGGTCGGGTTGCTGCCGTCAGAGACTCCGCGCATGACGAAAACCTGCGTGCCGGGCCCGCTGCTGATGAAGGAAATGGATGGCACCTTTTGCATGTAGTCATCCATATTGGCGATGCCGAGTTCCTTTAGATCCTTCGCCGTGAATACGTCGATGCTTATCGGCACGTCTTGCAGATTCTCCGCGCGCTTGCGCGCGGTCACGGTAATCTCTTCGAGGGTATCCGACGCGCTGCCGGCAGCCAGGGCCGGAACTCCATGCACTGCGCCTGCCCCGTACAGCGCCGCGGCGACGGCGAGACTGAGTGTCGAACGAGTATGAAGGCAGGGGGTATCTCGGCGTCGACCAAACGATGCGGACGCACGATGCTTCAGGATGGTGCTCATTGGATCCCCTCGTATCTTCGAGTTGCCCGCCCTTCACGCGGTTTATCTCATCGATCATCCCTTGGGAAGGCGGCCCGCGTCAATGGATTTGCTGCGTGGCACTGATCGATCGTTCAATTGGGGATCGGGAATCAGCCGGGGTCGGCAAAGCGTGCGAGACATTCGCCCAAGCTCGAGCGCAGGGGTTCCAGCTCCTTGGCGAAATGCTTCCAGTAGCCCACCCCCGAGGCATACAACGGCTGACGCACCTGTTCGGCACTCGCCGTGCGTACTGAGCGTTGCGTCAGGTGGAAGTTGAGACAGGCGGGCTCGAAGCCCAGCCCGCAGTGCTCGAGCAGGCGACGGATGTTGGCCTCTGGATCTCGCACCAAGTGTTCGTACTGAACGTGCAGCACCTTACCCGCTAGGACTGCGTCCCAGTGGTCCATCAGGGAGAGGTAGCAGCGGTAGTAGCGCCCGAGGTCCTCGAGATGGTAGCTGAAGGTCTGACCCTCCGCGAAGTACTGCTTGAAGGTGCTGAAGCACGCATCCATGGGATGACGGCGCACGTCGATGACGGTCGCGTGCGGCAGTATCGCGTGGATAAGTCCCACGTGACTGAAATTATTCGGCAGCTTGTCGGTGAATCGCTCACGCCCACGCCGCAGCGGCGCAGTCTCCGTGAGGTAACGGCCGCCAAGCGCCGCCAGATGGGTGGCTGGCACCTTTCCCACGCTTTCGGGGTAACCGTCGCGAGTAGCGGCCATGTCGTCGAACTGGCTCACGACGTTGAGAATATTGGGCAGCTCCATGGTGCCTTCCACGCGCGAGTGGCTGGCGAGGATCTGCTCCACCAGGGTGGACCCGGATCGCGGAAGTCCGACGATGAAGATGGGCGCGGTGCTCGGATCCCCACTGCCCTGACGCGGGGCAAAAAACGTCGCATCAAAGTAGGCGCGGATCCTTGCGCTGCGGCGCTCGAAGCTCTCGATATCGAAGGGGGCGTCGACGCGCCGCAGCGCGTTACCCTGGGCATAGTGCACAAAGGCCCGCGGGTACAGCTGGCGCTGCTCGAAAGCCTTTCCCAGGGCGAAATTCAGCTGCGCCTCGTTAGAGCGCTCGCGCTTGTCCGTATCGAGCAGCCGCTGCATGGCTGCGACCTCCGTATCGCTGAAGTGATAGTTCTTGAGGTCAGCGAGACTCCAGTAGGCCTCGGCACGGCCCGGATCCATCTGCAACGCTCTTTTATAGGAGGTCTCGCTGTCGCGGCGGCGGCCGAGCGTCTTTTGCACGTGGCCAACCGACATGCGCAGCCCCACCTCTGCCGGCTTAAGGCTCGCGGCTTGCTCATAAGCTTCGAGCGCCTCCTCTTGTCGCATGAGCCGCGTCGCGACGCCGGCGGTCATGACCCAGGTTTGCGGACTCTGGGGTTCGATCGCGATGAGGTGGCGTGCGGCGACCTGCGCTTCCTCGACCCGGCCCAATGCCATCAGCGCCGGCCCGAGTCCCCTGTGTGCGAGCGGAAGATGCGCAGACTGCTTCAGGGCATGGCGCAGCAGGCGCTCGGCATCGCCGGGCATGTCGGCCACGAGTGACAGCCCCGCAAGGCCGCACAGTGCCGCCACGTGGCTCGCATCCCGCTGCAGGATTTCGCGGAAAATGAGTTCCGCGCCTTTCCGGTCGTCGCTCACGAACGCCGCCGTCGCTTCCTCGACACGCGGCCTCTCCGGATCGGTGAGCCGAGCGCGTTCGAAGGCGATGGCAGCGTCAGCATGCTGCCCGAGGTCGACCAGCGCATCACCGTAAGCGAGCCACGCGCGATGATGATGGGGCGTATTCTCCAGCACTTGCCGCACCTCCTCGCGTGCCTGTGCGGCCCGGCCGGCGCACCGGTAGGCGCGCGCGAGATCCACGCGCGCATCCGCAAAATCGGGGGCAGTAGCCAGCGCTCGCTCGAGTATGACGATGCTCTCGGGGATCTTGTTCTGGTCGAGGAGCGCCGCGCCGATCAGCCACAAGCAATTCACCTCGCCGGGAAATTGCGCCTCGATCGCCCGCAGCCAATGCTCGGCTGTAGCGGCTCGGCCCTCTCGGAGCGCGGCGAGAGCGGTACTATGAGCGGCGCGCAGGCGTGCTTGAATTTGCTGCTCCATCGTGTTGCCGAGCCTATCAGACCGTAGGGCCGCTGCACCCTGATTCAAGTGGCGACGGTCGAGACATCGCTCGCGCCGCGGCGCTGTCCGTGCTTGTCGCCGATCTTGCGTTCGGCGCTCGGCGGATAGCCGAACTGCATGCGGTAGCACTTGGAGAAATGCGGCGGCGACTGAAATCCGCAGGCGGTCGTGATATCCATGATGGGCATCGCGGTTTGAAGCAGCAGCTCGCGGGCTCGCCGCAGGCGCATTTCGAGGTAGTAGTGCTTGGGCACGCAATTCAAGTCGCGCTTGAACAGGCGTTCGATTTGGCGGCGCGACAGGCCCGTGGACTTGGCGATCTGTTCCAGCGAGAGCGGCTTCTCGATGTTTTCTTCCATGAGCTGCGCCACCCGAATCAGTCCCCGGTGCGACACGCCGATTTGCGCGCGCAGGGGGATGTACTGGCGATCCGTGTCCTTGCGGACTCGATCGACGATGAATTGCTCGGAGACTAGCTGCGAGATCCGCGCGCCTAATTTCGCTTGAATGAGATTCAGCATGAGGTCCAAGGGCGCGGTGCCGCCGGAGCAAGTATAGCGGTCGCGGTCGATGGTGAATAACTGGTCGCTGAGCCTTACTCTGGGGAATTCCTCGCGCAGCGCCGACAGATTCTCCCAATGAATGGTCGCGCTGAAATGATCGAGCAAGCCGGCGCGCGCGAGCGCGTAGCCTCCGGTACACAGGGCGCCCAAGGGCACCCGGCGGTCGGCCAGACGCTTGAGCGCCGTCAACAGCGCCGGCGATACGGCTTCGCGAACATTGATGCCGCCGCAGACGAACAGAATATCGACCGGACCCAATTTATCGAGAGCGCCGGTCGGGGACAGAGTGAGTCCGCTGCTGGCGTCCGCGGCGTGCCCGTCGACGCTGATGACCGACCACTCATAGACGTCCTTGCCGACCAAGCGATTGGCCATTCTCAGGGGTTCCAGGGCATTGGCCACGGCGATCAGCGAATAGTTCGGCAGGGTCAGAAATGCGTACTTGCATTTACGCAGCACGGCGGACGCTTCCAATGTGCCTCCGAGAGCAAAATAGCCGAGGGTCGAGACCGGAATAGTATGCCATCGGCGCGCCGGCTTGTCCGTTTCCGACATAATCCCGTCGCTTTTCAGACGGTTCCGCGGCCCCGTCTGGCCGTCCACGGAGCCGATTTCGCGCCCGCCTGGCGCATTTCCATAAGCGGTTGTCGCAATTGGAGTCTTATTTAACGGCCCGCTGGTTACACTGCGTGACGCATTTGCGTTGGGAGATCTCACATGAAAACTCATGCCCGCGTCGTGGTGATTGGCGGCGGCGTGGTGGGCGTCAGCACGCTTTACCACCTGGCCCTGAAAGGCTGGACCGACGTCATGCTGCTCGAGCGGGCTGAGCTGACCGCGGGATCGACCTGGCATGCGGCGGGGCTGCTGCCCCTGTTCAACATGAGCTACACCGTCGGCCAGTTGCACAAATACTCCGTGGACCTTTACAAGCGCCTGCCGGCCGAGACCGGTCAAGATGTGAGCTTTCACGTCACCGGCAATATGCGCCTGGCGACCTGCCGCGACCGGATGGACGAATACCAGAAATACTGCGGTACCGCGAATACCATCGGCGTGCCCTTCCAAGTGATCGGACCCAAGGAAGTGCGCGACCTGTGGCCGTTGGTCGACCTCGGAGATGGCGCGGGCACGCCGAAAATCGTCGGCGCGCTCTACCATCCCGATGACGGACACATCGCGCCGGCGGACCTCACCATGGCGCTGCGCAAGGGTGCCCGCAACCGCGGCGCCGAAATCCACGAGCAGTGCGAGGTCACCTCGGTGAAACGCATGCCCTCGGGAGAATGGCGTCTGACCACCAATAAGGGCGACATCGTCGCCGAGCACGTAGTCTGCGCCACCGGCAATTATGCGCGGCAAACGGGGCGCCTGTTCGGCCTCAACGTGCCCTCCATTCCCGTCGAACACCAGTACATCGTGTATGACGAATCGCCCGAACTGAAGGCGTACCGTCAGGGCGGCGGCCGCGAACTCGCGGTGCTGCGTGAATCGGATCAGTCCTATTATTTGCGTGAAGAGCGCATGGGCTGGATATTGGGACCCTATGAGGCCGGCGCGCCGGCGCGCTTCGCGGACGGCGTACCCGACTGGTTCGGCAAGAGTCTTTTCGAAGGCGATCTGGAGCGCCTGCTGCCGCACGTCGAGGCCGCGCAGCGGCGCGTGCCTTCGCTCGCCAACTGCGGCATCAAGGACATCGTCAATGGCCCCATTGCCTACACGCCGGACGGCAGCCCGTTGATCGGCCCCGGCTGGGGCGTCCGAAACTTATGGCTCAACGAGGGCCACAGCTTCGGCATCACCGCCGCCGGCGGTTCCGGCTGGCAGCTGGCCGAATGGATAGTCGAAGGCGAGCCCGGCATCGACATGATGGCGGTTGATCCGCGCCGCTATGGGCCGTACACCAGCAAGCGTTATGTGGTGCAAAAAAACGAGGAAACGTATCGCAACGTCTTCGTCATTCACTTTCCCGACGAGGAGCGCGCCGATGCGCGTCCCGCAAAGACCAGCCCGGTATACGACAAGCTCGCCCGCATGGGCGCGGTGTTCGGCCAGCGCTACGGCTGGGAGCGGGCCAACTGGTTTGCACCGCCCGGCGTTCCGGCGAAAGATCAATGGAGCTTCCGCCGCTCGAATTACTTCGAGCACGTGGGCAATGAAGCGCTGCGCTTGCGAAAAGAGGTCGGGATCATCGACCTTACGCCTTTCACCAAGCATGAAGTGACGGGACCGGGCGCCGAAAGCTGGCTCGACGGCTTGGTGGCCAACAAGGTGCCGGCCAAGATCGGGCGGATTGCGCTCTGCCACGCGCTCACTCGCCGCGGCGGCATTCGCTCAGAGTTCACCATCACCAAGATCGCCGATCAGCACTACTATGTCGTGAGCGCCGGCGCCGCCGAGCGCTACGACAGCGACTATTTGCAGCAATCGCTGCCCGCGGACGGCAGCGTGACCTTGAGGAACATCACCATGAGCCGCGGCTGCTTCGTCGTCGCCGGACCGCGCTCACGGGACGTCCTGGCCAAACTGGTGGATGCGCCGCTCGACAACGCGGCATTTCCCTGGCTCACGGGACAAGTGGCCGAGGTGGGTCTCGCCACCGATGTGTATCTGATGCGGGTGAACTTCGTCGGCGCGCTCGGCTGGGAGCTGCATTTTCCGATCGAGTATGCGCACCACCTGTTCGACTCGCTGTTCGCCGCCGGCGCCGAATTCAACATCGGTATGGCCGGCATGCGCGCGATGGAATCCCTGCGGCTCGAGAAATCCTACCGCATGTGGGGCAGCGACCTCACCCCGGACTACTCGCCCTACGAGGCGGGACTCGACCGCTTCGTGCGCCTCAACAAGGGTCCGTTCATCGGCAAGGAGGCCCTCGAGAAGCAGCTGAAGGCCGGAGTACCGCATCGCTTCATCACGTTCGAGGTTCATGGCGTCACGGATGCCGATCCGTTGGGCAATGAGCCGTTGTTCGATCTCAAGGGCAACATCATCGGCCGCGCCACGGCCGGCTACTACGGCCACGCTCTGCGCAAGAGTCTCGGCTTGGGCTACGTCAAGCCGGAATTTGCAGCGGTCGGCGGCGACATCGAGATCGAGATCCTGGGCGAGCGCAAGCGCGCGACGGTGCTGGTCGATTCACCGTATGATCCGGAGAATCAGGATTTGAGGGCTTAGGGCACACCGCGCGATATATGAGCAGGCAATCATTCTCGGGACTGTCGCTGATCTGGCGCAGCCTCTCGAAGCATCGTAGCTGGCAGGCGCAATGGCGCAAGCCCGAACCGAAGGCACGCTACGACGCCATCATCGTCGGCGGCGGCGGTCACGGCCTCGGGGCCGCCTATTACCTGGCCAAGGAGCATGGGCTGACGAACATTGCCGTCCTGGAAAAGGGCTGGATCGGGGGCGGCAACACCGGGCGCAATACCACGATCATCCGCTCGAACTACTTGTTCAACGAGAGCGCGGCGCTCTACGATCATTCGGTGAAGCTGTGGGAGAACCTCTCGCAGGCGCTCAATTACAACGTCATGTTCTCGCCCCGCGGCGTCATGATGCTCGCGCATACGGTGCACGACATTCAAGTGTTCAAGCGCCATGTGCACGCGAATCGTTGCAACGGGGTCGACAATGAATGGCTGGAGCCGGCGCAAGCCAAGGAATTCTGTCCGCCGCTCAACATAGAAGACAACATCCGCTATCCGGTGTTGGGCGCGGCGCTGCAGCGCCGCGGCGGCACCGCGCGGCACGATGCCGTGGCCTGGGGCTATGCGCGCGCCGCCGACGCGCTCGGCGTCGACATCATCGAGAATTGCGAGGTGACCGGCATTCGGCGCGACGCAAGCGGCGCCGTCGAGGCATTGGAAACCACGCGCGGGGTCATTCAATCGCGCAAGGTGGGCGTGTCCGCCGCCGGCCACACCAGCGTGATCATGGCAATGGCCGGCGTGCACGTGCCCTTGGAGAGCTATCCGCTGCAGGCATTGGTTTCCGAGCCCATCAAGCCCATTTTTCCCTGCGTCGTCATGTCCAACACGATTCACGCCTATATCAGCCAATCGGACAAGGGCGAATTGGTCATCGGTGCCGGTACCGATGCCTATACGTCGTATACGCAGCGCGGCGCGTTGCACATCAATACGCACACCTTGGATGCGATCTGCGAGCTATTCCCGAACTTCCGTCGCTTGCGGATGTTGCGCAACTGGGGCGGCATCGTCGACGTGACGCCGGACCGTTCGCCCATCATTGCCAAGACGCCGGTGCCCGGCCTGTACCTCAACTGCGGCTGGGGGACCGGCGGGTTCAAAGCCACGCCGGGATCGGCGCATGTCTTTGCCTGGACCATCGCCCGGGACGAACCCCATCCGATCAATGCGCCGTTCACCATCGAGCGCTTCCGCGACGGATTCTTGATCGACGAGGCCGCGGCGGCCGCCGTCGCCCACTGAACGGGACCCCTGATGCTGCTCATTGTCTGCCCCTACTGCGGTAAACGTCCTGAAATCGAATTCAGCTATGGCGGCCAGGCACACTTGGCGCGGCCGCAGCAACCCTCGCAGCTGGATGATCAGGCCTGGGCGGAATTCTTGTACATGCGCGCCAATACCAAGGGCGTGTTTGCCGAACGTTGGCGCCATGCTCGCGGCTGCGGGCGCTTCTTCAATGCGCTGCGCGACACGACCACCGATCATTTTCTGGCGTTCTACAAGACCGGCGAAGCGCCACCCACATCGGGCGCGTCAGCCGCGCCGCGCGAGCGCAGCCGATGAGTTCGACTCGCGGATTGCGCACCGCCAGCGGCGGGCGAATCGACCGCGCGCAACGCCGCGGATTCACCTTCGACGGCCAATCGTATGAAGGCGTCGCGGGGGATACCCTGGCGTCGGCCTTGCTCGCCAACGGCGTGCATTTGACCGGGCGCTCGTTCAAGTATCACCGGCCGCGCGGCATTCTGGCCGCGGGCTCCGAGGAGCCGAATGCCTTGGTGACGGTGAGCCGGGATGCCGCGCGCGTGACGCCCAATTTGCGTGCGACTCAAGTCGAGCTGTACGACGGTTTGGTCGCCGAAAGCCAGAATCGTTGGCCGAGCCTGAAGCGCGACTTCGGCCGTATCAACGACGGGCTGTCGGCATTTTTCCCCGCCGGGTTTTATTATAAGACCTTCATGTGGCCGAGGAAGGCCTGGAAATCACTGTACGAGCCGGTGATCCGCCGCGCCGCGGGGTTGGGCCGCGCGCCCACCCGAGCCGATCCGGACCGCTACGCTCAGCGCTATGCACACTGCGATGTGTTGGTCGTCGGCGCGGGGCCCGCGGGGATTGCCGCGGCCTTGGCGGCCGCCGACAGCGGCGCCCGCGTCATCCTATGCGATGAAACGGCTGAGTTCGGGGGCAGTCTGCTGTCCGAGACCGAAGCGCTGATCGACCGGCAGACCGCGTTCGCATGGGTGCATGCAGCCGTCGCCTCGCTCGCGAAGAACAATCGCGTGATTTTGCTCGCGCGTACCACCGCCTTCGGCTATTTTCCGCACAATCTCATCGGCCTCAATGAACGCCTGACCGATCATCTTGCGCATCCGCCCGCCGGTCAGCCGCGCGAGCGGCTGTGGCAAGTGCGCGCGCGTTCGGTGGTGCTCGCCACCGGCGCGATCGAACGGCCGTTGGTGTTTCCGGGGAACGACCGGCCGGGCATCCTGCTGGCGAGCGCCGCGCACACGTACCTCAACCGATATGGCGTGCGCGTCGGCACGCGTGCGGTCATCGTGACCGCCGGCGACGATGCTTACCAGACGGCCCTGGATCTCAAGGCCGCGGGGGTGGCCATTGCAGCGGTCGCGGATCTGCGCCCGCAGGCCGTGGGCGCCCTTCCCGACGCTGCGCGCCGCGCCGGGATCGACATACTTCCGGGTTCGACCGTGCTCGGCACCGACGGCGATTTGCGCGTCAATGCCATTACCCTCGGGCACGTGCAGCGCGACACGGTGCAAGCCGGACCGCGCATCCAGTGCGATTCGGTGTTGATGTCGGGCGGCTTCACCCCCAGCGTGCATTTGTTTTCTCAATCGCGCGGGAAGCTCGCGTGGAACGAGGATCTCAAGGCTTTCGTGCCCGGCGCCTCGGCCGAATGCGAGCGTTCGGCCGGTGCCTGCCGCGGTGTTTACGACTTGGCCGAGGTGCTGGCGGATGGTGCCAGGGCGGGCGCGGCGGCGTCTCCGGAGCCGAATCACACGCAGCGCCGCTTCGACGTGGACGCGCTCGAGCGGCGCAGCCACGCCTATCTCGGCGTATTGCCGCAAGCCGCCTCGCCGAGCAAGGAGAAGTCCTTCGTCGATTGGCAACACGATGTGACGACTCGCGACTTGGGGCTCGCCACCCGGGAAGGATTTCGGTCGATCGAACACGTCAAGCGCTATACCACGACAGGTATGGCAACCGATCAGGGCAAGACCTCGAACCTCAACGCCATGGCCATCGTCGCCGAGCAGCTCGATGTGGCCATTCCGAAAGTGGGTCTGACCACCTTTCGCATGCCCTACACTCCCGTCACCTTCGGCAGCATGGCCGGCATCTCACGCGGCGACTTGTTCGATCCGGTGCGCACCACGCCGACCCATCCTTGGGCCCAAGCCCGAGGCGCGGTATTCGAGAATGTGGGATTGTGGAAGCGCGCCCGCTATTTTCCGCGCGGCGGCGAAGACATGCACGCGGCGGTCGCGCGCGAATGCCGCGCGGTGCGCAGCGCGTGCGGGATTTTCGACGCCTCGACGCTCGGCAAAATCGAAGTGGTCGGCCCCGATGCCGCCGAATTCATGAACCGGCTGTATGTCAACAACTGGTCCAGTTTAGGCGTCGGCCGTTCGCGTTACGGGATATTGCTCCGAGAAGACGGCTTTATCTTCGACGATGGCGTGGTTGCGCGCACGGGCGCGGATCGCTTCCACGTGACCACCACCACCGGCGGCGCGCCGCGCGTCCTCGCTTTGATGGAGGATTACCGTCAGACCGAGTGGCCGGACCTCCAGGTGTGGCTCACCTCGACCACCGAGCAATGGGCCGTCATCGCCGTGCAGGGTCCGAATGCCCGGCGGGTGCTCGAGCCGCTGGTCGAAGGAATCGAGATCAGCTCGGCGTGGCCGCACATGAGCGTCGCCCGCGGGCGTATCTGCGGCGTGCCCACGTTGCTGTTTCGCGTGAGTTTCACGGGAGAGCTGGGATTCGAAATCAACGTGCCGGCGGATTTCGGCCAGAGCGTCTGGGAGACCGTATACGAGCAAGGCCAGGCGCACGGCATCACCGAATACGGCACTGAAACCATGCACGTGCTGCGCGCGGAGAAGGGCTACATCATCGTCGGCCAGGACACGGATGGCACGGTGACGCCGGATGACGCCGGGCTGACCTGGGCCATCGGCAAAGCTAAGGCGGATTTCGTCGGCAAGCGTTCGCTGGAGCGTCCCTCGATGAAGGCAGCCGCGCGAAAGCAGCTGGTGGGGCTGCGCACCAAGGACCCGCGCACCGTGCTCGAAGAAGGCGCGCAAATAGCGGCAAAATCAGGCCAGAAACCACCCATGGAACTGATCGGCCATGTCACTTCGTCCTATGCGAGCAGCGTGCTGGGCCACTCGATTGCCTTGGGCCTGATCGCGGGCGGCCGCGCGCGGCTCGGGCAGACCTTGTATGTGCCCATGCCCAACGGCGACCTGGAAGTCGAAGTGACCGCGCCGGTTTTCTACGATCCGTCCGGAGCACGCATCAATGCCTGACGCCGCAATCCGCAGACCGCCGCCGGTGCCGGCTACCGCATGGATGCGGGCGATGCCGCCCGCCATGCGCTTCGTCCTGCACGGTGACGCCCGCGTGCGCGCGCTGGCGGCGCCGGTTTGGGGAGCCGCATTCGCGGAAGACCCGTGCCGTGCGCTGTTTCAGAACGGGCGCGCGACGCTGTGGCTGGGCCCCGACGAATACCTGCTGCTGGGTGCCGACGCAGCATCGGAGACCGCGGCCGCGGACGCGCTCGAGCACTCGTTGAGCGCCCTGCCGCATGCGTTGGTCAATATCAGTCACCGGCAATTTGCACTCGAAGTGAGCGGCTCCCACGCGGCGACCTTGTTGAGCGGCGCCTGTCCGCTGGATTTGGACCCCGGCGAATTTCCCGTCGGCATGTGCACGCGAACCGTATTGGCGAAGGCCGATATCGTCTTATGGCGCACCCGCGACGACGCGTTCCATCTCGAGGTATGGCGTTCGTTCGGCGGTTATGTGACGGGGCTGCTGAGCGAAATCGCACGGGAGTTCTATGGCGGGTGAGTGCGTAGAATGGCGCTTCATGACAAGTCCATGACGCAAACTGATCAGCCGCGCCCGCTCCCAGTGACCATACTGAGAGTTTGAGTCCAGGGGAGAGCGGCGATGGACGAACAGATTTCGCAAGCCGGTCACGCGCGGCGTCCCAGCGGCCGCGAAGCAAAACGGGCTGCGCGCGCCGCCCGGGCGGGGGCGTCGATACCCTACATTACTCGCAAGATCCCCTACTACGAGGTGCTGGGCGAGGAAGGCCTCGCGCTGATGGAGCACAACGCCGATACGATTCTCGAAGAGATCGGCATCGATTTCCGCGACGACCCGGAGGCGCTCGAGATCTGGAAGAGCGCCGGGGCGGACGTCAAGGGCGAGCGGGTGCATTTCGCCAGGGGCATGTGCCGTTCGCTCGTGCAACGCACCGCGCCGCGCGAGTTCACTCAGCACGCGCGCAACCCTGCACGCAACGTCGTCATCGGCGGCAAGAACACCGTGTTCGCTCCGGCCTACGGCTCGCCCTTCGTGCGCAATCTGGACGAAGGCCGCCGCTATGCGCGCATCGAGGACTTCCGCAATTTCGTCAAGCTCGCGTATCTCGCCAATTCCCTGCACCATTCGGGCGGCACGATCTGCGAGCCGGTGGATCTGCCGGTCAATAAGCGTCACCTCGACATGGTGTACAGCCATCTGAAGTACAGCGACAAGGCCTTCATGGGCTCGGTGACGGCGCCCGAGCGCGCCGCGGACTCCGTCGCAATGGCGAACATCGTATTTGGCGACGAACTGACCGACCCGCTGACCGGCCGTCCGAAGACGACCATCATCAACCTGATCAATGTCAACTCGCCGATGACGTACGACGCGACCATGCTCGGCGCCGCCAAGGTCTACGCGCGCGCCAATCAGGCCTTGATCATCACTCCTTTCATCCTCGCCGGCGCGATGTCCCCGGTCACGGTCGCAGGCACCGTCGCGCAGACTCTGGCGGAAGCACTGGCGGGGCTTGCCTTCGTGCAATTGGTCAATCCGGGAGCGCCGGTGGTGCTCGGTAGTTTTGCCTCCTCGATCTCGATGCAATCGGGTGCCCCGACCTTCGGAACGCCGGAACCCGCCTTGGTGCTGTACTGCATGGCCGCGCTCGCACGCCGACTCGGCATACCGTTTCGCTCCGGCGGCAGCTTATGTGCATCGAAGATTCCGGATGCGCAAGCCGCATACGAGTCGGCCAACACCTTGGTGCCGACCTGTCTCGCGGGCGTCAATTTCGTGCTGCACACGGCCGGGTGGCTCGAAGGCGGTCTGGCCATGGGCTACGAAAAGTTCGTCATGGATGCGGATCAGGCGGGCATGATGCATACGCTGCTCGCGGGCGTGGATTTGTCGGCAAACGGCCAAGCGCTCGATGCCATGCACGAGGTCGGTCCCGGCAAGCATTTCCTGGGCTGCGCCCATACCCAGGCCAATTTCGAAAATGCGTTTTACCGCTCGCCGCTCGCCGACAACAACAGCTACGAGCAGTGGGAGGCCGAGGGTTCCCCCGACATGACGAAACGCGCGAATGCGATGTGGAAGAAGCAGCTCGCGGACTATGTGCCGCCGCCGATGGATCCCGCGATCGATGAGGCGCTGCTCGACTACATGGCGAGGCGCAAGGCCGCGTCCCCCGACTCGAACGTCTGACCGGCGCCGCGGGCCGCGACCATTGAACCGCGCTGCGGACGCCCGGCTTAGCGAGGCGCGGCGCTGTCCGAGGATGCCTACGAGGCGTTAGGACGATATCCCCTACCCGCTCGGCCGCTCCTGGGTTCCACTGGGGAGCATGCGACTCAGTTGTCTGAACGCGAATGCAAAGGCATCTCGCGCAGTCCCGTGATGCAGCGCCGCACGCGGCCGCCTCATGAAGGACCGCTCATCGCGTCGAGCGCGGAGGGACTTACTCGCGCCCAGATCCTCGAGCGCTTGCATGAGACCGAGGCCGCACTCGCGGCCATCCAGGATGGCGGCGATCTGAAAGGCGATCTACGAACAGCCAATGCGCGGCTGGCCAAGGAAATTGAAGAGCGTGCTCGTGCCGAGGGGGATTTTCAGCTCGCCTTGGATGCCGCCGGAATGGGCAGCTGGGAGCTTTTTCTGGCCACGAATGCGATACGCCGCTCGCTACGGCACGACCAGATCTACGGCTACGGCGAATTGCAGTTATCGTGGGACTTGAACACGACGCTGGAACATTTTCTCGCCGAAGACGGACCGTTGGTGAGACAGGCTTTTGCACAGGCGGAATTCACCGGATCGGTCGATGTCGAGGCGCGCATCCGGCGCGCATCCGATCGCGAGATTCGCTGGGTACACCTCAGCGGGCAGACTTTTTACGCGGAGGAAGCACCGACGCGCATTGCCGGCGTGATTACCGACGTTACCCATCGGCGCGTCGTGGAGGAGCGCTTGCATCAAGCCCAAAAGATCGAGGCGATCGGTCAGCTCACCGGCGGCGTGGCGCACGACTTCAATAATTTACTGCAGGTGATCTCCGGCGGCTTGCAAATCATGGGACGCCCGGGCGGGGATCCGGCCGGACGCGAGCGCGTGTTCACCGCCATGAAGCAGGCGGTCGAGCGCGGCGCCGGCCTGTGCCGGCAGCTCCTGGCCTTTGCCCGCCGCCAGCCGCTGCGTCCCGAGGCCGTGGACCTCGAGCGGCTGATCGTCGGCATGCGTGAATTGCTCGACCGCAGCCTTCGGGGCGACGTGCAAATTCGGTGCGAATTTGCCGAGCGTCTCTGGCCGGTCGAGGTCGATCCCGGGGAGCTCGAACTCGTCATTCTCAATTTGGCGGTCAATGCACGCGACGCCATGCCGACGGGCGGCAGCGTCACGATCAGCGCCTGCAATGCTCCCGCATTGGCCGATCACGAACTCACCGGCGATTTTGTGCGGCTGGATATCAGCGATACCGGAATGGGAATGGCGGCCGATGTGTTGGCTCACGCCTTCGAACCGTTTTTCACCACCAAGGAGGTGGGCAAGGGGTCAGGATTGGGACTCGCGCAAGCCCATGGATTCGCTCGGGCGTCGAAAGGGGCGGTGCGGATCGAAAGTACCGTGGGCCGCGGGACCAAGGTGTCTCTGTTCCTGCCCCGCACCCTCAAGACCCCCGCCCGCCCCGACAACCTCCTGGCGGAGGCCTCCCCGGAGACGGCTGCGGCCTCGGCCGGGCAAGTACTGCTGGTCGAGGATGATGATGAGGTGGCCGCGCTCACCGTCGAAATGATCAATGAGCTGGGATACGAGACGACGCGGGTGGCGAGCGCCGAAGCCGCGCTGGGAGCGCTCGCCAACAAGCGCGAAATCGACATCGTCTTC